>NZ_JBUEDD010000055.1:0-317 GCF_054955055.1 Paenibacillus sp. J5 | reverse complement strand
TCTTCAGCAATCTCTCTCGGATCTTCTCATAGGCTTGACTTCCTTCGGACACCATCTGCAGCTCGATTATATCCAGATCAAGCTCACTCTTCGTCTCATACGTTCCGTCCATATATTCCGTGTAAGCCTTCATCGCCTGATAAATCATATCCTCATCATCCAGCCTCGCTGGATCGATTAACAGCGTATCTGCTACCCCGGGAGTTGAGACGGGCTTCGTAGTCTCCTCAGGTCCCCAACGGGCTCTTGCCGCTGAGCGCCTGTTCATCTCCTCCATCAATTGCCTTAACAGCTCGGACCAGCTCCAGTGCTGCTGA
>NZ_JBUEDD010000054.1:0-326 GCF_054955055.1 Paenibacillus sp. J5 | reverse complement strand
AGTCGGAGGAAGCGCCGCCGATCGGACGGCCAATCACAGGAAGCGCGAGCTATATCCTGGATCGCACTGGCCAACTGGTTCCGACAGGAGTAGTCGGGGAGCTGTACGTGGCGGGAGCGGGAGTCGCGCGGGGGTACCTGAAGCAGCCGGAGCTGACCGCAGAGCGATTCCTGCATAATTCGCACGGAGCGGCCGGAGAGCGGATGTACCGGACGGGAGACCTGTGCCGCTACCGCGAGGACGGCGTAATCGAGTACTGGGGTCGAATGGACGACCAGGTGAAGCTGAGAGGGTACCGGATCGAGCTGGGCGAGGTGCAGACGGCA
>NZ_JBUEDD010000053.1:0-326 GCF_054955055.1 Paenibacillus sp. J5 | reverse complement strand
GTTCGGAGGAAGCGCCGCCGATCGGACGGCCGATCACAGGAAGCGCGAGCTATATCCTGGATCGCACCGGCCAACTGGTTCCGACAGGAGTAGTTGGGGAGCTGTACGTAGCGGGAGCGGGAGTCGCGCGGGGGTACCTGAAGCAGCCGGAGCTGACCGCAGAGCGATTCCTGCATAATCCGCACGGAGCGGCCGGAGAGCGGATGTACCGGACGGGAGACCTGTGCCGCTACCGCGAGGATGGCGTGATCGAGTACTGGGGTCGAATGGACGACCAGGTGAAGCTGAGAGGGTACCGGATCGAGCTGGGCGAGGTGCAGACGGCG
>NZ_JBUEDD010000052.1:0-350 GCF_054955055.1 Paenibacillus sp. J5 | reverse complement strand
TAATACAGCGTCACCTTCGCTCCAGCGATCTTCGTCCCGCTGATGGCATCTCCAGTCGTTTCATCATAGACCGTCCCGTAAGGGTCAACCAGCTCCTCGGAGATATTCAGCTCCCCGTTCGCCTTCACATCCAGCTCGGCGACCTTCAGGAGCAGCTCCTCTCCCGTATCGGCCTGGTAGCGAACCTCCATCGTATACTTCTGCTCGCTCAGTCCCTCTACGGAGAACGTGCCGTTCGCACCCATCGGATACGCCTTCGGTGTACCATTCTCCTCCAGATACATGCCATCCTTATCCTTCAGATAGATACGCAGGTGGCTTGTCAACGCCGCATTGAACAGCTCGGTCGC
>NZ_JBUEDD010000051.1:0-488 GCF_054955055.1 Paenibacillus sp. J5 | reverse complement strand
ATAACGAGAAAGTAAACTCTTTAGCCCTTTTGCTTCCCAGTAGGAAGTCGGAAGGGCGTTATTTGTGTTTCGAGACATCTCCCATGCCCCGCGCCTGGAGTTGGCCATGACGAAGCAGGCCCATTCGGGGACGCCCCGTGCCCGAAGCTCCCGGATTCGGGTTCGCACCCGTTTCCATTGCTTCCATAGACACATGCGGAGTCTTCGGCGAATCCATTGGTCAAACTTCTCACAATGGTTTTTCGCCGCTGCTAGTCGAAAGTAGCCCATCCAGCCGATGAGGTATCGGTTTAGTTTCGCAATCCGGCTCTCCATTGACATTGAGCGCGTTCGGTTCGTTAGCTCGCGCACTTTCGCTTTGAACCGCCAGATCGTTTGCGGCGCTAAACGAATCGTCGCTTTCTTGTTTATCAGAAAGCTAAATCCGAGGAACTTTCGGTTCCACGGTCGGTCTACTGCACTCTTCTCTCGATTCACGCTTAGTTTTA
>NZ_JBUEDD010000050.1:0-493 GCF_054955055.1 Paenibacillus sp. J5 | reverse complement strand
TTCACTCATCACCAGATACACTTCTGCCGCTCGATTTCGCTCCGGCTGCGCTGATGTGGGTTCCCTTGTCAACCCGATGCCCTGCTTCAGCTCCAGGATCGCTTTCCCCCGCGTTCCCGGATCTTTGAATCGCTTCATCCATTGCTCCAGGGCTGCTTCATCGCCTCGAAATAAACTCTTCAGCAAGTTCTTTCGAATCTTCTCATAGGCTTGACTTCCTTCGGACACCATCTGCAGCTCGATCAGCTCCAGATCAAGCTCACTCTTCGTCTCATACGTTCCGTCCATATATTCCATGTAAGCCTTCATCGCCTGATAGATCATATCCTCATCATCCAGCCTCGCTGGATCGATTAACAGCGTATCTGCTACCCCGGGAGTTGAGACGGGCTTCGTAGTCTCCTCGGGTACCCAACGGGCTCTTGCCGCTGAGCGCCTGTTCATCTCCTCTATCAATTGCCTTAACAGCTCGGACCAGCTCCAGTGCTGCTGG
>NZ_JBUEDD010000005.1:0-521670 GCF_054955055.1 Paenibacillus sp. J5 | reverse complement strand
CACTAGTTGAATGGTATCCCCAACTTGAAGTCCCAGTGAATAACCAGCACCTTCTGGAGCTAGTTCTTTGATTACCCATTGATGCTGGGGGGTTAGCTCTAGGTAAACCCCATGATAGGGAACATAGAACGTAAGGAACGAGAACCAAACTTGCAAAACAATAAACAATGGAATCCCCAGCCATAATAAAAGCTTTCTTTTCATCTTATTAACACTTCCCTCGGTTTGTATTTTTGTTATAATATGTATTTTATTACACTATCTAGGGAGGTGGTGACCTCCTTATGCTGACAATCCAGATTAACCCAAGCCTGCAACGGGCTGTACATAATTTGACATCCATCGACATACGTGATTATGAAACCCTTATCATATCCGAATTATCTTTAACCGAAGAAGAGTCTTCTGCACTAACCCGTATCTTTAGTCGCCCTATTTGCAATAGAACGCAAGACCAATTAAAATATCCCCAATGGTTATAATTCCCTAACCCTATTTTACCAAAAATAAAGAAAGATTGCATAAATTTAGCAGTGTGCTAAGATGCAATCTTTTTTTCGTCTTCACGCAAATTTTCCTTCATTTTTTGCATGAACACGCAACTGGTTGCGTATTGACGCAACGAAAGTATGTGATGACATCAGGCACAGTTAACCTTATCATAATTTACATAAATATGGAATTCAATTAGAGGCACGTAGGACGAAAGGGGGAAGTTAACAGATGAAGGATAGAGCGATGAGCCGATGGAGTACCTATGACCCCTATTATATCGAGTTAGGCGATAAAAAAATTGTCGACATCATCATTACCCACCATGCGCAGGATCGCTGGATTTCCCGGGTGGACAGGGGAAGGGCAGGGCTTGAGGAGATAGGCCAGTTCATATGGGATCGGCTGAAGCGCGGTCAGATTGAACCGTATTACCGGCACGATGAAGACGTCTATATCATCGATAATGATCTTCTGATGGTTGTGAACTTTGCCGTATCCGAACAAGAGAGGGACCTGATCGGCAACCCTCTGCACAAGATGTTGATCATCACCTTCTTGGGCAGACTATCGGAATCGTTGGAGCTGCGAGATTTGAGAAGCTATTATTCGTGGCTGCGCCATTCCCGAAGAATGACCCTGGTGAAGAACGCCAGAACAAGAAAATGATCCTTAACAAGATAAATCCTAAATGAGGCGAGAACCCTATGAAAACACTCACAGATCAGGAGCTAATGACCGTATATGAGGATGCCGTCGAACTACAGCTTGAGAAGGAATTCCTTGACCTGCTGCTCCTAGAGATCCATGCACGAGGACTAAGCCACGGACAGGCAAAACAGGCGAAAGAGCAGCACCTGTTGATGTTGGGCAGCACGAAATAGAAGGATGAAGGGGGAACGATCATGTTATATGCCATCTGTCTATTGTTCAGTGGCATCTATGTTCGGAACATCAAGGAAGCATGGAAATACGTTTTGCTTCCTTTCTATAACTTCCATACCTACTTGGCAGTTATTAATAAGGGAGGGAGTGGAGAGTATTTATGTGGATAATTTCCCAAAAATAGATGAAACATTTTGATTGTTAACAGTGTCTTATTTAATGAGGTGACAACTTATACTATACCCCTTGTAGTTGGATTATCCATTGGTACTTGCATAGGAGTTTTTGCTGCGGAGGAAACACGGATACGGCAGGTATTCAAATATCCTCTTCCAACGCAAGTTATTACTTGTATGAGACTCGCAGTACCTGCGCTACCTTGGCGGAGCGCAGGTTGATTCAGCCAGCGGTTCACCAATTGTCAGTTCAATTTCATGCGCATGGCATTGATAAAGGATGTGTAACAATAAGTGATACATATTATTCTGTATTCTCGCACATAGGCTACTCCTTTAGTGATCTTGGTATTAATCAAATCGCAACAAATTATTAATGGATACCGCGATTATTTTATTGTCATTATTGTTTGCATCGTATCAAGTTGTAACTATAATGATGAAGCGGAAAAAACTATGTTATATTCGGCGAGTAAAGGAGATTTTGAGATCATTGTTGATTTAAAGGCAAATGAGGATAATTCAATATTAATTACGAGAAAATTGAAATATAAAGGGGATCAAGATATTCAAATTCATCATTCTAATCCCCTGATTTCAGTTTTAGTTGCATCAAGGGGAAGTAATATAGCCCATACCTTTGATAGCATTGGATTAAAGACAGTGATAAAGTCAAACGAAACCATAACTTATAGTGCTCCGATTATGTTTCAGGCACCGAAGGGAGATTCTATGGTATCTGTATTAGCAAGTTTCGAATGTGATGGGAATGCCTATAGCATACCGTTAGAGTTTGAGTACTGATATGGACGAGCCAACACGCAATCACAAGGCTCTACACAACGTTATAATAGGATTACTAGCTTTGGTGCTCGTAGCAGGTGGTGCATCCTCCTACTATACATTTGTGTATAGCAAAATGACAACGAGTATTTCGCATGTAAGAGTGGTACCATATCATGATCTTGCCTCATTAGAGGAGGCTGCGGATCTGGTGCTGATTGGTTCTCCGACGGATGCTTTTGAGGATCGTGATCATAGGGTAACCTATTTTGAGGGGGAGAAAGCACAGACGATCCAGGATTACTATACATTGACTAAATTTGAGGTGCATAGGGTGATTCAATCCAATGACCCCGATGTACAACAAGATAAATCAATCGAAGTCATAGAGCCAATTGGGCTTGTTCAGGAGTTTACTGGAAGGGTCAAACTGAAATATGAAGATTATTCCGAGATGGAGAAAGGTAAGACATACGTTATCTTTTTGAAAAAGATGGCTTCTGGGCACTATAGCATCATGTCCTTAGCATACGGAAAATATAGTGTAGGAAATCATGATGGTAAGAATTCCACTTATACTGACACCAATGATCTTACTGATATTGAAAACCGTGAGAGAATCAAAATGGAAATTAAAGAAAAGTATAATATTGGAGTCACCTCCAAGCTCAACTTGCAATAGCTTAATCCTTCTGCACGATGACGGGGGAATAGGCTGTTGTTGTCCCCGATCTGTAGAGTTAACTTGATTGCGAGAGCAAGCGAAACCAATCAGATTGACATTTCCGATCATGGAGGGCGATATGATTCTATTTATATTTCAAGGCATGTATATTGTAGCTTTACTGGCTGGAGCATATTTGACATTCAAGAGAAGGAATTGGAGAATGCTTGGGGTATTCTCTTTATTCTTATTGGGTGCTCTTATTAATATTGCTATACCTTATTTATTCCAAGATGCTGACGATGTCTATCCACTGAGGGCTTTTATGTACCTGCACTCGTTACGCTATGTGCTTTATTTAACTGCGATACTGATTCTAATACATATGACTATGAAAAAGAGTAGCGGCTAGCCCTTTTTACCCGCAAGCTAATAAACAACATTTAGTAGTTTCATCATTCCGAAAAATTGAAGAGGTGAAGAACGGTGAAAAGAAAAATATTAATTTTAGTAGGGGCACTTGCTATCGGTGCTGGTGTATACTCCTTATCCCCCTCAGACTTAGAGAAAGAACTGAGTGCTAACACTATACAAGAAAATTTCCCTGTTCATGAATTTACTCCACAAGATTTAGAAAAGAGTGTTAATGAATTAGCTAATCAAAAATTGCATATCGATACATCTTATTCGGATGGGGTGCAATCATTAGATGAATTAAAAGATACAACCCAGACGATATTGACTGGAACCGTAGTTGAACAGGTACAATTTAGCCCATTAAGTGTTGTTTCCACTATAAAAGTTGCCATACCGATCAAAGGTGATATTTTTGATACAGTTGAAGTCTTCCAACTTGGTCAACTTCCCTTTGAAGAAGGATCAGAAATACTGAAACCTAATGAAGAATACCTTCTTTTTCTGGGGCTTCAGGGAGATGAGGGTGATAATAAATTTTATATAAAGGGAGGGGTTCAGGGAGCTTTTCTAAACGAAAAAGGAAAGGTCTTGAACTTAGATCCAGTGCTTCAAGCAAGTGCTCAAAATATTCAAGGTTCTCAAATTAGTGAAAATTCACAAAAATCAGTTGTTTCCGAATTTACAGCCTTGGTGGATTCAATAAGTAAGAGCTCTAATTAAAGCAGAATGCTATAGTACAACAACAAACACGCTTGGATTCAGGTTCCAAGTGTGTTTGTTGTTGGAAATCAAACCTACGTGAATCTTCATTCAATACATATGCCACATCAACCTCCTGGAATTAGGGAGGTGTTGTAGCATTTTAGGGGATGTTTCTATGAAATCCTTCATTATGATCGTCATCACTTCATTATTTTTGGTAAGCGTCTTGGGGTGTAATAATACAATCAATGAAGTGACGGATCAGATGATTGATGAGGTTATTCGAGAACATAATTTGGATGTTATTGATGTGAAGAAGACCTCGCAAGGAGCCGTATTTATATTTTTTGTAAACAAAAAGCAAATTGGAGCTTATACGCTCTACATGGATGAACATCATCAACTTGTTAAAGGTATGAATGGGCTTGTGAGTGAGAGCACTGAGGATATCAACTTAGCAGAAAATAAGGCCTTGCTTGCGGGCTACTTGGATGGTGCTGTAGGACTGATGATTAACGACGATCAATTATTGAACCAAGCCACCTATTGTAAGGTGTTCATGGACGGGGAATTCCAAAAAGAATTGTTAATGGATAACCAAGAACGTACCTATATTATTGAACTTGTCTCCTTTGTCCGAAGCAAGCACCAGGTTGTATCGGTCAAGTTCTTCGATTCTAACGACAATGAGATCCATCTGTAAACCTGCCTTCCACATGAATAGCGGCGTGGTAATACAACCCCATGGTCAGTAAAGTAAACGTGATTGCGAGAACAAGCGACTAACCAATCAGATTGACATTTCCGATCATGGAGGGCGATAGGAGTGCTTGACAGAAAACAGAGCTTAGCGGAGGGGCGGAGGGATTCTGGAGAAACGTCAGTGTTCGCCTTTAAAGACCGATCCCACCATAGTCCTCAAATAAATAAAAGGAATCGGGCTTTAACAGCGATCGGAAGAACCCTCTGTCCCGTAGCGTCTCATCTCGACCCAAGTCAAGCACTGATTTCTGGTTTGAGCCAGAAAAGGCTAGCTATGTTTAGGAGGTCTACTATAGTCGCTTTCTTCAAGGCCGCATCGTCCGACGCTGCAGCCTTGCTCCTAACCTAATTTTTCAACGTCGTCAATTGATTGTGTGCATCTTTCAACCCCGTTTTTTATGTTGAAGGATACTTTAACTTATTGTTATGCTTAATCCGTTTATTTGAAATTCATCGCAGTAACTCGATGTGAATAATATGAGGTTAGTTGCTCTGACATAAAAGTAGAAGAGTACATAAAGTCCCTCGAAATCCAATATTTAATGACACCAAGTGTCGCATGAAGTTGATAGCTTAAAAAAATTTCGTATTCTGTTTCTCCTGACAGAGAATCTCGTTCAAAAAGAATTTCTGTAGTAAATAAGCTCCAAAACATCTGCTCAAGACGTTTATATAGGTTTGGATCTTTATCGATAAGATCTAACGCCTTAAATAACTTTTTGTTTGTTTCAATGTGTTCAAAGATCAGTTTTGTAGAAGGAACTACAAGCTCATTCAGTAGTACTTTATTCGTATTTTTGTATGGCGTCCGAAGAGCTTGTTGAAGTCCTTCTGTCGCATCATAGTATAAAGCCTCTAAAATTTCGTTTTTGTCCTTATAGTGAATATAGAATGTTCCACGATTCAAATCAGCTCGATTAGAAATTTCCCCAATGGTTATCAATTCAACTTCATTGTTTTCTAAAATTAATTCAATTAAAGCATTTTTCAATGATTCAATCGTTATTTGCTGTTTTCTTTTTTGGCGATTTGAGATAGTCAATATTTCACCCTCTTTATGTTCATTAAATATGGCATGACTCAACGACGATGACCCCATTTGTTGATCCATCAACACTTTCGTATTTGCTGATTATTGTATGCCTTATCACATAGTTCTATTATAAATATGTAAGCGTTTTTTAGGAATTGCATGTTTAAATTTCGGTATATGAACAGGAGGATCTACAGATGGGACGTTTATCTGGAAAAGTAGCTTTAATTACAGGTGCTGGGAATGGTCAAGGAGCAAGCGAGGCCTATTTGTTCGCTAAAGAAGGGGCGAAAGTCATCGCTACAGATATTCAATTTGACAATGTTTCTCAGGTTGTAGAAAAGATCAATGTGGAGTTCCCGGGGAGCGCAATAGCCTTGAAACATGATGTTTCTTCAGAAGAAGAGTGGAGGAAGGTTGCCGAAGAGGGTGTAAGCAAGTTCGGTCTCATAAATGTCCTTGTGAATAATGCTGGGATCCTTTCGATGCAATCATTTATGGATGTCACATATGACATTTGGAAAAAGGCCATCGACATTAATGCATGGAGTCAATTTGCAGGAATCAAGACCGTTGTTCCTTATATGAGAACAGCGGGCGTCGGCTCCATCATTAATATTGGATCTCTTGCTAGTATAATTGCTGCAGGTGGTTTTAACCCATATACGGCAAGTAAAGGTGCTGTGGAAGCTGTTACTCGTGCTGCAGCTCTTGAATTAGGAACTGAGAATATTCGAGTGAATTCGATTCATCCTGGAGCTATTGATACTCAAATGACAAGAGATACGTTCACAACAGATGAAGCGAAACAAGCTGTTGCTAATGCAGTTCCACTAAAACGTCTTGGTACTCCAGAAGATGTTGCTAACTTAGTTCTTTTCTTAGCGAGTGATGAATCTTCATATATTACTGGTACAGCACAAATCATTGACGGTGGTATTTGGGTACAATAAGCATTACATTCTCGAACTTGTGAAAGGCCTTCCATGGATCGGAGCCAAATTGGCCGCGGCCTAGGCTAAGTCGATGTTTTCCCAATCATACAGAAGGGGTAGCCCCACGAGCCAGCTAATGTTTGTCATACATTAGCTGGTTTTTTGTGTACGCCTAGCATGGCGTCATCTTTAGGGTGAATGTCCCAAACGGGGACGGCTAGCGCCAACAGTTAGCCAAGCGCCATAGTGTCCGTCAGTCAATTCGCCTACGTGAATGGCACACAATTGCCGGAATATTATTCCACCAGAGGGTTTACCTTAATTTTCGCTTATAATATGCCCAACTGATTACGTTGGTAATGGCTACTACGCTATAAATGAAGATCAACAGGAGCACGATGAGGTACCAACCTGATGTCAAGGCTTTCACAAATACCTCATTGGCGAATGGGCTGTATTCGATCCACATGAACAGGTATTGCACGCCCAGAAACGTCAGGGTGGCCGCCCCTGAAGCAAGTAACGGCTGAATCACGAAAAGGTAGGTTTTACCTTTCGACTGCATATAGGCATATCTGTTATTGCCATCTCTCATCGTTCTAGCTCCATGAGCTTTCTCTTAGAAGCTCTATATCATCCGCATAGAAAACCTTCATGAATCCCGGCATGCTCTCATCCTCCTAGACGGCTTAGTAGCGCACACTCATTATACTACCATTAAAACCATAATATGTTAACCCTTCCTTTCCCCGAATAAGGCAAGCCGAATCAAAATAAAACCTATGTGTTATTTTTGATCCAGTGTACATGGGGGTGACCCCGTAAGGACGAGCTACAGACTGTTTCTGAAGCTTTACTAAACATGCTGGAAGATTTACCATGGAAGAGTGATAATACCTTTTATGATAAGAAAATGAAGAATGAGTTCATCAGCGGAGGAGAATCGAAATGCCCAAGAAATTAGCAGCAACTGCAATAATGATCACACTATGGTTTGGCTTGCTTCCAAGCCCGATTGTACTCGCTTATATCGAGGATAGCTGCTATCAGAAAGCGTCGGAGCAAAGACATCCCAGCACACGGCCAAGCGGTGTTATTACTACAGACGGGGAGCTTATCGAGTACGATTATTCGAATTTGCCCAAACTGGAAGATTTAATATTTGTCTGTGTAAATGGTAAGTTTCTTCATTCCGACGTTCCGACTGAGACGGAGCAAGGGAGTACGCTCATACCTATGAGAGCCCTTCTTGAGGCGTTGGGCGCATCGATTGAATGGGATGCAACCCATCGTTCAATTACAACTAAATTAAAGGGAAAGGTAATCCAATTGCAAGTGGATCATCCTGTGGCAACCATCGACGGAAGGCCAGTCACGATGCCGGTACCTGCCAGAATGAAACAGGGGAGAGTGCTAATTCCTGTTCGCTTCGTCTCCGAGCATCTCAATAGCAAGGTTGTTTGGCAGCCAGGCAGTAAAATTGTAAGGATATTTACCCATCCCAAGCTGTCTGTGTACGCATCGAATATAGTTACAGATCGCACGAACGATTATTTTTACGATAACTCATTTCGTGTCGCCACGCGATTTTTGCTGAAAAATAATGGAAACATGGTTTTGGTGGAGAACAGTGCTTTCGACAATAAATTGCGAATTCAGCAGCTTACCTCTACGTTTGGAAGAAGCAAAGAATTGATACTCAAGAATGAATTAGACCAGTTGGGCGGAGTTCACCTCGGAGAAGACGGTTACTATTATGTCGTCTATGGTCAGTCTAATCCAGAGGAGCAAGACAGCAAAACCGTGTACCGTGTTGTCAAATACGACAAGACATGGGCTAAGGTCGGGCAGGTTGATATCAAGGATGTCTACGTAACCGGACCATTCTATCACAGCAATTTGACAATGGACAGCTATCAGGGGAAATTGGTGATTCACTCTGCAAGATTGCGCTATATGTCAGCGGATGGAAAACAGCACCAATCCAATATTAATTTCCAGATCGATATGAAGGATATGAAGCTGCTGTACTCTGGAGGAGAATGGCCGAACAACCACGTCGGCCACTCATTTGCCACATATGCCCGCTTCGATCAAGAGCAGATTGTTTATGCTGACCTTGGGGATGCGTATCCCCGCGCTATCGTCCTTCAAGTAGAGCAGGATGGTGCAATCCGAAAAAAGATTAACCTAATGGAATTTCCAGGGGAGATTGGAGATAATTACACCGGTGCGCATCTGGGTGGACTAGAGGTGGCAAAGAACAGTTATTTGATGCTAGGATCAAGTGTTTCACATACAGAACAATATGGCCAGAGCGGTACCAAAAACCTGTTTCTCGGCATCGTGCCGAAGGATGCAGAGGATGATAGCGATGCTAAATTAATCTGGCTTACCCATCATTCTGTGAAATCCAACATTAACATTACAGAGACCCATCTGGTGAAGGTGAATGATAACAAGTTTGCATTGTTATGGAAAGAATCGGATAAACAGAATCGTTGGAGCTTGTTTTACGCGGTGGTCGATGGAACAGGTAAGCTGCTGCGACAACCGACGAGCTTGGAAGGAGTACCATCTCCAGGGAATATGGCGCCGCTTGTGCAGGGCGATACAATCATCTGGTACAATTACATGAATAGCTATCAGGTATACCAGCAGGACAACGTCGAGTTTTATGCGCTGCACATTGATTAGGTCATCTTAAAAGACGGGGCTGTCCAGAAAGCCTGTGGTAGGCTGACTTTGGACGCCCCTATTTTCATGGTATAACAGGTTGCACAAGAATGCCGCTCCAGTTGCACTTATGCAATCATGGGAGTAATAAACGCTTCAATGAAAGCGGCTATAACAAGCAGGGGAAATGCAACAAAACAATATGCTATGGCAACCTTCTTCAATGCATTAACAACCCCACTGGACAGCCCTGAGCAGCCGCTCGCCAGAGCGACTCTCTACATAGCAGACGCCAAGTCTACAGCAGCGCCTCCTGCTTGGGAGGCTGATCATGGAGCACGGCCCTGATGATGATGCCCTGCGGGTCAGAATCGACGGAGAGGGTGCCGTTGTAGCGACTGACCAGGTCAGAGACGATCGCAAGGCCAAGTCCCGAATGATGGTTGTCCTTGGTCGAATAGCCGGGGGTCAGCATCATCTGCCGCTCCTCCTCGCTCAGTAATCGGCCGCTGTTCATGACCTCAATCTCCAGCCGCTGCTCCTGCTGGCGCAGTGCCAGATTGGTGAAGCGCTCGCCAGCAGGCAGCGTAGCAGCCTCATCGAACGCATTGTCGATCAGATTGCCCAGGATACGGATCAGGTCGGTATTACGCAGATGCGACATCGCCAGCTTCGCGGGAATTTCGTGATTGAAGCAGATCTGCCGCGCATCGGCTGCTACCTGCTTCGACTGGACGAGTGCGGCGACTGCTGCGCCGGGAAGCGGGCCGTTGCGACTGTTCTGAGCTTGCAGATCGATGGCGATTTCTTCTATGTAGCTTTTGAGCTGGTCATATTTCTTCATCGTGAGCATGGAGGAGATGACCTGGATATGATTCAGAAAGTCATGCCGCTGCCCACGAATCGAGGTGAGCATCTGCATTACATCGCTCACATATGCGCTGCGCGTCATGCGGATCGCTTCTTCTCGCGTTCGGATCAGCAGGGAGATGGCGGCAAAGCTGACGAACAGTGTCGCAGCAAGTCCGATATAGAATAGCATCTTGCTCATCTCGTCATAGCGTGTGAAGAAACGAGAGAAGAAGTAAGCCACCATAATAACCGTCTGAATGAAGATCAGCACAATAAACAGAAACATCGGCCGATGATGCCTGCTTGTCAGGAAGCGCCGTATTCTTTGTCCTGGGTAGCAGGAGCGGTCGTATAGCAGCCAGCACAGCACAGCGATCGCAGCCACTAACGGCCAGCAGAGCAGCATCCGGTCTGCCAGCGAGGCATCAGCCATGCGTTCGAGCCCGAGAAGGCCGGAACCCATCCATATCGCCGACGTATCGGATATAATAACAATAAGGTAAAAGGTAATCTGAATCATCAGCTTCATCTGCAGGCCGATCGTGCGGAACAGGAGAAAGAACAGCGCAGCAAATGAAATAAGCGCATTGAGAAAATGTACCGGCAGCGGGGTGATCGGCATTAGGGCATTCAGATAGAGCGAATGCAGCACGCCTAGCAACAGCACCTTGCGCCAGTACAGCTCCAGCCTCATTCCCCAGAACTGAAAGCTGAAGGCTAGGCAGATCACAGATTGAGGAATCGACAGCAGCAGCGTATTGCTGGCAGCTTGCAGCATATAGTTCATGCGAGCTCTCCTTCAGACTGCGGCAAGCCGCGGTCTTCAGTCTTGATGTAGGCTTCAGATACTACTTTACTTGCTTTTGAACTAAAATGAAATTACTTTTTTGAATATATGAATATTAATGTTGCTTGATGCAATACCCTTAGGAGGATGAACATGGAGACGATCGAGCCAGGCGATGAGGCATTAACCAAGCATGAATATATTCTGCAATATATCAGGCAATTGAAGATTGGGGAGAAAATTTCTGTACGCTCGATTGCCAAGGCGTTGCAGGTTAGCGAGGGAACCGCATATCGCGCCCTGAAGGAAGCGGAGAAGCTGGGAATCGTCAGCACGCGGGAGCGGATCGGAACGGTCCGCATCGAGAAGAAGCAGCGCAGCCAGCCGGATCGGCTGACCTTTGCCGAGATTGCCGCACTGCTGGATGGTCAGGTGCTCGGTGGAGCCTCGGGGCTAGACAAGACACTGCAGAAGTTCGTCATCGGGGCGATGAAGCTGGAGGAGATGATCGCTTACATCGATGCGGACAGTCTCCTTATAGTCGGCAACCGCGAGGATGCTCACCACTATGCGCTGGAGGAGGGAGCCGGTGTGCTTATTACCGGCGGCTTCGATACGAGCGATGAGGTGAAGCGACTGTCTGATGAGCGGGGCTTGCCCGTCATCTCGTGCAAGCATGATACCTTTACCGTCGCTTCCATCATCAATCGCGCGATGTATGACCGGATTATCCAGCGCAAAATTATGCGCATCGAGGATATAGTGGCCTTCGAGGACAAGCCCAAGGCGCTGCATGCCTCGGATACCGTTAACAGCTTTGGACTGCTTCAGCAGGAGACCGGGCAGGCTCGCTTCCCTGTGGTGGATGAGAAGAGCCGGATCATCGGCATTATGACGGCCAGAGACGCGGCGGGCAATCCGGGCTCCCAGACGGTGGAGAAGCTGATGACTCGCAATCCGATTACGGTGCGACCCAGCACGACCATTACATCCGCTGCCCATACGATGGCTTCGGAGGGGATTGATCTGCTGCCGATCGTGGACAGGCAGCGCCGCCTGCTGGCTGTGGTAACTCGTCAGGAGGTACTGGCTGCGATGCCATTCGCAGGCAAGCAGCCGCAGTCAGGCGAGACCTTCGATGATCTGATGTGGAGCGGCTTCGCCAAGATTACAGGCGAACGCACTGGCGAGGGGTGGCTCTACAGAGGGCGGATGACGCCGCAGATGTCGGGGCCGCTCGGCACTGTGTCCGAAGGGGTGCTGATGTCGCTGCTCATGCAGGCCGGGCGGCTGCTGATCTGGGAGATCGGCAAGCGCGACCATGTACTGGAGAGTGTCACGACCTACTTCGTCCGTCCGACACAGATCGACCAGGACATCTCGATTGTGCCGCGATTACTGGAGATGAACCGCAAGTCAGCCAAGCTGGAGATCGAGATTGTCGATGACCGCGGCCTTGCGGCCAAGGCGATGATGAGCGCACAGATGATTGACCCTTATTAGGGTGTGGGGGACGTCAAGAGGAAGCAGCGCATAAGGGAGTATAGGCAGGGTCAGAATCCCTTATGGGTTGCATACATGCCCCAGGAATCGAGGTCGCGCGGAGCCGCTAACGGCAGCCGGGCGCCGTCCTTGTACAAGGAGCGGCGCCCGGCTGTGCTGCATCTGGTGCAGAGGCTTAGGATTGCTGCTTCATAGCGGAGAACAGGCTCTTATTGCGCAGCCCGGCGAACAGGTTGAACAGGCCGAGCAGCAGAAAGATCGCGCCGACGATCAGCCGCACGGTAGACCCGCTGAACATGACCATCTGAATCAGCGACATCAGAACGAGCATCACACCCATGCTGATGTTCATATGAGCCGTGTTCAGGCCGCGAGCACGCGGTTCCTGCGAGCGGCGTGCCTTCACGCTGTAGTAGGCGGTCAGGATCAGCATAATCATAATGCCCATGACGAGCAGCCATTGGATATAGACCATGGCAGGTGACACTCTCCTTATAGCTGGATTGCAGCGAGGCGTGTGCGGGCGGATGCCCGGACAAGCCCCAGTGTGCTCTTACGGCTCATTGTACCATGTTACAGAACGGCTTGCATCTTGGCGCTGACCCAGACGGTAAGCGAGGTGTCGACGACGAGCATCGTCAGCACTTGAATTTGATATTTCTTATCCAGTCCAATCGTATAGATTTTCCGGTTCAACAAGGTTCTGGCCAGGCGCGAATCCGCTCCGATCTCATAGACCCGGCGTCCGAGGAAAATGTCGAAATCTCTGGCGACCGCCTTCTTCAGCTCCAGCTCGGTACGGGTATCCAGCTCAATGGAATTCGTGCGAGTCTCACGGCTGTTCTCGATATAGACATGCACGGTTTTAATCACCATGTTGTGATCATTCTTATAATCATTCAACTGCTTGATGTCCCGCTCCTTCTCCTCAATAACGGTGTTCAGACCGTCGATGGAGCGATGCAGCTCGTTCAGGTGCGTATGGTAGATGCTGTTGAACAGCGCCGCGCCAACGACGGCGCCCAGCAGGAAGATACCGGCCGAGCGCGTAAATCCGCGGTACCGCTCGAAGGGCGGAACTCGCATCGGCTACAGCACCTCCCCGCAGATCATTTTGATCAGCTCCGTACCCATGTGAGCGCCTAGAAACGCAGTCAATATAATACATACCTGCTGGACGACAGGAGAGAGATGACCCTCCAGCATATTCGATTCGATGACGCGCATCGGATCGATCGTGCCGCCGACCGCAGCGACGATCGCCCATATTTTCAGCTTGGCTGCTGTCTCCAGCATGGTTGTGCCTGGCGTCTGCAGCACCAGCACCGACCCGACGCCAGCCAGCAGCGCTCCGCCCGTCACAACGCCAAACGCGATAAAAAAGTCGATTGCTGTCTTGGAGAGAAACAGATTCATATTCATGGCAAGCCACCGCCCTATGCTTGAAGTGTGAGCCGCTCCGCCGCTGTGCTCCATGTACTTCCGTCGTGCATGTCTGCTTCGCTGGAGGGGCTTGTTTCATTTTATGGGCGGCTTCCGGGACATTATGATAAAATAGAATAAATATTACCGTTGGAGGTGAGCGAGCGATGGAGAGTGGAGAGGCTTTTGTTCACTTGCATGTGCACAGTGAATACAGTCTGCTGGACGGCGCGGCGCGCATCCGGGAGCTTGTAAGCCGGGCAGCGGAGCTAGGCATGAAGTCGCTCGCGCTGACCGACCATGGGGTGATGTACGGGGCAATTCCGTTCTACCGCGCATGCAGGGAGCATGGCATCAAGCCCATCATCGGCTGCGAGATGTACTATACCGCGGGCTCGCGCTATGACAAGCTGCCCCGCAAGGAACAGCCCATCTATCATTTGATCGTGCTGGCCCGCAATGAGGTAGGCTATCGCAATCTGATGAAGCTGTGCTCGATCGGACAATTGGAGGGGTTCCATTACAGACCGCGCATCGATATGGAGGCACTGTCCCGCTATGCCGAAGGGCTGACCGTGCTGAGCGCCTGCCTGGGAGGCGAGGTGTCGCAGCATCTGGTGCATGACCGCTATGACGAAGCGCGCGCGGCGGCACTCCGGTACAAGACTGCACTGGGTCGGCATTTCTATCTGGAGCTGCAAGACCATGGCTTGCTGGAGCAGAAGAAGGTGAATCTGGGGCTGCTCAAGCTGGCGGAGGAGACGGGTATCGAGCTTGTAGCAACCAATGACGTCCATTATATCCGCCAGGAGGATGCCGCTTTGCAGGATCTGCTCATCTGCATCGGCACCGGGAAGACGGTCGATGATCCCGAACGGCTGAGAATGACGACGGACCAGCTATACTTCAAGAGCGCTGAGGAGATGGCGTCGCTGTTTCTTCATGTGCCGCAGGCGATAGCCAATACGGTGCGCATCGCCGCCGAGTGCGAGCTGGAGCTGGAGCTTGGCCGCTCGGTGCTCCCGTCCTTCAGCCCGCTGCCAGAGGGGCTGGACGCAGCCGCCTATCTGCGTGAGCTGTGCTATGAGGGGCTTGCAGCCCGTTATGCAGCGTATAGCGCTGCGAGCGGCAGGGCGATGGAGCCGCCATCCGCACCGGGGAGCGGCTTAGCAGCAGACGCGGAGGCCATGCCCATCGATGCGGACCGGTTGTCTGAGCGACTCGAATATGAATTGCGGGTCATTACGGGAATGGGCTTTGCCGATTATTTCCTGATCGTCTGGGATTTCATACGCTTCGCTCACAGCCGAGGCATCCGCACCGGGCCGGGCCGGGGCTCGTCGGCAGGCAGCCTCGTCGCTTATGTGCTGCGTATTACAGATGTCGATCCGATTCGGCATAAGCTGCTGTTCGAGCGCTTTCTTAACCCGGAGCGCATCTCGATGCCGGATATCGATATTGACTTTAATGATGAGCGGCGCGACGAGGTGATCGCCTACGTTGCTGACAAGTACGGTGCGGAGCATGTGGCCCAGATTATTACGTTCGGGACGATGGCAGCCAAGGCGGCGATCCGCGACGTGGGACGGGCGCTTAATGTCCCGTATGCTCAGGTGGACAAGGTAGCGAAGCTGATCCCGCAGCAGCTCGGCATCACGCTGCCCGCTGCGCTGCAGAGTGTGGAGGCGCTGCGTGAAGCGGCCTCGGAGGGAGCGGCAGCCAAGCTGCTGCAGATGGCGATCCAGGTGGAGGGGCTGCCGCGCCATGCCTCGACCCATGCGGCTGGAGTCGTCATAGCCAGCGAGCCGCTCACCCATTATGTGCCGCTGCAGGGCGGGACGGAGCATACGGCGTTGACCCAATATTCGATGGAGCATCTGGAGGCGATCGGGCTGCTCAAGATGGACTTCCTCGGCCTGCGAACGCTGTCGATTGTGGAGCGCTCGCTGGCATGGATCAAGGAGCTGTATGGAGAGCAGATCGATCTAGGCCGGATCAGTTATGAGGATGCAGCGACCTATGCGCTGCTAGGCAAGGGAGAGACGACGGGCATCTTCCAATTGGAATCCTCGGGTATGCGCCGGGTGCTAAGGGAGCTGCAGCCGTCAGAGTTCGAGGATATTGTATCGGTGCTGGCGCTGTATCGTCCGGGACCGATGGAATTTATCCCGAAGTTTATTCACGGCAAGCATAATCTGATTCCTGTCGAATATCCGCATCCTGACCTGGAGCCGATATTGTCGGATACATACGGCATTATTGTGTATCAGGAGCAGATTATGCAGATCGCCGCCGTCATGGCCGGCTTCTCGCTGGGCGAAGCGGATCTGCTGCGGCGCGCGGTTTCGAAGAAGAAGCGTGAGGTGCTCGATGAGCAGCGCGCGCATTTTGTCGAGGGCTGTCTGTCACAGGGCTATAGCCATGACGATGCAAGCCGTGTCTATGATATGATCGTCCGCTTCGCCGACTATGGCTTCCCACGGGCGCATGCGGCTGCATATGGTGTACTGGCCTTCCAGACAGCATGGCTCAAGGCCAATTATCCGGTGCCCTTCATGGCCTCCATGCTCGTCTCGGTGACAGGCAACCACCGCAAGACGGCGGAATATGTCGACGAATGCCGCCGGATGGGCATTGCGGTGCTGCCGCCGGATGTGAATGAGAGCAGCGTCAGCTTTACGCCAGTAGGCGGCGCGATCCGCTTCGGCCTGGCCTCGGTGAAAAATGTCGGCACGACAGCGATCGAGGCGCTGCTGCGGGCGCGCAGCGAGAAGCCGTTCGAGAGCCTGCTTGACCTGTGCCGCCGCGTCGACCTGCGGGTCGTGAACAAGCGCGTGCTGGAGTCGCTCGTTCAGGCAGGAGCAGCCGAGGGGCTGCCGGGGCATCGCGCCCAGCAGCTAGCGGGGCTCGATGAGATTGTGGATGCGGCGCTCAAGTGGCGCAAGGAGCGCGAGGAGCTGCAGATCGAGCTGTTCGACTTCAAGGAGGTTCAGAACTGGGATGTGGAGCTGCCTGATATTGCGCCGTTTGGCACGCTGCAGAAGCTGGAGCTGGAGCGCGAGCTGCTCGGGCTGTTCCTGTCCGGCCATCCGCTGGGCAGCTATGCGGCGGAGCTGGATCGGCTCGGGCTGCCGCGGCTGATTGATCTGTACGAGCTGGAGGATGGCGCCGCTGTCGTCATCGCGGCGATGGTGGCTTCCGTCAAGCCGTTCACCACGAAGAAGGGTCAGCCAATGGGCTTCCTGGAGCTGGAGGACCATCTGATGCGTGTCGAGGCCGTCGCCTTCCCGACGCTATGGCAGCGCAGCAGGCAGGAGCTGGACAAGGGGGCGCTCGTGCTCGCGTTAGCTACGCTGCAGCGGGAGGAGGAGACGGTCAAGCTGATCGTGGAGACGGTGGTGCCGCTCGCAGAGCATGATCTGCAGATGCAGGCTTCCCGGCTGCTTCAGCAGGCGCGAAGCCGCCAGGAGCGGGGCCGCCGTGCAGGCGGTGGGCGAGCAGTCGCTCCTGCGCAGGGAGCTGCGCCAGAGTCGTCGCCCGCCGCCATCGCACCTAGGTCGCGCCAGGCGTCTGCGTCAGAGCGCCCGGCAGGCGGTGGGCGAGCAGTCGCCCCGGCGCAGGGAGCTGCATCAGAGTCGTCGCCCGCCGCCGTCGCACCTAGGTCGCCGCGCCAGGCGTCTGCGTCAGGACGCCCGGCAGGCGGTGGGCGAGCAGTCGCTCCTGCGCAGGGAGCTGCGCCAGAGTCGTCGCCCGCCGCCATCGCACCTAGGTCGCGCCAGGCGTCTGCGTCAGAGCGCCCGGCAAGCGGTGGGCGAGCAGGCGCCCCGGCGCAGGGGGCGATGCCAGAGTCGTCGCCCGCCGCCGCGCCAGGCTCACCCGCTGCCGTCACAACGGGGCCGTCCGCTGCCCCGCTCGGCTCGTCCCGGCAGGACGCCCCGGCAGGACGCTCCGCTGTGCGCCGCCAGCGGCTCTATGTGAAGATTGCGGCGGCGAAGGAGCAGCCGGCGCTGCTGGAGCGGCTGAAGGCGCTTATCCTGGCGCATAGCGGCGAGCTGGACACGGTGCTGTTCTATGAGCGGGATCAGCGGACGCTGGCACTTAGCGATCGGTATCGTGTGAGGCCCTCGGAGGCGCTGCTGGCGGGAATTGAACAGCTTATGGGTGACGGCAGCGCAGTCGTTCGATAGTGCTGCTTTCGCTTAAGTCCCGTTATTTTGTAGTCACATTGAGCCGCCCGCCCGCATAGCTTAGTAGACATACAAGCCAGCGGGAGGGATGAGCGTGCCGCATCATCTGGAGAAGCTGTTAAACAGCCGGGGAGTTCATGTCGAGTCTGTTGCAGAGATCGTGTTCCAACTGCAACACCCGTACAATGCCGCCCTGACGATGGAGCAATGCGTGGAAAGTGTGCGCGCGGTTCTTGTCAAGCGAGAAGTGCAATATGTATTTTACACAGGCATCGCCCTGGATGAGCTGGCAGAGCAGGGCAAGCTGCCTCAGCCGCTTCAATCGATTATGGAGGCGGATGAGTCGCTGTACGGGGTAGATGAGACGATGGCGCTCGGCATTACGAACGTTTATGGTATGATCGGGTTGACAAGCTTCGGATATTTAGATAAAGTCAAGCCCGGGATCATTAAGAAGCTGAACGAGAAGGGCAAGCATATTCATGTGTTCCTTGATGATCTGATTTCCGGGCTCGCAGCCGCCGCTTCTGCGCGAATTGCGCACAAGGATCCGATGGCTCGAAACTATGATCCGGGCTCGATCGGATAGCAGGCACTCGGCTTGTATATCTCGTCTATGAATCGGATTTGTTGCAGTGAAAAGACCAGTTATGCTATCATTATTCCATTATACGGCCTGATCCAGACGGTTTAGGGGGTTCATTCATGTGGACGGTTATCTATATCGCACCTACGACGAGGATTGCGGAGACGATTAAAACACGCTTGACTGAAGAGGGTTTTCTCGTACAGCTCCGCCCGATTAATCTCTCCAAGCAGCAGTATGAGATATTGGTTCCTTCCGGAGAACTGGATGAAGTGCAGGAAGTGCTCAATTCCATCCTCAACTCATGAGTGTCCCCCTGCTTAGGTTGCAGCGGCGCAGCCCCGGCCTTGGATGGCCTGGCGCATCCGCCAAGCTGGCGGAGCCCGCCTGCTTGGCGGCCGCTGCAATACTACTCGCGCCCCCAAGAGGTGTCATATGTTTAAGGACTTATTTCAGAAGAAGAAATATGCGACCATTCCTTCGGCAGCGGATCGCCCCAAACGGGACATCCCTGAGGGATTAATGAACAAGTGCCCCAAATGTGGGACCATTCAATACAGCAAGGAACTGGAGAAAAATTTGAAGGTCTGCTCTTCCTGCAGCCATCATTTTCGCCTGAGCGCCTGGGAACGTATCAATATGCTGGCAGATGAAGGCTCCTTCAAGGAGCTGGATGCCGCGCTGATCTCCGAGGACCCGCTGGAGTTTCCCGGCTATGCGGCCAAGCTGGAGCGGGAGCGGAGTAATTCGGGTCTGAACGAGGCGGTGGTGACAGGGGAATGTACGATTGGCTCGTATCCGGTTGTACTCGCTGTCATGAGCTTTGATTTCTTCTCCGGCAGCATGGGATCGGTTGTAGGGGAGAAAATTACGCGGGCGATCGAGAAGGCGCTGGAGACGAGTGCCCCGCTCATTATGTTCTCGACATCAGGCGGAGCTCGCATGCAAGAGAGCATCCTCAGCCTGATGCAGATGGCGAAGACGAGCGCTGCGCTGGCCAAATTCCAGAGTAACGGAGGATTGTATATCTCTGTGCTGACCGATCCGACCTTTGGCGGGGTAACCGCCAGCTTTGCCATGCTGGGCGACTATATATTGGCCGAGCCTGGAGCGTTAGTTGGCTTTGCAGGGCGGATCGTTATCGAGCAGACGATTCGGCAGAAGCTGCCAGACAACTTCCAGACGGCGGAATTCAATCAGCAGCACGGCCAGATCGACAAGGTGGTGCACCGCAAGGACATGCTGCCGTTGCTGACCAAGCTGCTGGATATGCATACTGTGAGGAGGGATGTCTCATATGGCGGGTGAACTAGCGTTTGAGAAGCCGCTTGTAGAGCTGCGGCTGAAGATCGATGAGCTGAAGCGGTTCGGCCAGGAGAAGGGGATTGACTTCTCGGACGAGATTGCCAGGCTGGAGCTGCGCTACGAGCAACTGAAGCAAGAGCTGTACAGCGAGCTTACGCCTGCGCAGAAGATGCATCTGGCTCGCCATCACCAGCGCCCGACCTCGCTCGATTTCATTCATGCTATTTTTACCGACTTTATCGAGCTTCACGGGGATCGTCTGTTCGCGGATGATCTGGCCATTGTTGGCGGATTGGCCAAGCTTGGCGATCTGCCGGTTACGGTGATCGGACATCAGCGTGGGAAGGATACGAAGGATAATATCGCTCGCTTCTTCGGAAGCCCCCACCCGGAGGGCTTCCGCAAGGCGCTGCGTCTGATGCAGCAGGCGAACAAGTTCAAGCGCCCCATCATTACGTTCATCGACACGAAGGGCGCCTATCCAGGCAATACGGCGGAGGAGCGCGGCCAGTCGGAGGCGATTGCGCGCAACCTGCGCGAGATGGCAATCTTCGGCGTGCCCATCATCTGTGTCGTCATTGGTGAGGGCGGCAGCGGTGGAGCGCTTGCGCTAGGTGTTGGCAACCGTGTGCTGATGCTGGAGAACGCGATCTATTCGGTTATATCTCCGAATGGCGCAGCCTCGATCCTATGGAAAGACGCCTCCAAGGCCGACCAGGCAGCGGAGACGATGAAGATTACCGCGAAGGATCTGCTTGCCTTCGAGGTGATCGAGGAGATTGTGCCTGAGCCGCAGGGTGGAGCCCATCGCGACCTGCCCCAGCTTGCAGAGGTGCTGAAGGAGTCGATCAAGCGGCATTTGTCCGAGCTGTCGGCCTTATCGGAGCAGGAGCTGATAGAGGATCGGTATCAGAAGTTCCGCAAGATCGGCGCGTTCACTGAAGCGACGGCTGCTGCTGAGGAAGCTGGGAAGCCAGAAGGGGAGCCTGAAGGCGAGCCGGAGGGACAGCTTGAGCAGAGTGCGGAGCCTTCTGCGCAAGCTCAAGTGTAATTTTTTTGTGAACAGACTGTACAAGGCTTCATGAATCGTGTAATTTTGAGATGAGATGTTAATGAAGCACACCTTGGGCGTGATGGGAGCTGACGGTACATATTGTATCCAAGCTCCCGTGCACTCAATGAGTGCAGGGTGAACGGGTCTGCCAGAGCGCGGACAAGCTGCCTTGCATTTCACCGGATTGAAGCTTCGGCGGCGATAGCCATGGAAGCCATTTACGCTTGCCTAACTGGAGGAAACTTAAACATGCGCAAAACGAAAATTGTTTGTACGATCGGACCTTCTAGCGAATCGCTGGAAAATACGAAGAAATTGATTCACGCCGGCATGAACGTAGCTCGCCTGAACTTCTCTCATGGAGATTTTGAAGAGCACGGCAACCGGATCAAGAACATTAAGCAGGCGAATGCCGAACTGGGCACTAACGTTGCTATTCTGCTCGATACGAAAGGACCGGAAATTCGGCTGGGCAAGCTGAAGGAAGAGCCGATCGAGCTGAACCAGGACGATGCGATTACGTTGACTACCGAGGAGATTCTTGGCGATCGTACACGCATTCCGGTTACGTACAACAACCTGCCGAACGATGTGAGCGTTGGATCGACCATTCTGATTGATGACGGTCTGATCGGGCTGACGGTAGAGAGCGTTGAGGGTACCGAGATTCATTGCCGCATCGTGAACGGCGGACAGATCAAGAGCAAGAAGGGCGTGAACGTGCCGGGCGTTAATATTTCACTGCCAGGCATTACCGAGAAGGACGCGAACGACATTATTTTCGGTATCGAGCAGGGAATCGACTTTGTCGCTGCTTCCTTTGTGCGCAAAGCGAGCGACGTGCTTGAGATTCGCGAGCTGCTGGAGAAGCACAATGCCGGGCATATCCAGATCATCTCCAAAATTGAAAACCAGCAGGGCGTTGACAATCTGGATGAAATTCTGGAAGTGTCTGACGGCCTGATGGTGGCGCGTGGCGACCTTGGCGTCGAGATTCCGGCTGAAGAAGTACCGCTTGTGCAAAAGCAG
The DNA here is from genome assembly GCF_054955055.1 of Paenibacillus sp. J5. Taxonomy (NCBI): domain Bacteria; kingdom Bacillati; phylum Bacillota; class Bacilli; order Caryophanales; family Paenibacillaceae; genus Paenibacillus; species Paenibacillus sp. J5. Next base: position 499,420 of record NZ_JBUEDD010000005.1, on the reverse strand, counting down.
ATGATCGAGAAGTGTAACCGCGTGGGCAAACCGGTTATTACGGCAACCCAGATGCTCGATTCGATGCAGCGTAACCCGCGTCCGACACGCGCAGAAGCAAGCGACGTGGCGAATGCGATCTTTGATGGCACCGACGCCATCATGCTCTCCGGCGAGACGGCTGCGGGCAAGTACCCAGTGGAGTCTGTACAGACGATGGCAAGAATTGCATTGCGTACCGAAGCGGCGCTGGAATATCGCGAGATGTTCACCAAGCAAGCGAACGCGCAGCAAACCTCGGTCACAGAGGCGATCAGCCAATCGGTTGCGAAGTCGGCTCTGGATCTGGATGTGAAGGCGATCCTGACGTCTACCGAGAGCGGATATACGGCACGCATGATCTCCAAATATCGTCCTAAGGCTCCGATCATCGCGGTTACGCCTGATCCGAAGGTCATTCACCGTCTGGCGCTGACCTGGGGCGTGAAGTCGGTACAGGGCAAGCCCGCTGAGACAACAGATGAGATGTTCGAAATCGCAGTTCGTGGCGGTATTCAGTCCGGCGAGATTCAACTGGGCGATACCGTGATTATTACTGCGGGCGTGCCAGTAGGCCGCTCCGGGACGACGAATCTGATCAAAATCCACCATGTCGGCGATCTGCTGGCCAAGGGTCAAGGAATCGGCAGCCAGAGCGCTACGGGCAAAGTCGTCGTGGCTCGTTCGGCTGAGGAAGCGATCGCGAAGGTTGAGGAAGGCTCGATACTGGTAACCACCTCGACAGATAAAGAATATATGCCAGCCATCGAGAAGGCGGCTGCATTGATTACCGAGCATGGCGGCATCACTAGCCACGCAGCAGTGGTTGGACTGAATCTGGGTCTGCCGGTTATCCTGGGTGTAGAGAATGCGCTGGAGTTGCTTGAGGACGGCATGGAAGTAACCGTATATGGCGAAGCGGGCGTTATCTATTCCGGCCAAGCCAAAGTTATGTAAGGAAATGGTTGATGCACCCGGCTAAGGCGCAGGGTGCGGCCATGCAACGGATTGAACAGCAAGAGCGATGGTGTGCGCACCGTCGCTCTTGATTTATATAAGGGAAGGGATGGCATGATGGAGAAGCAGGCATCGCGCTGGCATCTGCATCCGCAGCGGGTGCGTTATCAGGAGACAGACCAGATGCAGGTTGTATTTCACGGCAACTATGTCAATTGGTTCGAGATCGGCCGAACCGAATGGGTGCGCAGCGCAGGGATTCCTTACGCTGCCATTGAGCAGCAGGGGCTATTGCTGCCCGTGACGGAGCTGCAATGTCGATTTCTGAGGCCGGCACGCTATGATAACCAGATTGTCATTTGCACCCGAGTCACTGAATTCTCGACCGTGAGACTAACCTTTGAATCGCAGATTCGACTTGTTGGAGAGACTAGGGAAGGGGAGCCGAGCCCGACAGGCTTCACGGAGGCGAGCAGCGATGAGCTGCCTGGCGAGCTTCTGGTTGAAGGGGGCACACGTCATGTATGGGTAGGCGCCGACTTCCGCCCTGCGCGGCTGGATAAGGCGGCTCCAGAGCTGTACGCGTTGATTCAGCAGGTCGTCTTGGGCGAATGAAAGGGGAGATTAAGCCATGAGTAGACGTAATTACTGGCCGCTGCTGCTGTTGATCGCTGCGCCTGCGCTGGAGCTATGGGGGATTATGAAGGTCAGCTCCTGGATTGGAGGCGGGGCTGCATTGCTGCTCATGCTGTTGACCGCAGCTATGGGTGTCTACTGGGCGCGCAAGGAGGGGCTTCGCGTGCTGCTGGAGGCGCAACGGCAGATGCAGAGCGGGCAAATTCCCGGGCAAATGATGATTGACGGTCTATGTGTGCTGCTGGGCGGCGTGCTCCTGATTATCCCTGGATTTTTTAGCGATCTTATTGGCATTTCACTTATCTTTCCTTGGACGCGCCCATATTATCGCAAGCTGATCCTGGGCTGGATCGAGGCACGTATGAGGAACGGCAGCATTACCCTTCGCAGATAGTAGAGCTGATCAGCCGCGGCAATGTCGAATTAACATTCGCATGATGCTTTATTGACATTCATTTAACAAATCAAGCGGATAATGAGGGGATAACCGGGGGAGGAATTATCGACATGACAAAGCAGTTGTCCCACTACGTAAACAGAGATTTGAGCTGGATTGAATTCAACCGCAGAGTTCTGTCGGAGGCACAGGACCCGGAAACACCGCTGCTGGAGCGCGTCAAATTTTTGGCGATTGTCTCCAGTAATCTGGATGAATTCATGAGTGTGCGGGTGGCTGGCATTCAGGATCAGATCAAGGCAGGATACCATAAAATCGATTTTACCGGCTATACACCAGGTGGATTATGGAGAAGGCTGCTCAAGCATACCTCCAATATGGTGGCGGAGCAGTACAAAACCTATAAGGATACGCTGAAGGGGCTGGAGAAGGAGGGCATTCGCATCCGCAGGCTGCAGGATTTGACCGTGGCGCAGCAGTCGGCGATGGAGATTTATTTCCGCGAGATCGTGTTCCCTGTCCTGACACCGATGGCGGTGGATCAGAGCCGCCCCTTCCCGCTTGTACATACCAAGGAGCTGTATCTGGCCGTGCTGCTGAACAAGGAGGGCGAGCTGCCTGAGGAGGAGCCGTTGTTCGCTATTGTGCAGGTGCCTTCCATATTGCATCGTCTGGTGCAGATTCCCGGCAAGGTCAACAGTAAGCGCATCGAGTTCATCCTGCTGGAGGAACTGATTGAACGCCACATGAATACGCTGTTCAACGGCTATACGCCTGTTGCGGTACATCCCTTCCGACTGACACGCAACGCAGATTTGACGCTCAATGAAGAGGGGGCAGAGGATCTGCTCGAGGAGATCGAGAAGGAGCTGCGCAAGCGTCGCTGGGGGATGCCGGTGCGGCTGGAGATCGCCAAAGGGATGAACCCTTATGCCCTGCAGATGCTGCAGGAGGAGCTGGAGATTGGGGACAATGTGATTGAGATCGACGGTCCGCTTGACTTGAGCTTTCTGATGAAGCTTGGCGGTCTGGTGCCCGGCAAGGATCATCTGCGCTACAAAAAGCTGGAGCCCGTCTACCCGGTGGAGCTGGATGATACGGAGGATATCTTCGAGGTGCTGCGCCGCAGGGATGTGCTGCTGTATCATCCCTATGAGTCGTTTGAAGCATTCAATGACTTCATCATTCAGGCGGCGGAGGACCCGGATGTGCTGGCGATCAAGATTACGCTGTATCGCGTTAGCGGCGACTCCAAGCTTGTGCAGGCGCTCACCGAAGCTGCAGAGAGCGGCAAGCAGGTGACGGTCATCGTGGAATTGAAGGCCAGGTTTGATGAGGAACGCAATATCGCTTGGGCCAGACAGCTTGAGAAGGCAGGCTGCCATGTCGTCTATGGGCTGGTTGGATTGAAGATTCATGCGAAAATCATGCTCGTCGTCCGTCGGGAGGAGGGGGCGCTGCGGCGTTATGTCCATGTCGGAACCGGGAATTATAATGAGAGTACCTCCAAGCTGTATACCGACATCGGCTTGCTCACCTCGCATCCGGTCATCGGCATCGATGCGTCGGCGCTGTTCAATGAAGTGACGGGCTACTCCGATCCGCATGAGTGGAGGGCATTCGCAGTTGCGCCTACGAATCTGATGGATCGGCTGTTCGAGCTGATCGATCGCGAGAAGGAGCACGCGCTGGCAGGGCGCCCGGCCAAGATTGTCGCCAAGATGAACTCCTTGTCCAATCAGGACATGATAGACAAGCTGTACAAAGCCTCCCAGGCCGGCGTCCAGATTGAGCTGATCATACGCGGCGTATGCTGCTTGCGTCCTGGCGTCCCCGGCCGCAGTGAGAATATCCGGGTGATCAGCATCGTCGACCGCTTCCTGGAGCACTCCAGGCTCGTCTACTTCCACAATGGCGGGGAAGAGGAGGTTTACCTGTCAAGCGCAGACTGGATGACGCGCAATCTGACGCGGCGGGTGGAGCTGCTGTGTCCGGTGCTGGATGGCGAGCTGCGCCATATTATGATAAATATATTGACGCTGAGTCTCGGAGATAACACCAAGGCGCGGGAGCTACAGCCGAACGGCACCTATGTGCTGGCAAGCAAGGGCTCTGTGCCCCTCCGCAGCCAATTCGAGGCGATGGATACATCCAAATGGAAAAGCCTGATGTAGTCTCAAGCCTCCAGCATTCAGCATCTAGTTCCTAGCCGCTCTGGTCTATAGTATCGCAGCATAAGACGCCCGGAAATGTCCTTGACGACATTTTCGGGCGTTTGCCGTATATGGGGCTATCATGGTCATGCGCTCAATTACGAGGGGAGCGGGCTGAAGCGAAGCGCTGAAAGGGCTGCAAGGGCTGTACAGGGCGACCAGCGATACCAGCGATATCAGCGCTCCACCGCGCTCCTCTCTAAGCGTACAGCACGGGCGTCAGCCCCCATGCCTTGCTGAAATCGTCTGCCAGTGCCTCCACCTCCTGGCGCTCCAGCAGCAGCTCGCTGCTCCCGAGCAGCGGCTGCAGGTCAAGGCGACCCTCCTGAATCTTGATGCCAAGCTGGCGCAGAGACTGCGTCTCGCTGCGGTTGAGGGCAACGGCCAACTGCAGCAGCGTGCCAAGCCGGACGATATGCTGCATATCCTGTGCTTCGAGCAGCCGTTCGTAGGGAAGGACGAGCTGCCTCAGGCGCTTCTTGGTCTTGTAGGAGGCGATGGCTGCCGTGATGACCAGCTCACGGTGAGACAGACCGTTAAGCGGCGCATTCATGATGAGATAGAAGGTGTGGCTCTCATAGCGATATGAGTCGATGCTCGCTCCGATCCGGTGCAGCGAAGCGGCGGCGTCCAGACACAGGCTTGTCCGCGCAGGCAATGCGCTGCGGTCAGCCAGCGCTGCCAGCAAGCTGGCCGCTGTCTGCCGTACCTGCTGGATATGTGCATGCGGCGCCTGCGGATGGAGCGCTGCCAGATTGCCTACGCTGTATGTCAGGACATCCTGCAGCAGCGGCTGATGGGGAAAGCGCGTGCTGAAGAACAGCCCGTCACGCAGGCCGGAGCCGCAGATCAGGTAGGAGGCGGCCCCGGAGGCGCGGAACACCTCATGCAGCACCGCAAGCCCTGGAACGATCACATCTGCCCGGTCTTTGGATAGTCCGGGGAACTTCTTGCGCTGCTCCAGCGGCATCGGGGACAGCATAGCGACCAGCTCCCCGGCTGCTGCGCCGTCAATCGCGTAGTTATGCGTCTGGGAGAGCGGGTAGTGCTGTCGCGCCTGCACCAGCTTGCCGAAGGCGCGCGCCGTGCCGCCGACCGCTATGAGCGGCAGCCCGCTGCTCTCTCTAATCCAGGGCTCGCTATCGAGAGCCTGGCGAATATACGCCTCCAGTGCGACCATCTGCTGGGCGTCAATCAGCCCGCCGCTCGTGAAGCGCCTGGCCAGGCTGACGCAGCCGAACGGGAAGGAGACGGTGCGCAGCAGCTTGCGTCCGCGGAACAGCGACACCTCGGAGCTGCCTCCTCCTATATCAACCAGGAAGCCATCCTCCAGATCGAGGCTGTTCATCGTGCCCAGGAAGCCGTAGCGAGCCTCCTCAAGCCCGGACAGCAGCTCGATGTCCAGCCCGGTCTCCGCTTGAAGCTGGGCGAGCACCTCCTTGGAGTTGGCGGCATTGCGGATGGCTGCGGTGGCTACTGCACGGATGAAGCCGACATGCTGCAGTCCGCAAATCATACGGAAATGGTTCAAAATGTCGACGAGCTGGGCGACGGCCTCTTGCCCCAGATTGCCGTGTTCATCCACCTGCTGGCTCAGCCTGGCCGCTCGCTTGGCGCCGTCAATGACCCGGTGGGCTCCGTGAACGGTTCGCTCATAGATGACGAGCCGGATCGAATTGGAGCCAATATCTATAATGCCGATACGTTGTTCCTTCATCTGATTCCTCCATGTCATGCCAAGGGATAGTGCTATTTTACCATTGGTTGCCCACATAAAAAAGCACGCCCGGAACCACAGGACTAAAAGTAAAGAAAACAGGGGAGAATGGTTGAAAAACGTATCACAATAAAATTTTATGAAGGCGATAAACAATTTTATTGGGTGAAAGAGTTCACTTCCCTGACAAAATACTTTATTATTAAAAAGACGTCTGGTTTAGAATATAAGCGAGTGTAAAACTTGGATTTTGACCGCTTGTATTGGAATTGCGAAATGAGCTGCGCTTCATTCACATAAGGCTCAGCCGTTTACGCTTATACGAGATTTGGATACTCAAAGCCAATTCTTTCGTCAAAGGAGAGAGAAACATGACAGCTACCAAAGGTCTGGAAGGAATTGTAGCCACAACTTCGTCGATCAGCTCCATTATCGATGGCGTGCTTACGTATCGCGGCATTAACATCGATGAGCTGGCACAGCATGCAACGTTCGAAGAGGTTGCTTACTTGCTCTGGTATGGCAAGCTTCCTACCCAAACCGAGCTGGACGAGCTGATTCAGAAGATCGGCAGCTATGCTCCGATTCCTGAGCAGGTCATTCAGCAACTGAAGCTTTACCCTGACAAGACTAATTCCATGGCGGCACTGCGCACGGCGGTATCAAGCCTCGCGCTGTATGATGAGGCTGCCAATGACATGTCCTCTGAAGCGAACCTTCAGAAGGCGATCAAGCTGCAGGCCCAACTCCCGACTGTTGTGGCCGCTTTTGCGCGTATCCGCCAAGGCCAGGAGCCGATTGCTCCGAAGCAGGGCGTGAGCATTGCACATAATTTTTTGTATATGCTGACAGGGCAGTCGCCGGATGAGATAGCAGTGAAAGCGCTTGATCAAGCGCTCGTGCTTCATGCTGACCATGAGCTGAATGCATCTACCTTTGCAGCCCGCGTAACCGTGGCCACTCTCTCTGACATTTACTCCGGCGTAACGTCGGCGATCGGCGCGCTGAAGGGGCCGCTGCATGGCGGCGCGAACGAAGCGGTAATGGTCATGCTGGAGGAGATCGGCTCCATCGACAACGTGGATTCCTATATCCAGAACAAGCTCGACAAGAAAGAGAAAATTATGGGCTTTGGGCACCGTGTCTACAAGAACGGCGATCCGCGCGCGAAGCATCTGCAGAAGATGTCCCAGGAGCTGGGCAAGCTCAGAGGCAACACCGATCTGTATGATATGTCTGTACGCATCGAGAGCCTGGTTACCGGACAGAAGGGATTGAAGCCTAACGTCGATTTCTACTCGGCGTCGGTCTACACCAATCTGCAAATCCCGCGTGACCTGTTCACACCGATCTTCGCCATTAGCCGTCTGTCTGGATGGACCGCGCACATTCTGGAGCAGTATGAGAACAACCGTCTCATTCGCCCGCGTGCAGAGTACACCGGCCTGGTAGGTCAGCATTACATTCCTGTTAACGAGCGTTAATTCATGTTAAACTGTATGTTGGAGCAGCGCCCGCGAGGGAGGCTGCACAGGCCGACATACTGCAACGGCCGGGGCGGACCCTCATATCCGCTTTCCGGCTACCGTCATGCGACGGGAATTCATACTACCTGAGGAGGAACGAAATACATGTCTTTCGAAAAATTTGCACTGCCAACTGAAGGCGAGAAAATTACTATTGTTGACGGCAAGCTTCAGGTTCCAAACAACCCGATCATTCCATTCATTGAAGGGGACGGCACAGGCCGCGACATCTGGCGCGCTTCCAAGCGCGTGCTGGACGCTGCTGTAGATAAAGCTTATGGCGGCGCGAAGAAGCTGGCATGGTACGAAGTATTTGCTGGCGAGAAAGCATTCAACGAATACGGCGAATGGCTGCCTAACGATACATTGACTGCGATCCGTGAATATATCGTAGCGATCAAGGGACCTCTGACAACGCCGATCGGCGGCGGCATCCGCTCCCTGAACGTGGCGCTCCGTCAGGAGCTTGACCTGTACACTTGCCTGCGTCCTGTGCGCTACTTCAACGGCGTGCCTTCGCCAGTGAAGCGCCCTGAGCTGGTAGACATGGTTATTTTCCGTGAAAATACAGAAGATATCTATGCGGGCATCGAGTACCAGGAAGGCTCTGCAGAAGTGAAGAAGGTAATCGAATTCCTGCAAAAAGAGATGGGCGTGAACAAAATCCGCTTCCCGGAAACTTCCGGTATCGGCATCAAGCCTGTATCGGCTGAAGGCTCCAAACGCCTGGCGCGCGCTGCGATCGAGTACGCAATCAAGCACGGCAAAAAATCGGTTACTCTGGTTCACAAAGGCAACATCATGAAATTCACCGAGGGCGCCTTCAAAAACTGGGGCTACGAAGTAGCGGAGCAAGAGTTCGCTGACCAAACCTTCACTTGGGGTCAATATGACCGCATCAAGGAAGCTGAAGGCGTAGACGCAGCGAACAAGGCACAGCAAGAGGCGGAAGCGGCTGGCAAGATTATTGTAAAAGATGCGATCGCTGACATCGCATTGCAGCAAGTCCTGACTCGCCCGACAGACTTCGACGTTATCGCTACACTGAACCTGAACGGCGACTATCTGTCTGACGCACTGGCTGCACAAGTTGGCGGCATCGGCATCGCTCCTGGAGCGAACATCAACTACCTGACAGGTCATGCGATCTTCGAAGCTACTCACGGCACAGCGCCTAAGTACGCGGACAAGGATGTCGTAAACCCTGGTTCCGTTATTCTGTCCGGCGTTATGATGCTGGAGCACCTGGGCTGGCAGGAAGCGGCTGACCTGATCTACAAAGGCATGGAAACTTCGATTAACAACAAGACTGTAACCTACGACTTTGCCCGCCTGATGGAAGGCGCCAAAGAAGTGAAATGCTCCGAGTTTGCGAACGAAATCATCAACAATATGTAAGTTCCCCGAGTCCGTTCATCCCGCAAGGGATGAACGGATTCATAACAATTACGGAGGGTAGGGATCGATATGGCTATAACGCGTCGTAAAATTTCGGTGGTCGGCGCCGGCTTTACCGGAGCGACCACAGCGCTGATGCTCGCCCAGAAGGAGCTAGGGGATGTTGTGCTCGTGGATATCCCGCAGTTGGAGAACCCGACCAAGGGCAAGGCGCTGGATATGCTGGAGTCGACACCAGTCCAAGGTATCGATGCCAACATCATCGGCACCTCCAACTATGAGGATACGAAGGATTCCGATGTGGTGATCATTACGGCGGGTATCGCCCGGAAGCCGGGAATGAGCCGCGATGACCTGGTGAATACCAATGCGAGCATCGTCCGGTCGGTCTGTGAGAACATTAAGGCAACGAGCCCGAACGCGTATGTCATTATCCTGAGCAACCCGGTGGATGCGATGACTTACGTCGCATACCAGGCGCTCGACTTTCCGAAGAACCGTGTCATCGGCCAGTCCGGTGTGCTCGATACGGCTCGCTACTGCACCTTCATTGCGCAGGAGCTGGGCATCTCGGTTGAGGATGTGCGCGGCTTCGTGCTGGGCGGCCATGGCGATGATATGGTGCCGCTCGTTCGCTATTCCAACGCTGGCGGCATCCCGATCGAGAAGCTGATTCCGGCGGAACGGATTGAGGCTATCGTCCAGCGCACACGGGTGGGCGGCGGCGAGATCGTGAATCTGCTGGGCAACGGCAGCGCCTACTATGCGCCTGCTGCCTCGATGGTGCAGATGACGGAGGCCATCCTCAAGGACAAGAAGCGGATTCTACCGGTCATTGCCTTGCTGGAGGGCGAGTACGGCTATGACAAGCTGTTCATGGGCGTTCCGGTCATCCTGGGCGGTGATGGCATCGAGAAGATATTCGAGCTGGAGCTGACCGAAGAAGAGAAGGCAGCGCTCGACAAGTCCGCTCAATCTGTCCGCAGCGTGGTACAGATCATAAGTGGTTGATTCCCCACATAGAAGACCCTGACACAACGCTGCCAGGGTCTTCTATGTTTCGACTGTACAGTGTACAATGAGGAGACAAGACGAGCTGGCTTCTATCTTATGCGCGCGGCGTCATTCTCCAGCTCATGGAGAGGAAGTTGAACGCGCTTTATATTGAAAGGGGACGTTATGCTGGAACGAGCAAGACACCTGCTGAAGCGTATCTATGGCTATGATGCCTTCCGCAAGGGGCAGGCGGAGATTATAGCAGGTATTATGGAGGGGCGGGATACGCTTGCTATCCTGCCGACAGGGGGAGGCAAGTCCGTCTGCTATCAGATTCCATCGATGCTGCTGGAAGGCACTACGCTGGTCGTTTCTCCGCTCATCTCACTGATGAAGGACCAGGTCGATGCCTTGAATCGGCTGGGGGTGCCGGCTGCCTATCTGAACAGCTCCCTGTCTGCAGGGGAATACCGCGATGTGCTGCGCAAGGCGGCAGGCGGCGAGTATAAGCTGCTCTACATCGCTCCCGAGCGTCTGGACGCGCCGATGTTCGCCTCCTTGATGGAGCAGATGCAGATCCCGCTTATTGCGATCGATGAAGCACACTGTGTCTCGCAATGGGGACATGATTTCCGTCCAAGCTACCGCCAACTGGCTGGCTGGATCGGCAAGCTGCGCCATCGTCCGCTTGTAGCCGCCTTCACGGCGACAGCAACGCCGGAGGTGGCCAGAGATATTGCCGAGATGCTGTCGCTGCATGATCCGAATGTATTCGTCACCGGCTTTGCCCGCTCTAACCTGGCGCTGTCGGTCGTTACCGGAGCGGATAAGAAGCGCTACCTGAAGGAGTTCATCGCGCAGCGCCCCGACCAATCGGGCATCGTCTACGCAGCCACCCGCAAGGAGGTCGACAGCGTCTATGAGGAGCTGCGCAAGCAGGGGCTGGCGGTTGCCAAATACCATGGCGGCCTCTCTGATGACGAACGCGCCGATGCACAGGAGCGGTTCCGATATGACGAGGCGCGCATCATTGTAGCGACCAACGCCTTCGGCATGGGCATCGACAAGCCGAACGTGCGCTTCGTTGTCCACTGGCAGATGCCGGGGGACATCGAGTCCTATTATCAGGAGGCGGGACGTGCGGGACGCGACGGAGATGAGAGCGAGTGCATCCTGCTGTTCGCCTCCCAGGATATTCAGGTGCAGCGCTTCCTGATCGAGCAGGGAGCCGCAGATGAAGGGCGCAAGGCGGTGCAGCTAGGCAAGCTGTACACGATGATGAACTATGCGCGCACCGAGCGCTGTCTGCAGCAATTTATTGTGGAATATTTCGGAGAGGCGGATGTGCCGCCCTGTGGCAAGTGCGGGAGCTGCCTTGATGAGACGGAGGCCATCGATGTCACCTCGGAGGCGCAGAAGGCGCTCTCCTGTGTCGGACGGATGAAGGGGCGGTTCGGCGTGGCGCTCGTTGCCAAGGTGCTCAAGGGCTCGAAGGAGAAGCGCATTATGGAGTTTGGCTTGAATCGGCTGACAACCTATGCGCTGTTCCAGGACTGGAATGAAAAGGACATCGTCGAATGGCTGTATTGGCTCGTTGCGGAGGGCTATCTGCGCGTTAGCGACGGCACATATCCGACCGTAGCACTGACGGCGAATGCGCTTCCGGTGCTGGAGGGCAAGCAGCAGGTCTACCAGAAGCGCAAGCCGCTCAAGCAACGGACAGTTCGGCAGGCGTCGGGCGGCTATTCGCCGCTGTTCGATGCGCTGCGTCTGTGGCGCAAGGAGGCCGCAGCGCAGGAGGGCGTGCCGCCGTTCATTCTGTTCTTCGACGCCACGCTTCGCGAGATGGCAGATGTGCAGCCGCGCACTGAGCAGGAGCTGCTGTCGATCAAGGGTGTGGGCACAGCGAAGGCGGCCAAATATGGAGCTGCGCTGCTGGATATTATCGCGCAGCATGCCGGAGGCGGTCGATCGCCTCGTGCAGGCATGGCGGGCGTGAATGGAGCGGCCGAGGCGGCTGCGGGGAGTGCAGCGGCTGCAACCGCTACAATCGCGGTCCATGGCGACAGCAGCGAGGCTGCTCCCGGCTCCTCCTACGACAGGCCGATGTCTGCCAGCCTCGAAGCAGAGGCAGCCGGCGTCATGCCAGCGAGTGAATTGGCTGCGAGCAGCCGTAAGGCAGTTGGCTCCAGCGCAGACGCGGCTATAGGAGAGGGCGACGGCACGGAGGACAAGCCGAGCCATCTCATCTCCTACGAGATGTTCGCCGCAGGCGCACAGCCTGCAGACATTGCCAAGGAGCGCGGCATGGGCAGGATGACGATCGAGGGGCATATTATCCGCGCTGCACAGGAAGGGCTTGAGCTGGAATGGGCGCGCATTATTCCGCCTGAGCTGGAGCCGCTCATCCTGGAGGCGGCCGGACAGCATGGCGTAGACAAGCTGCGGACGCTCAAGGATGCGCTGCCGGATGAAGTGACGTATTTTGCAATTCATGGTGTAATCTGCAAATATGAATTAAAATAGAGCATACATACGGCTTCGGCCGGAACAGGGGGATGCAAGATGACTGTGAAATCGCCGGATATTATTACCTTTGGAGAGACGATGGCTTTATTCATGCCTGTAGACGATAAAGGATTGGAGCGTGCGCCGCAGCTCAGTCAGGGCTTTGGCGGGGCGGAGAGTAATGTGGCGATCGGAATTGCGCGGCTGGGCGGCTCGGTGGGCTGGTTCGGCCATCTGGGCGCTGATCCGTTCGGAACAAGCATCTATAAGACGCTGCGCGGCGAAGGGGTGGATGTGGCGCAAGCGAAGCTGGTCGAGGGAGAGTCGACCGGCCTCATGTTCCGCGAGAAGGTAGCAGGACGGGTCGCTGTCCATTACTATCGCAAGAACTCCGCAGCCAGCAAGATGCAGCCCGAGGATCTGGACGCCGCGTATATCCAGGGCAGCAAGCTGCTGCATGTGACCGGTATTACGGCTGCGCTGAGCAGCAATTGCCTGGAGACGGTGCGCGAGGCGGTGCGAATTGCCAAGGATGCGGGTGTGAAGGTCTGCTTTGACCCGAATCTGCGTCTGAAGCTCTGGACGATCGAGGAGGCGCGCGCTGCACTGCTGCCGCTTGCTGCCCAAGCGGATTATTTCCTGCCGGGCTGGGATGAGCTGCAGCTCATCTATGAGACCGACGACTTCGAGGCCGTCGTAGACAAGCTGTCCGCGTTGCCAGCGGTATGCGTCATTAAAGGGGTAGGCGAGAAGACGGTCATCCTGGACAAGGGAACACGCACCGAGGTGCCGTTCTTCCCGGCGCAGCAGGTTGTGGATACGGTCGGAGCAGGCGATGCGTTCTGTGCTGGCTTCCTCTATGGCGTGCAGCAGGGACTCAGCCCCGAGGAGGCGGTGCGCCTTGCCAGTGTAGGGGGCTCGCTGGCTGTTCAGACCAAGGGGGACTGGGAGGCGCTTCCAGTGCGCAGCATGGTGGAGCAGCAGTTGGGCAATAAAGCATGGGTGGAGCGGTAACGATGAGCGAAGCGCAAGGTTCGAAAGGACAGCGCCGCAGAGACCAGCTCATGCTGCTGCTGAAGCAGCAGGGCAAAATATCGATCCCGGAGATCGTGGAGCGCTTCGGCTGCTCGGAAGCGACGGCCAGGCGCGATCTGGAGACAATGGAGAAGACGGAGCCGATCATACGCACGCTAGGCGGGGCATTGTATAGGGGGATGCACGCCGTCCATGATCTGGCATTTGCCGAGAAGACGGAGATTTCCTATCTGGAGAAGGAGCGAATCGCCGCCAAGGCCGCCTCGCTCATCCATGAGGGAGATGTGGTGGGCTTGTCGGGAGGCACGACGAACTACCTGCTGGCCAAGCTGCTCAAGGTGCGGCGCGGCATCACGGTGGTGACCAATGCAATCAATATTGCGATGGAGCTGGCGGGCAGCGATATTCAGGTGGTTGTTACGGGAGGCATTATGCGGCATAACAGCTTTGAGCTATGCGGGCCGCTGGGTGAGGGCATGGTAGCCCAGCTCCATATAGGCAAAATGTTCATTGGGGCAGACGGCATGACAGCAGAGAGCGGCATTACGGTCTACTCGGAGCAGGAAGCCCAGATCGCCAAAGCACTGCTGCGGCGCTCCAGATGGACGTATGTGCTGTTCGACCATACGAAGCTGGGTCACACCTCGCTGTTCTCGGTGGCTACCCCGGATCAACTGCATGGTCTAATTACGGATCGGCCATTGCCTGAGGAACTGAGCGCTGCATTAGGAGCTGTACTAGGAGGCAAGGGGCTGGAGATTCATATTGCCGATGTCTAGGGCGTGTCTGAACACTCTGAACGGAACAGATCTGGCCGAATTTTTGTTCCAGGCAAGGCGCTTTTTCGCAGGCGTACCGGGGGTACGTCAAGAAAAAGCAACGCAGCATGGGGCGAAAAGGCGGGGAGAGATGCCCTTGAACGGGTTTTCAGACACGACCTAGATGAGACGTCATCCGTCTCCAGCAGGCTACATAACACAGCAGCTCCGCGATGGGCAGCACACCATGGATGTGCGAATCGCGGAGCTGTTGTCATGCTGTGGCTTATTCAGAATTCGTGCTGTCTATCGGGGAGCAGCGTTACACCCCATCGGTCAGCACAGGCTTCCCTTCGACCCAGGTTTGCCGAATCTGGAAGTCGCTGTCCGTCCAGACGAGATCGGCATGCTTGCCTGCGGCGATGCTTCCGGTCTGTTCCCACAGCCCGAGGCGGCGGGCAGGATTGGCGCTGCCCAGTTGACTGGCTTCCCATATGCTCAGACCTGCCTGCTCCATCATGAAGCGGAATGCCTGAATCATCGTCAGCGTGCTGCCCGCCAGATTGCCTTCCTTGGCCAGCGTAGCTACGCCGTCCTGCACGAGCACATCCAGCTCGCCGAGCTTGTACGTACCGTTGCCTAGCCCGGCAGCAGACATCGCGTCCGTGATGAGCACGACCTGCTCCAGCGGCTTGGCGCGCAGCAGGAGGCGGATAGCGCCTGGATGCACATGATGCCCGTCAGCGATCAGCTCGGCGCAGATGCCATCATGAGTTAGTACAGCACCGACGGTGCCCGGCTTGCGGTGATGGAGCGGCGTCATCGCATTATACGTATGAACGGCCTGACTCAGCCCGTAATCTGCCGCTGTCAGGATCGTCTCATAATCCGCATCGGTATGCCCGGCAGCGGCGATAATGCCCCGCTTGCTTAGCCAGCCGATCAGCTCCAGCGCTCCCTTGCTCTCCGGAGCCAGAGTCAGTTGGCGGATCAGTCCAGGATAGCGTGCCTCCCAGTCCTGAACCCAATCGAGCTGCGGCTCCGTGATGTAGGACGGATTCTGTGCGCCGGGCCACTTGGGACTAATGAACGGCCCCTCCAGATGAACGCCCAGCAGCTTGGCGTAGCTGCCACTCTCCTGGCGGAACGCATCAGCACAGCGAAGCACCGCTTCGGTATCCTCACGAGAGGCTGTAACGGTCGTGGCGAGCAATCCGGTGGTGCCGTGTCCGGCATGAAAGCGGGAGATGGTAGAGAAAGCATCCATCGTCGCCTCCATATATTCGCTCCCATTGCCGCCATGGATGTGCATATCGATGAAGCCTGGCAGTAGATAGCCGCCGCCGCCGTCGAGTATAGGCCGGCCGTCATCGGGCAGGCGACTCCCCGCAGGCAGTACCGCGGCAATCTGACCATTCTCCACGCTTACCGCGCCTTCAACTACACGATCCTCAAGAACGAGCTGTACATTATGAATGTGCCATTTCGACTTTCGTTCCATCTTCCATCCATTCCCTTCCTGCATCCCGGTCCAGCAGAACGGTTACATGGGCATGAGTCTGCAGCAGAGAAGCAGGAACACGGGTCGTTATCGGTCCCTGCAGAGCCTGCTTCACAATCTGAGCCTTGTCCGCTCCCCTGGCGACGAGTATGATCTGTTTGGCCTTCAGTATCGAGCCTACCCCCATCGTTAGCGCACGATCAGGCACTTCGTCTTGATGGTTGAAGAATCTGGCGTTGGCCGCCCGCGTCTCCTCCTTCAACTGGACCACATGCGTTCCGCTGCGCAGCTCCTCCGCCGGCTCATTGAAGCCAATATGTCCGTTATGGCCAATGCCGAGTAATTGGACATCCAGGGGCTGCGCGGCGAGCATCGCATCATATCTGCGGCACTCTGCCTGCAGATCAACTGCCTGTCCATCGGGAATATGCGTCTGGGAGGCAGGTATATCCAGATGGCGGAACAGGTGCTTCTCCATGTAATAACGGTAGCTTTGCTCATGGTCAGGGGCAAGACCGACGTATTCATCCAAATTATACGTGGTTGCATGGCGGAAGGAAAGCCCCGACTGCGACGCCGCCTGAACCATAGCTTGATAGATGCCGATCGGAGTAGAGCCAGTTGCCAGTCCTAATACAGGACGCTCCTGTTGGCTTACGATGTGTAAGAGCAGCTCCGCAGCGTAGCGATCCAGCTCATCTTGTCCTGCAAATACCTTGATCTTCATTCAGCTCATCTCCCTCACTTCGTTGTCTTCATTATAATTAATTATAAAGATTATAACAATAAAAATGATTAAATAATTCAGTAAAATGATTATAATGATCATAATCAAGAGAGGAATGACCCTGGCTTGCGCTCGCAACAGGCGCTTTGTTATGATGAACGGAAAGTGTGCGCCGTTGGTGGGCAGGACATTCCATCGACAGTTGAACGGCTTAAAGTACGGTACAGCAGTGGCGGTGTGTCAGCTTGTTCATGATGAGCTCAGGTTGCTAGGCTGCATGAAGAGCTGAGCCGGTTGTCCGGTGAGGATATGGAAGGAGAGAGACAGATGACAACGCTTCGGGATAAGCATAGCAAGCAGGAAGGGAAGACGGATACCGCGGCAGATGCAGCGGCGCAAGCTGCTCGAAGCTCGGCAGGAGAAGGGGCTCTGCATAGTGAAGCTTCGGTACAGATTGCGGAGGCGACGGCGAAGCGCAAAGGGGAGCATATTCGAATCTGTCTGGAGGAGCAGGTGCAAGGGAGTGGCATCACCACAGGCCTGGAGCGCTTACGGTTCCGTCATTGTGCGCTGCCCGAGCTTGCGCTGAATGACATTTCGCTGGAGAGCGAATGGTTGGGACGCCGCCTGCAAGCGCCGCTGCTGGTCAGCTCGATGACTGGCGGTACAGCCGAGGCCGGAGAGATTAACCGTAGATTGGCAGTAGCTGCGCAGACGCACGGCTGGGCGATCGGTCTTGGCTCGATGCGGGCAGCGATCGAGAATGCGGAGGTGGCGCCAACCTTTCAGATTCGCAGCTATGCGCCGGATGTGCCGATTATTGCCAATCTGGGAGCAGTGCAATTCAACTATGGCTACGGAGTGGAGCAGTGCCGCAGGGCAGTCGAGCTGGCGGATGCGGATGCACTGGTGCTTCATCTGAACAGCATGCAGGAGATATTCCAGATGGAGGGGGATACGGATTTTGGCGGCCTGCTGCGCAAGATCGAGCAGGTATGTGCTGCTCTGGACGTGCCGGTCGGGATCAAGGAGGTCGGCTGGGGAGTGGACGGGGAGACCGCACGCGCTCTGCAGGGTGCGGGGGTCGCGTTCATCGACGCGGCTGGCGCAGGGGGCACCTCCTGGAGCCAGGTAGAGAAATTCCGCAGCGCCGACCCGATGAAGCGGCTTGCCGCCGAGGCGTTTGCAGATTGGGGCAACAGTACGGCCGATTGCATCGCGGAGATTCGCGAGGCGGCGCCGGAGGCGCTGCTGATTGCCAGCGGCGGGCTGGCCAGCGGCGTAGATGCGGCCAAGGCGCTGGCGCTAGGGGCGAATCTGGCAGGCTTCGGCCGTGCATTGCTGCCGGCTGCCGCACTCCAGGGCGCCTCGCCGGATCGCTGGGAGGAGGCGCTCCATCGCCAATTTGCACAGATTGCCTTTGAGCTGCGTGCGGTCATGTTCGGTATCGGCGCAGGGGATATCGAAGCGCTGCGTCATACAAGTCGGTTAATACGGCAGTAGCACTAATGACGATTCCACTATGGAAGGCCACCACGCCTCTTCCTGCTCAGCGCGATCAAGGTGAATGATGTCGCCGATAGGGGTGTATCCAGCCAACAGGGGCACAGACGTTATTTGATCAAGCCTGTGCCTTCGACCGTGATTTTTGTGTTGACCTTGAATTCGGCTTCGGGGTACAAGCTCAGCCACTCCTTCCAGGAGGAGCCGTCGCCGCTGTAATGGGTCGCCCGGTAGCGCAGGCCGAAGCCGATCGGGTCGACACCCAGCTTCTGAAACTTGGTTAGCAGCTTCTTGACGGATGTATTGTATTGGGTGGCTATGTGATGTTCGATCACACTCCAATCTTTATTGAACACCATCTTGGGCGCTTCCTCCAGCAGACCCTTCATTCGAATATTGAACTCGATGACCAGCTTGCCCTGGTCATTTTTGTTGGTTCTATAGGTGGATCTGATGCTGCCGACGGTCAGTACATAAGGGTCCTCCTCAACATTGCCACCGATGCTGGACTTCAGCTCCGTATTGGAAATCTGGTTGAACAGTTGTGTCTCCTCAGGCTTGAGGATCGTCAATAGCTTCTCTTTGTTGAAGATTCCAGCCTGGTTGATCCGGTACGAGCCATTCTCCGGGTAGACGATCGGCAGAATCGGATCCAGCCCCTTCTCGGTGAGCCGTCTGCCTAGCTCGAATGCGAGCTGCGTCACCGTATAGGACGATTCCGTCCCTTCCTGACCGAATGACAGAAAGAGCATATTGCCAGGGTAACGCTCAGTCTTCGGCTCAATCTGCAGGATTGCTTCCGCGCTGGGATAGCCGATCGAGACATTGGAGATCGCCTGAATGTCCCGCCGGCGGATCATCCAGGAGAGAGGGGGTTTAATTTCTGTACGAGCAAGCTGTTCCCCGATCATAAAGATTTTGCATTGGCCGAAATCCAGCTCTTTATCCACATAGGACTTCAGCTCACGTACCCCCTCCGCAATCGTCCGCGCTTCGATGGTCTCTACTTGCGATTGGCCTGCTCCAGGCTCAATCTTGGGCGATGTAACGGCCAGACGCAACGTAATGCGGTAGGGCTTGTCCGGATTGCCGCTGTTATCGATGCCCGTCGCCACCACGAATAATCGTTTGTCTATATCCTTGAAGCCGCATCCGCCAAGCAGCAGGAGAACCAATAGGCTAGCCGCGATGCGGGTAGTCGCCCCTCTCATTCTTCGTTTCCCTCCTTCCTTTTGGTTCGTGCCCTCCTGACTTGCTTGTAGGACAGGATGAACAGCCAGACCACTGCGAGTAACTCGACGAACAAGCGCACGATGAGCCAGACTGCGGCAATGTTGAAGTTAAGCTTCTCATTCACGGCAAGACTGTAGAGCGCTGTAATGACGGCAAAGGCGATGCCAATGATCCAGTTGCTTCGCGTTGTCTTGTCCTCATCAAGCTTGGGCGTGTGGGACTTGAAGGTGCTCTTGATAAATTCCATTGCCTGATGCCATCCGAAGGTCGTGAATAGCAGCGTCAGATTCAGATAAAGGATCAGGTACAGGAAGAGCACACGCTCTATAAAGCCGTATTCCATCTTCATCGAATCGGCTGTGACGCTCCAGACGAACAAGTACTCCTCGACCCCCTCTGTTCCGTGAAACCCGATCGGGATGAATACGGAGGACAACAAGGCTATTGTGCCAGTGAGCGGGATAAGCCAGCGGTACTTCAGCCGGAAGTTCGGCGGCAGCGCCCGGTTCACCATGGACATGTTCAGATAGCCCGAGAAAATATAGGTGGCTGCAGCAAAGGATTCAATGTTGGGCCTGACGCGAATATAATTGGCAACCGTGCGGATCGCGTCCCAATTGAAGCTGCTCGAGAATAGCGCCTTACCTAGCACGAAGAAGATGAGCGGCGCATTAATAATGATCATCATCTCCAGAATAAACAGCAGGGACAGTGTGGATCGGGTGGAATAATAGACACTGGCAGCGATGAGTAAATATAACACGACCGCAGAGCTCGTATCCGGGTTATAGAAACGGTTAATGACGACGGAGAAGGCCACCAGCACGATGACAGAGCCAAGAAAATAGACGATTGCCATCATCCATAGCACCGGAGACACGAGCCAGCGGGGATGATGCTCGTACATAATTTCGGGAATGGCCTTGCCCGGAAATTTCGTGATGGAGGATGCGAACAGCAGAGCCAACAGCGTACCTGCAGGAATGGCCAGCGCCATGGAGGAGATGGAGCCGGTATAGCGGTTCTGCAGGAGGATATTGGGCACGAACAGCATGATGTTGATCAATGCCACGTATAGAAATCCGTAATAGAAATAGCGGTTCATGATGAGCTCACCTGACCCAGATCGCCCTCCTCGCTCGGGATCAGCTTTCCTGGCAACCGGAAGTACGGCACACCGAAGCTGCGCAGGCTTCCGAGATAGACACAATAGCTGAACATGCCGATCACGACCCCGGTTATGCCATAGAATATCGCCAGGACGATGAGTGGATACTTCATGAAGCGAATGGCAATAGACATCGCATTGTTAGGGATGACAAAATTGGTGATGGCAACGACAGAAGTAACGATAATCATAATGCTGCTGACGAGCCCCGCCTGCTGGGCAGCCTGCCCCAATATGAGGCCGCCCACTGTAGTTCCTGTCGAGCCGATGTAGCGCGGCAGGCGGACGCTGGCTTCCACAAGCATCTCAATCATAAACAGCATGACAAGCACTTCAACGAAGGAGGGATATGGCACCGCGGAGCGGCTCCCGGCAATCGAGAAGGCAAGCTGCACCCGGAACAGCTCCGGGTTATAGGAGACGATGGCGATGTAGAGCGCAGGCAGCGTAATGGTCAGGAAGACGGAGATATAGCGCATGATCATCAGCGCATGGCTCATCCAGTAGCTTTCGTAGCGGTCATCCATCGAGCTCATAAAGTCAAAGAAGGTGACAGGCAATATAATGCCAAACATGCTGCCGTGGATTAGCAGAACGATCTTTCCCTTGGCCAGATTATTGCTGATACGGTCGGGCCGCTCGGTGATGAGCATGGTCGGGAACAGATGCTTGCGATTGCCCGATAGATATTTCACTAATTCGCCTGCGGAATGCAGCGTCTCCATATTGACCTCCAGCAGCTTGCTTCGCACATTGGCCAGCACCTTGGAGTTGACCCTGCGGCTGTCGAATAGCAGGGCAATTCTCGTCTTGGTTACCGTGCCGATGGTTCGCTCCTCCACACTGAGGCTCGGCTCGGGATAACGGTTGCGGATGAGATTGAGCCCATCCTTCAGATCCTCGGTCAATGCGATCTGCGGCCCTTGAATGGAGCTCTCCACCTGGGTATTCTGACTCTCGACGCGAATGATGCGAGAGGCATCATAGGAATAATATTTACTATGGATATAGATGAGCACATAGCCGCGCAGCAGCGAGCTGCTCCATTCGGTCATTTCGTGCACAGGCTTGAATTCCGAGCTGAACTGAACAATGTCGTGGAAGGGCTTCTTATTGCGAGAGAAGGGAACGAAGATCCCCTCGGAAATCTTGCTCTCGTCACATAGCGAGTCGATATAGGCAATCTCCATGTAGGTATCGTCGTTCTTCATGCGCTTCGTAATCAGATCCTTGGAATCTGCAAACAACGTCAATATCCGGTTAATCATTGCTAGTCCTCCATACGGGATTGGTTCCGTTAGTATGCTGCCAGGCAGTGCCGTTTATTCCCAAGACTGAATGCAACATCTGCTCCTTGCGGAGTTTGCATACACACCCTAGATGACCCTGCCTGGCGCCCCGCTGTTCCCTATTGGCGACAGGTGTAACCGCTTATGTTATTCTAATGTAGTAGGGATTATATTGGGAATCTAGGGGGCGATAGAAGAATGACAGAATGGTACGAGCGCAGCTTCGGCGCTGATTATATATTGATCTACAAGCATCGCAATTGGGAGAATGCCCAGGCGGAGGCGAGGCTGCTGGCAGAGTGGATGGGGCTTCCCGCCGGGTCGCGGCTGCTGGATGTCGGCTGCGGCATGGGGCGTCATGCGATCGCACTGGCGGAGCAGGGCTACAAGGTGACGGGAATCGACCTGTCCACTCATCTGCTCCAGGAGGCGCGGAGGAAGGACGTGGAGGGCCAGGTTGCCTTCGTCCATGGCGATATGAGGCGCCTGCCATTTGCGGATGGGGAGTTTGATGCGACGCTCAATCTGTTCACCTCATTCGGCTACTTCGATGAGGAGGAGGACAATGTGCAGGTGCTGCGCGAGCTGCGGCGAGTATTGCGAGCAGATGGCCAATTCCTGATCGATTACTTGAACCCGTATTATATTCGCGAGCATCTCGTTCCCCGTTCCGAGCGCCTCGATGAAGAGAGCGGCTGCACCATTGTGGAGACGCGAAGGATCGAGGGAGACTGGGTGAAGAAGGATATCGAGCTGAGCGTGGGCGGCGAAGTGCGGCAATATGCGGAGCAGGTGTGTCTCTACGGGCTGAATTGGTTCGAGGCTGCTCTGCAGCAAGCCGGCTTGCAGATGGAGGCGATATGCGGCGACTATGATGGATCGCCCTACGATGAGCTGCATTCGAAGCGACTCATTATGACCGGGCGGGTATTAAGATGAGCGCGCAGGAGCAGGAAGGGGCGGTCATCGCTCTGGAGAGCGGCTGGCTGCAGGTGAAGGTGCCGCTGCCCTTCTCGCTGCGCTGGGTGAACAGCTATCTGATCCGCGAGCCGGACGGCTATACGGTGATCGACCCAGGGCTGCACACCCCTGAGGCGGCGGCGCTATGGGAGCGTGTGCTGAAGGAGCGAGGCATTGACTGGGGAATGATCCGACGTGTGCTGCTAACGCATCAGCATCCCGACCATTATGGGCTGGCAGGCTGGTTTCAGCAGCGTAGCGGCGCACCGGTCTACATGTCGCGCCTGGCGCACGGCTATGCGGTGCGGATGTGGGGCGAGCAGCGCAGCATGGGCGCCGAATGGGCGGCGCTGTTCGCGCAGCATGGGCTGCCTGGCGAGCTGCTGGCGCAGATTGAGCCGCATCTGGAAAGCTTCGTCGCTCAGGTTAGCCCGCAGCCGCAGGTAAGCTATCTGGAGCCCGGCGGGCAGGTGACGCTGGGCGGCGAGGCATGGGAGCTGCTGCACACGCCTGGTCATGCGACAGGCCATCTGTGCCTGTATCAGCGCCAGCGCCGCTGGATGCTGTGCGGAGATCAGGTACTGCCGGACATTACGCCGAATGTAAGTCTCATACCGGGCGACACGGACAGCAATCCGCTGCGATCCTTTCTCGCCAGCCTGGAGTACCTGCTGCAATATGAGGTCGAGCAGGCATTTCCGGGGCATCGTATGCCATTCACCGGGTTCGCGCAGCGAATCGCCGAGCTGCAGCGCCATCATGAGCGGAGACTGGAAGAGCTGGAGCAGTGGCTTGTGTCAGAGCCACAGCATGCGTATGCGCTCTGCATCCGCATGTTCGGGCAGCGCATCGGCGGCAATATCCATCATCTGCGCTTTGCATTGTCCGAGACGCTGGCTCATCTGCGCTATCTGGAGACAGAGGGGCGAATTACCAGGCTGGAGATGGCGGAGGGCATCGTGTACACGAGCTGACAGGAGCGGGGGCGGACGAGGCGCGGTGCAGGCGGGGCATACTGTGGTGTGGTGCAGATTGCATCGTGCCATTGTCTATTACTTGTATCCCCTTGGCGATGTGGACAAAACAGGTCTAAAACCGGACAGGTTCTGCATACATAATACTATCAGCAATGCCGCCTGGCCTTGCAAACCTACCGGGGAGGAAATGACCTATGACACGCCGACAATGGATAGTAAAAGCTGTACCTGCCTTGCTTATTACAGCATCGCTGGTTGTAACGGGGGGCTGTGGCCTCTTCTCCAAGCAGGCAACAAGCGAGATTGATCCGCCGCCGGCTGATTGGCAGGAGAAATACGGGGATGCCGAGCAGACGATGGCAATGGCCGAGGGCGAAGGGAGCCAACTGACGGTCTATTTGAAGGATCGCAACGGCTATATCGCTCCCGTGACGCTGGCGGTGCCGCTCGCGGATAATCAGCTTCCCGAGCAAGCGGCGCTAGAGGTGATGGTAGACGGCGGCCCTTATGCGAGCCTGCTGCCGGATGGCTTCGAGCCGGTGCTATCCAAGGGTACGCAAATTCTCAAGCTCGATCTAGTGAAGGATCAGGAGCTGGCGATTGTAGATGTGAATGATTATTTTACGGGATATAATGCGCAGGATGAACGCAAGATTGTCGAGGCAGTGACATGGACGCTGACCGGCTTCCCTGAGGTGAAGCAGGTGCAGCTCAGGCAGAACGGCGAGAAGCTGGCTGAGATGCCGGTAGACGGCTTTCCGCTAGCCGGAGCGCTCACCCGTCATATCGGTATTAATCTGGAGCGAGCTGATGGAGTGGACTATGCACGCTCGACGCCAGTGACCTTGTACTTCTCGGCGCTTACCCCTGATGACACGCATTATTATGTTCCGGTGACGCGCCTGATCGACCGCAGTGAGGATGTAGCCGCCGCAGCCATGCATCAGCTTATTGCCGGCCCGTTGTCATCGAGCCATCTGACCCGCGTCATGACCGATGATCTGCAGGTGGGCAGCATTAAGGTAGAGCAGGGCGTGGTTACCGTCGACCTGCTGGATGAGACGTATAAGGAAGGACAGTTGACGCCATCGGAGATGATCCAGTCGGTCATTTTGTCGCTGACAGAGAACACCGGAGCGAGCAAGGTTCGCATTCATCTTAATGGGAGCGCCAATGTAACCGGAACAGATAACCGCAGCTATAGCGAGCCGGTGGATCGTCCGTCTTATCTGAACGCGATTAAGTCGTAGCCTCAGGCATCAGTTGCTGACCAATTGAATACAAGCAGGCGCCTTTCTACGAACAGCATTGTTCCAGAAGGCGCCTTTATTGCATTGTTGCTTCACAGCCTTACGATCAGTGGAAATCTAGGAGCTTCGTTGAAGGTCCCGAATGTCTTTCCACGATATAAGCTTGATCCGCTCTCTCTTTATCCATTGCTGAATATCCTGATCTTGAAGTAGACGGTGCTCGATTTCTCGTTCGTGATAACAGCTCGTTATGGATTTTAACCGATCGGTTAATTTTGACGGATGTATAGTTAATTGGGTAATCCCGGGCCTTAAATTCTTTAACATCTGGCCTAACTGTATCTTCATTTTGTCGTATGTAGGTGAGGGGTGAACGCAGTAAGGAAGCGAAACGATGTCATCAATTAATACGATCTTTCTATCCCTTGCCGAAGCGATCCTGTTACGAAACATCCTTAATTGATCTGTATTCAGGAAGGGCTGTTCTATTATTCGGCTAGGCAGATTAAATGGCAGACCGTAGTTTTCGCATAAATCAAAGGTAAGCTCCAAAAAATCCCTGCCTGTAGCTAATCCCATAATACTGCCCGCGTGGCTATCAAGATGGGTGGGATCAATGCCCTGTAAGAGAG
Organism: Paenibacillus sp. J5; assembly: GCF_054955055.1. Lineage (NCBI taxonomy): Bacteria > Bacillati > Bacillota > Bacilli > Caryophanales > Paenibacillaceae > Paenibacillus > Paenibacillus sp. J5. The sequence continues at coordinate 474,021 of NZ_JBUEDD010000005.1, read as the reverse complement.
CGCTTTGAATCTGAGCGTCCAATTCCATTCGGACTTCATGTTCATCGGCATTGCGTTCCAATATGGCGACGTCTGTGTGAAATTTACCATTTGCTTCAACTAAACTATGCAAGGTTTGTTGATTATAGATGGGCGTGTAACGAGAGAGCAAATCACTTGTCAGTGTCAGATGAATTCCGATGCTTCGTATCCCGTATTGATGGGTTGCCGCTATAGCCTCGTTGGACTCGGGGCAAGGCATCATGATCGAGGCAGAGGTAATGGAGTTGCTTTCAAACAAGCTCACTATAGCTTCATTCGTTCCCCGGGTCAGTCCGAAATCGTCTGCATTGATGATCAACAATCGATCAGTAGCGGCATAGCCTAATCTTCGAATGATAACGGCTCCTCCTATCATTGTAGCTACTCATGGCAATATCAATCCGAGGCTGTCCGAGAAGTAACAATTTCAGCCAGTTAACTAATCGGCCAACCCCCCCCAATAATGTGAAGTGTACAGCTAGTATACAATAGATTTATAGGAAGTAAACCGCATGCCTGGTTTTGATTCAACGGGCAGATTTATGCGGGAGGGGTGCTTTTGATGAAGGGATTTGATAAAATGGAGGATAGTTTAATTCAGGAGGCAATAAAATGATGAGAACGGATGGAAGACTTCCCAATCAGATTCGGCCGGTGACCTTCGTCATTCATCCGAACAAGCATGCCGAAGGCTCGGTATGGATCGAGGTAGGGGATACGAAGGTGCTGTGTACGGCATCGGTGGAGGAGCGGGTTCCCCCATTTCTGAAAGGACAGGGCAAGGGATGGATTAACGCAGAGTATGCGATGCTGCCCAGGGCGACGCAAGTCAGAAATCAGCGGGAGGCAGCGCGCGGCAAGCTGACGGGCCGAACGATGGAGATTCAACGGCTGATCGGCAGGTCGCTGCGCTCCATCGTGGATCTGCAGGCGCTTGGCGAGCGCACGATCACGCTGGATTGCGATGTCATCCAGGCGGACGGGGGGACTCGCACGACCTCGATTACGGGCGCGTTCGTCGCGCTGGCGCTGGCCATTCACAAGCTTAGCTCGACTGTCAACTTCGTAAAGTACCCGATTACAGATTATTTGGCGTCCGTTAGTGTCGGCATTCATCAGAACCAGACGCTGCTCGACCTGAACTACGAGGAAGACTCGAAGGCGAAGGTGGATATGAATGTCGTGATGACGGGCACGGGCAAGTTTGTCGAGGTGCAGGGCACAGGAGAGGAGGCTCCGTTCTCGCGGGACGAGCTGAATCAACTGCTGCAATCGGCAGAGCTGGGCATTCATGAGCTGATTGACAGACAGAAGGAAGTGCTGGGCGAAGCCGGGCTGCGGATCGGAGGGAGCGCACTGTGAAGCTGACTGGAAGCACGATCATCGTCGCTACCCAGAACAAGGGCAAGGTGAGGGAGTTCGCTCACGCCTTCGCCAAGCTGGGGATGGAAGTCAAGAGCATGTTCGACTTTGACAACCTGCCCGAGATTGTCGAGGACGGCGAGACGTTCTATGACAATGCGCTGATTAAGGCGAAGGCAGTTGGCGAGCGTCTGGGCGTGCCCGTGCTCGCGGATGACTCCGGGCTGTGCGTTGATGCGCTGGGCGGCGAGCCGGGCGTCTACTCGGCGCGCTATGCAGGAGAAGGAGCAGGCGATGGAGCCAACAACCGCAAGCTGCTGGAGGAGCTTGGCAAGCGGTCGGCGGAGCGCTCAGGCCAGTGGAATGCGGAGCTGATTATGCCCACCGATCTGGAGGCGCTGAGCAGTGCGCGCTTTGTATGCAGTCTGGTGGTGTATGATCCGGTGCAGCGTCAGATCTATCATGCCGATGGCGCCTGTGAGGGGTATATCATTAACAAGCCGCTCGGCGAGGGGGGCTTCGGCTATGATCCGTTGTTCTGGGTGCCTGCATTCGGGCGGACGATGGGACAACTGACCACCGATGAGAAGCAGTCGGTCAGCCATCGCGGACTCGCATTGGCGAAGTTGATTCAGGAGCTGGCTCCTGATCTGTAAGATGCAGATCAGGGGCGCAGCTCCTGTTTTTTGACTCGTCAAGGGCGGGGGTAGCCGATAACGCTTATGATGCGCTTATGATGCTAACACCTACTTAATCGAGATTCGGTAGTGCTCCAGCCAATGATTAACCTGAATCAAATACGCGAACAACTGCGGGCCGGACATAAGCTGCCCGAACCATGGGAGGTTGGAGGAGGCATCTGTGGACTCCATCAGCTTGCGTAAGTGGGGCACGTTGATTAGCGACAGCAGAGGCGAGGATGGATTATCGAGAATCGCAGTAAGCCGGGTGCGGACGCTGTGCAGGTAGCTGGGATGATGGGTTTTCGGGTAGGGACTTTTTTTGCGATACAATATGTCATCTGGCAGAATGCCCTCCAGTGCCCGCCGCAGGATGCCTTTCTCCTGCCCGCCGGAGGTTTTGATCTCCCATGGAATGTTATATACATATTCAACCAACCGATGGTCGCAGAAGGGAACACGCACCTCCAGGCCAACCGCCATGCTCATCCGATCCTTGCGATCAAGCAGTGTGGGCATGAAGCGGGTGATATTAAGATAGGACATCCGGCGCATGCGCTGCTGCTGTGGCGTGTCTCCGTCCTGCCTGGGCACCTCTGCCACGGCGTCATGATAGCGGTCGCGCACGTAGTCGAGCGGCTTAATCCATGAGGCGACATCCGGGGACAGGAGGCCGGCGCGCATCGTGGCTGATAGTGCCCAGGGGAAGGTATCGGCATTCAGCGCCTCCTCGCGATGAAACCACGGATAGCCGCCGAAGATCTCATCGGCTGCCTCGCCCGAGATGGCGACAGTCACCCCCTTCTTGATCTCCCGGCAGAACATGTATAGCGAGCCATCGACATCAGCCATTCCAGGCAAATCCCTGGCTTCAACAGCCGCATCCAGAGCATTCGTCAGCTCAGGGGTGTCGAACTCGATAAAGGTATGGCGGGAGCCCAGGTAATCCGACATGACACGAATGAACGGGGCATCCGAGTTGGGCTGGAAGGCATGCGCCTGAAAGTGCTTGTCATTGTCCGTGAAATCGACGGAAAAGGTATCGATGGCGCCCAGTCCTTGCTTGGTGTAGTAGGCGGCTGCGATGGAGGTCAGCGCGCTGGAATCCAGGCCGCCAGACAGCAGCGTGCCCACCGGCACATCAGAGGCCAATTGCCGATGAACGGTATCCTCCAGCAGCCAGCGGACATGCTCGGCGGTCTGCTCTGCGTTATCCGTATGAGGCTTGTTCTCAAGCTTCCAATAGGTGCGGAGCTGCACGCCAGCGCGGTCAACCGTCATACACTGTCCGGGCAGCAGCTCGGACAGTTGCTTATAGACTCCCTGACCGGGTGTGCGGGCCGGGCCGTTCATGAAGATCTCAGCGATCCCTTCCGCGCCGACATCGGTGGAGACCGCCGGATGAGCAAGAATCGCCTTGGGCTCCGACCCGAATAGAAACCGCCCGTTGATTTGGCTAATGAACAGCGGCTTTACCCCGACACGGTCACGGGCGAGGAACAGGCTCTCTTCCTTACTGTTCCAGATCGCGAAGGCGAAGATGCCGTTGAAGCGGTCAAGACATGCCTTGCCCCACTCGATGTAGGCATAGAGCAGTACTTCCGTATCACAGGTGGTTGTGAAGCGGCGGCCATGCTGCTCCAGCTCTCGTTTTAACTCGGGGGCATTATATAGCTCGCCATTATATACGATCACATACGTATCATCGCCTGATTGACGTATCATGGGCTGCGCGCCGTTAGCCGGGTCCATCACACTTAATCTGCGATGCCCGAGCGCGCAGTGGGTTGTAATCCAAGTTCCAGACGCATCCGGCCCGCGCGGCGCGAGTGTGTCCGTCATCTTCTCTAGGCTCTCGCTCTCATGCAAGAGGTTCGCCGTCCAGTCAATCCATCCGGTTATTCCGCACATGCCTCTCTCATCCCTTTCTGTCCGAATTCGCAACGATGGGCGGTGTGTTCAGTCAATAAAGCTCGCAAAGCTGACATCTTCGCACACTACCCCAAGCAATCTTGGGCAGCTCGCGCTGTTATGCCAGCTAAGCTAACAACTAAGGTCTCCAAGATATATGCGCCATCCGGGCATAAAATGTCTGTCCCTCAGGGATGCTAGAGAGGAAGGACAGAAAAAACTTAAAGGAGGCAGGCGAACGGATGAGCACTACTTCAGAGGAGGCATTTTATGAGCGTAAGCCCTATTATGTCGCTGTAGGCGCCGGCCAAATTCTGGAGGACCCGACAGCGGCCGCTTATGAGCTGGAGATTTATGCAAATGAGGAAGAGTTAAATCGATTGCAGGAGCTATTCGAGGAGCTGTCGAGCTGGGACGAGGCGCAGGTATCGCATTTTTCCTGGAGCCCGTTCGGAACAGCGTCTGTAGAACGCATCAACCTGGGCTACGACCAGTTGATCACCCGCATCTATCAGTTGATGCATGAGCTGGGCTCGGAGGAGACGAAGGCGCATATTGCTACGATGAATCTGGATATCAACATGAATTCGGCCAAATAAAAGCCGGGACACAGGAGGCATAAGGTGATGACCAAGGCAAAAGTAAAGGATACGAAGGGCAATCGCTATGAGGCAGCAGAGCAATTTGCCAAGGAGACGCTGGATAAGCATGCCAAGCAGCCGGCGCAGAATAACCCGGCACAGGGTGTGCAGCAATAATCGAAGTTGTGTCGACTCACGCGAAGTGTAATCCTTACCTTAAAAAAGCGAATGGTTGCCCTGATTAAGCATGGCGTAGATGTGATCGGCTACTTCATGGGGCTTCCGTTCGCTTGTTTTCTTGTCCTTGTCCTAATAGACAAGGTTAAACGTGTCAGGCTTGCTCGTTAATCACTTTTCTAAATTGCTCTACTGTATAGTCTCCTTGAATCCCTCTCACACGGACTTTCATGTTGTCGTTATTATATTCTATTTGCGAAAGACCGTCAGAAACGACATACTGCCCAGCTTGCTCTCGATAGCTTAGAAATAACAAATACCGTTGACCTGCTTGCACATGGCCAGTGGTTTGATAAAGCTTAATCACCGCGTCACGTGGCTTCCCGTAAAAGGTTTCTTCAACGCGCAATTCCGCTATTTGTGGTTCTTTCTCTTGGGTGACTGAATCAACGAGAGCGAGGACGATTACATCTGTCTTCCCATTCATCATTTCCTCAATTGAATACAGTGGCCAATCTCCTTGGGCTTCAGACTGTTGTGCTCTAGAAGGATTGGAAGGAGAATCATTGGTTGCACAGCTTGAAAGCAACAGGCCTAATACTGCAATCATCATCCACATTCCCTTTTTCATCGATTTACCTCCCCTCAACACCATGAACGCATTTCATTGGAAAAATGTTGCAAAAAAATCGGCTCACAAGCGCCGTTTTCGCAGAAAAGCGAAAAACTGGGCACCGAACATTTTGCATTCCTTCTTCACCTTCCCGTCCCGTTCAAATGCAAGCGCAGCGTTAATCTCACCGCCCATCAGAATGATAATGGAGCTGATATACAGCCAGATCAGCAGGACGATGACTCCGCCCAGACTGCCATAGATCTTGGTGTAGGAGCCGAACTGATTGACGTAGAAGGAGAACAGCAAAGAGGTGGCGATCCAGCCAAGAGTGGTGAAGATGGCTCCGGGAAGCACCTCCTTGAAGCCTAGCTTGCGGTTGGGTGCGAATTTGTATAAGAGCATAAAAACGACGAGCATGACAGTGAGAGGGATCGCATATTTGACAAATCCCCATACCTGTTCGAAATCAGTCGGGAAGGCCGCGACCACAAATAGGTATTCACCGATTGATTTGCCAAAGATCAGCATCAGCATCGCAATGAGAATAACGAAAGCCAGCACCAGCGTCGAGAGGACGGCAATGCCGCGCACTAGCCAGAAGGGGCGATTCTCCTCCTCATCATAAGCTTTATTCAGCCCCTTGATTACCGCGTTGATGCCATTGGAGGCAGCCCATAGCGTAGCCAGCATGCCGAATGACAGCAGGGTGCCGCTATTCGAGGAGGTCACCTCCAGGATAATGCTCTTCACAATTTTCTCTGCATCATCAGGGATGACGGTGAAGAAGTCGTTCATCAAATCCTCTGCCGACAACGAGACATAGCCGATAATGCTGATGACAAAGATCAGGAATGGAAAGAAGGACAGAATCAGATAATATGTAAGCTGCGCACCGAGCGCCGGCACCTCATCATCATTAAAGCGGTGAATGAGGCAATTAATGACACGGAGCGTCTTGCTTTTGGTGAACGACATGCTTGCCCCTCCTTGCAGTGTAGGTCTATAACGGGATATGATTCACACCTATAGATAGAATTAGTATCCTTATCCGGTGACTTATATGCTTATTACCCAATGAGGCGCTTGCCAATCCTATCCTAATCATAGCATAGGATTCAGCCGGTGCGTATATATGACCATTGTGCCCGGGGAGAAGGAGGGACATACAGCTAAGCCTTGGGAGAGAAAGGCTCAATCCAGCAGATTGGCCATACATCTGAATCCAGTAGCATGCACCTAGACAAGTTGGATGAAGCTGCTCACATGAACAAGAGAGTCGCAGGATTCTCACCTTGATGTGAGTTCCATACGACTCTCTATGCTGTTTATTGAAGTTGAATTCCCAAGCACAAGTTGCTAAAAAACTGCTTCGCCTCTTTTGATCTGAGCGTCGTCTTACAGTTTTCGGGTAATGTCTAGAGCTTTATAGGACAAACAATTTACCATCGCGGAAATAATAAATGTCTTCTCTCTTGAATCCGTATTCTAAGCTCCTATGCTTAATATGTGGTTCAAAAGTAAAGAGAGTTACTTCACTCAGCTTAGTCTTATTTCCCGACTCAAAATATCTCCTGTTGTCCTTATTGAACTCAATTGTATGTCCCAAATTTCCAGCAAAATCAAGGTTAATATAATCGAGTTGGTTTATTACCTCATTCATATGCAGGTAGACATCTTCAAAAGTCATGTCAGGTTTGATATAGTTCATAAATATTTTATGCAGGTTCTCTTCAACTTTAACTCCATCCATAAGCTCAAATTCATTATTACTACATTCTAAAGCATCTACACCGACAGCCTTTCCATCAATGATTATAAACGTTCGGGCATAGTCACCCCAATAGGTATTAAGCTCTGGACTAAGGTCTACAGTTACAATATCATTCCTGCCCACTAATGTTTCCGAAGGCTTATAACCCTTGCCTGATTCGGAAATGGTTGTTCTCTTTCCAACGTGGACAAATGCCCCTATACCATGATACCAGAAACTATTTACGCCATTAGCTCTCAAAATGTCTTCGGTTTTACAAACAATTTCACGTTCTGAAATGCCTTATTTTATTACATTCTTTAACTCACTTATGGTGGATTTAGCGATAGCTTGAACATGTAGATAATTGGACAATTGCTTCACAAATAACCCACCTTTAACGTAAAGAGTCTTTTTTAAGATTCAACAGCCGCCGCCGCGGTTGATCTTCTCACGATGAGACGCGTGTCCACCGTGGTCTTGACGCTAATGCTGCTCTCGCTGCTCATGAGATGCTTCATCATCGTCACCGCCAACTCGGCGATTTTCTCCTTCTCCACATGAACCGTTGTCAGCTCAGGGGAGATGACCATGGACTCATTAATATTGTCAAAGCCGACGATCGAGATGTCTCCCGGCACCCGAATGCCTAGCTCCATCAATGACTTCATAGCACTAATCGCAATATAATCGCATTCGCAGAAGAAGGCGGTAGGCAGGTCGTCCCGGCGCTGCTCGATAATGTGCTTGAAGTCATCCTGTGGTGTAATTACAGTCGGCAAGGTCGTAAAGATGTCCTCCTTGCGCAGACCTAGCTCATGCTCGGCGAGAGCAAGGAGGAAGCCCTTGCGTCGGGAGTCGAAGTTGTACATCCGATGACTGGACTCGATATAGCCAATGCGGGTGTGCCCCAGTTCAATCAGATGCTTGCATGCCTGGTAGGCGCCCATCTGGTTATTCATAACGATAAAATTGGCATTCAGCGTATCGACACAAGTATCCAGCACGACCAGATTCCGCTCACGGGAGGCAATCAGCTCGATCTGCTCGCGCGTCAGATTGGTACCAAGCAGGATCATGCCGCTCACCTCATGCTCGGCGGCGAATTGATCTAGCTTCTCCTCCAGTTGCTCCGCCGGGACAGAGGAGTAGAGCAGGGAGTAACCCCGCAGCCGACATTGCTCCTCGATGCACTGGATCAGCTCCATGAAGAACGGCTGCTTGTTGAATTGCTCCAGCACAATACCCGAGTTGGTGCAGGCGATGAATCTCAGTGTCGGATTGGGCGCCAGCTCTGGCTGCGGTAGCGAGCTTTTGCGCGCACGCGGCGCATAACCATTCTCTTGGGCAATCTGTATAATGCGGGCTCGCGTCTCCTCGCTGATGCCCGGCTTGCCGCTGAAGGCCAATGATACGGCCGACTTGGATACACGGGCAAGCGCTGCAATATCCTCCATCTTCACGTTGTTCGACTCTCCTTATGGACACGGCTACATGGAAGCCCTATCTGTTCCCATTGCACGGTCTAAATAAGTCCAGTGTACTACGATGCACGGAGGATTACAATATTTTTAGCTAAACTTCATGATTTATTTTGTTTAATTTAGCTGTAATTATTGCAGGTGAATGTGTTGTTTAGTTTAGGTTGTAGACGGCTATCGAGCTTATCCACTCGCTGGGCTCTGATCCCGCTGCTGCTGGCAGCTTAATGGAGAAGGCCTGCGAATCCGCCTCCCAATTGGACATGAGGAAGATGGCTGCATAGAGATAGACCTGCTCCAGCACAGGTTGAATGTGCGTTAGCTCCATGCCTGATAATTCTGCTGCATAGATAAAATCGGGCTCGAGATCGTCTGTCGATGCCGACTCCGGTTCTACGATGCCCTCAAAGAGCAGCTTGCTCTCATCAGGAGATAAGCTGAAGAACGGCGTGCGGCCGCCTTCTGTTCCCTTCGTGCCGGCTACCAGTCTGGCTGCCTTGCCCGTTGATGGATCGTAGCGGAAGATGCCTTTTTCCTTATTATAGCTTCCACTGAAGAGAACAGAGCCATCCCGGAGCACCTCAAACCTGTCAGATGCCGAGTCGTCTTGGTTCGGCCAGATCAGTACAGGTGTCGCAGATTGTCTGTCCGCCGCGAATTTGTACAGCCCGTGGTCTAAGCCGTCTCCAGCAATATTAATATAGAGCTGTCCATCTTGATAGCGGAGCGGGCCATATCCATAGGAGCGGGTATTGAAGATGGTGCCCAGATCCAGCGGGAGGGCTGTTCCCTGATCGGTGTCGATCAACTGCAGCTTGTCCCCGGCAAGCTTCTGAATGACATAGCGCCCAGCCTTGTCTGCGAAGTAAGCCCCCACGTCCATGGGATCGTCTTGGGGCTCGCGTTCCAGTTCAGCAATCTTCCAGCTCTTGCCTGAATGGACGGAGTAGATGAATAGTTCCTGATCCTGTCTGTACAGCAAACGGCCTCCATCTTCGGAGCCTGCCGCAGCGCGGTAGTTTAACAGACGGGTTTTCTGCTGTGAGGCAAGGTCAAGGCGGTCAACATAGTTCTCCCCATTCATAAGCGCCTGGCCTTCCCGTATGGAGAGCAGGTCGCGATAGGAGATCGATTCGGGGAGCTGATATTCCTGGCGGGGGGTTAGGGCATTGGACTGGTCTGCGGCCAGGCTATCCTGACGCACATCCTGACTGAGTGTAAAGGTCTGCTGGCGATCCTTGGCATGGCTCATGTAGGAGCAGCCGGAGAGCAGAGAAGCGGTGAGTGCGGCGCTAAGGCCGAGCAGGGCAAAGCGATGTTTCATTTCATCATTCCTCCTGTATATGTGGTCCCCTCTACTCTACCTAGCGGATGTAGCCGAATCGTAGCCAGTTGTTGCCGGGTTATGTCCGAGCGGGAGCAGGACGCTGACAATCACTTGACCGTTATTATGCTCCAGACGGATGACTCCCTGATGCTGGTGAATAATGCTGCGGCTAATGGCAAGCCCTAACCCCATGCTCTCACGATCCCGAGCCTGTCTGTCCCCAACCCGATAGAAGGGCTCGAATAATTGCTCGCTATGATCGCCCAGTGGCAGGGAGGTGGAATTCGCTATACATAGCCGGGCTGTTGATTGCTCTGCCTGCAGAGTGACATGAATTTCGGTTCCTCGGACTGCATATTTGATCGCATTGTCCAGCAGGTTCAGTACCACCTGCCGCAGCTCTCCGTGCTCTGCCATCACTACAGCAGGCGACAACTGCAACCGCAGCTTCACGTCCATCTGGGCAGCGGGCATTGCCATATCCTCGCAGCAGCTTCGGACAAGCTCACTCCAATCGATGGACGTGGGAGACCTGTCCGTCCCCTTGGCAGCCCATCCCTCGCGCCGGGATAGCTGAATCAGCTCGATCACCATACGGTGCAGACGATTGCTTTCATCGGTTATTTTGCTGGCAGCCTTGTGCAGGAATTCAGCGTCCGCAAACCCAGGCTCTCCGATAATCTGGGCATAGCCCGAAATGGTCGTCAGCGGCGTCTTCAGCTCATGGGTGACATGATGGTAGAACTGCTGGCGAGACTGCTCCAGATGCTCGATCTTGTCCCGCATCGCCTGAAAGCTGCGCGCCAGCTCGCCTACCTCGTCCTGAGCGTGGAGGGGCATCGCAGGCGTAAGGAAGTTCCCCTCGCCCACCTGTCGCAATGCCCGGGTCAGGATCGCCATCGGCTTTGTGATGCTGCGGGTCAGCACGTAGGAAAAGGCGAACACCAGCACAAACAGCAGCAGCGTGAACAGGGCCATGCGTCGCAGCAGGCTGTCATTGTCCGCGTAGGTAGCTGTATAATCCTGCACCATGCGAATAACGCCAAGCAGCTTCCCGTCAATATATAATGGATAGGTGAGGACGGCCTGCACGAGAGGGCCTTCCAGATGCGCGATAGTGTAGAGTGACCGATTGCTAAGCGCGGCCTGCACATCCTGCTCCGTGCGTTGCAGCAGTTCACTCTCGCGCTGGCTCATCAGAATAAAGCCATTCTTCGATACATGCGCCTCCGCTGTGAGCTGGCCGTGTGGATCGTAGAAGGCAGCCATTCGGCTGTGCGCGCTCAGTTGCTTCACGAGTCGCTCCGCAAGGGACGGATCGGTCCCGTTCCCCGCCGTCCCTGCTAACAAGGCGGACTGCTTGGCGATCTCCCGCGACAGCTTCTGCAACTGCTGCATGTCAGACTCCACCAAGCGTTCTGTGCGCGTGTCCAGCAGATGTCCGGTATACAGATACATCAGGATGGCCGAGAGGGTGAAGATGAGTACAAACCCGCGCGTGAATCTGCCTTGGATCGTTCGAGCCAGTATCATGGCTTTGCGCCTCTCAGCTTGTAGCCGACTCCAAAAACCGTATCAATAAGAGAGGTGTCCAGTTTTTTGCGCAGACGCTGTACATGCACATCAACGGTTCTCAGATCACCGTCATAATCCATCTCCCACACCTGGCTCAATATCTCCTCGCGGGTAAAGACGCGCCCGGGTGCTTCGCTGAGCAGCAGCAGCAGCTCGAACTCCTTGGGCTTGAGCTTGATCTCGTGTCCATCCTTGAAGACCTCGCGCGCAGCCGGGTCGAGCTGAATATGCATTCGCTCCCCCAGCTTGATCCGGCTACGCCCGTCATGGCGCTGTGTTCGGCGCAGTGCAGCCTTGATACGGGCGGCAACCTCGCGAATGTCGAACGGCTTGGTCATATAATCGTCTGCCCCTAGCTCCAGACCGACGATTTTGTCAATCAGCTCATCCCGAGCCGTCAGCATAATGATAGGTATCGCATGCTCCGAGGCGACCCTTCGGCAGATGTCGAACCCGTCCATATCGGGCAGCATCACATCCAGCAGCAGCAGATCAGGCTGGTATTGCTCCAGCAGGCGCAAGCCTGCCGCTCCTGTGGAGGCGGAGCATACCGTATATCCCTCCTTACGCAGCGCATAGGACAGAATATCCGCAATCGCTTCTTCATCCTCAATAAGCAGCAGCTTCTTAGGCTGCCCCTTGCCTGGTAGAGAGGCGTTCATGGCACATTCTCCTTCTCACATAATATAAAATGATGGCCTGCATCCCGCCGATTCATTCGCTCCTGTGAGCTCCTCTGGGATTTCGGCGCTCTCTATTGTAGCAGCAGGTTATTGCCAACTTGTGTCCAGCTTCCTCCTGCAGCCATACAACAGCAGCGCCCGGAGCATGTCTCCGGGCGCTGCTGTATGCTATGATTTGCTTCCGTCGGTGTTGAAGACACACCCTAGTCCAAGGGGACATCGGTGCTGCCTTCCCGTTCCGCCTGCTTGCGGTGGGCGATGCGACTGGCAGCGGATGCGGCGATCGCACCGACGATGTCGTCCAGGAAGGTATGAATCTCTCCGTCGGTCTTGCTATTGAGCTTCACCAGAATGCCTGGCTTGAGCTTGTCTACATAGCCAAAGTTAGTAAAGCCGATGCTGCCATATACATTGACGATGGACAACGCCAAAATCTCATCGCAGCCATATAGTCCCTCGTCGTGCTGAATCATCTCCTGCAGCGGCGGCAGCAGCTTGCCTTCCTCTGCGAGCATATCAAGCTGAATGCCGGTCAGAACCGCATTTTGCACCTCGCGCTTGGTGAGTACGGCCTCTACATGGACGACGCATTCCTCCACGGTGAGCTGCGGGAAATAATCCTTTTGCAAAAAGTAGACCAGCTCTGCAATGGCTTCATTTGTAACGCCGCGCTTGGCCAGCCATTGCTTGGTCGCCTCTGCGACCGCTGTGCTGTTCAGACTGTATTTGCTCTTCTCTTGCATCGTGCAGTGCCTCCTCGAACTATCAGGATGAGATCGCAATGGTTGCCCTATCGTTGGTTCTTGTCCATCATACTACAATGCCTGCGCTCATCTCAAATCTGCTCCTGCAAGCTGCTGCTAAGGTAGAAGCTCTGTCTGTCGTTCGCGTAGCGGCTTGCAGCCTGGAGCCGACGAGCTAGAACGGGAACAGCAGCGGGAGCACCATGATCATCAGCACGCCGATGATGATTTGCAGCGGCAGCCCGACCTTTATATAGTCCATAAAGGTATATTTGCCCGCGGCCATGACGAGCGCATTGGGCGGCGTCGAGAACGGCGAGGCGAAGCAGAGACTAGCTCCGATCGTCACGGCGAACAGGAACGGATAAGGGCTGGCGCCGATGTCAGCAGCGGCAGCCAGTGCGATCGGCGCGAGCAGGACGGCGGTTGCGGTGTTGCTGATGAACATGGTCATCAGCGAGGTGGTGAAGTACACCCCGGCCAGCAGCGCCAGCGGGCCGAGGCTGCCGAGTCCGCCCACTAACCCGCCCGACAGCAGCGAAGCCGCCCCCGTCTTCTCCAGCGCTGCCGACATCGGGATCATCCCGGCAATCAGCACGATGCTCTCCCAATTGATCGTCTTGTACGCTTGCTCCATATTGCGCAGACAGCCTGTGATGATCATGAGCACTGCGGCGAGCATGACCGAGACGACGGCAGGGAACAGGTCAAGCACCATCAGGGCGACCATCAGCAGCATGATGCCTGCGGCAATCGGGGCTTTGTGGTCAAGCGTTACCTTGGCGGCTTCCTGCAGCGGCTGCCCGACGACGACGAGATCGCTCTGTTCTCTCTCCAGCCGCGCGATGTTGCTCCAGGTGCCTTGTACAAGCAGCGCGTCTCCGATCCGTATCCGTTCATCCTTGAGCTGCCTCAGCTTGTATTCACCCTTGCGCTTGATGCCCAATATATTGACATTATATCTCTCGCGGAAGCCGGAATCCTTAATATACTTGTTCAGCAGGATGGAGGTCGGCGTTAGCAGCACCTCGGCAATACCAATCTCCTGAAAGCTCAGTGTATTGTTGCCTGCGCTAGACGTGTCCTGCTCCCGTGTGGCAGCGTCCATCAGTTGCAATCCGCTCTTGCAGGCAAAATGCTTCACCTGCGCGAAGTCGCCAAGCACATAGAGGATGTCGCCCTCGGCAATGAGAGTGTCCGGGCCGGCGAATTGCTGGCTAAGCGTCTTGAAGAACGGATTTTTATGCGAGGTTTTGCGCCGAACCTCAATAATACTAATATTGAATCGCTCCGGTATATCCAGCTCAGCCAGCTTATGCCCATTGAGCGAGGAGCGCTCCTTGACGCGAACGCGGAACAGGTTCTGCGAGATCTGATATTCGCCAGCCAGCTCCTTGAGCGAACGGCTGCCATGACCGGCTTCATCTCGGTCATCCCTCTTCGTGCCCAGCAGCCGTGTTAGCAGGCTGAGCAAGATGATGCCCGCAGCCAGGACGATCAGTCCAACCGGAGTGAAGGAGAAGAAGGACAGCCGCTCGAATCCGGCAGCAATCAGCGCATCCTGAATGACCAGGTTGGGCGGTGTGCCGATCAGGGTCAGCATGCCGCCCATGCTGCTGGCAAAGGCAAGCGGCATGAGCAGCCGCGCCGGATTCATGTTGGCGCTCGTCGCCATGCTGACCACGATCGGCAGCATCAGCGCAACGGTGCCCGTGTTGCTGACGAAGGCGCCGATGAAGGCCGTCGCCAGCATAACGACGAGAAACATCTTCAGCTCGCTGTTGCCCGCGAGCTTGAGCAGTCGGCTGCTGATCATCTTCGCTAGGCCAGTCTGGAAGATGCCCCCGCCGACGATGAACAATCCGATCATCATAATGACGACCGAATTGGAGAAGCCGGATAGTGCCTCGGCAGGCTCCAGAATGCCGCTCAGCAGCAGCAGGAGCAGAGCGCAGATTGCGACCAGATCGGAGCGTACTCTGCCGCTCATGAAGAAGACGGCGGAGCCGGCGAGAATAAGAAGTGTAATTGCCATTTGCATACGAGTGACCTCCCGTCGAACAGACACTGCTTCTAGTCAGAAAATGAACCGATAGGTACGGTGCTGTCTGGTTATGCTTGCGATGTCTTTTTACCATCATAAGCGATTATAGTTGTGACAGGTCATGTTGTTGGACATAATTAACCATTTTGCCTTAATTATCGGCAGCGAGCGACAATTAAGGCACTGCAATGACTTTTAGCATAGCACATATGGCTAGGGCTGCAGGCGTCTGGTTTCAGACGCCTGGCTTCAGATGCCAAGCGGCCATCAGGCCAGAGCCTTCAGCAAGCACAGTCTATGACAGATCGATATGCACGGTGCCTGCCGCTTGATCCCACTTTACCTTCGCGCCGAGCGCTTCACTCAGGAAACGCAGCGGCACCAGCGTATGTCCTCCGCGCTCTACGGGCGCCGCGGCTAGCTGTTGCGGATTGCCATTGACCATTGCCGTCTTCTTGCCGACCGTCATCATGACCTTGTTATCGCCCACCGTAACCGTCACTGTAGCATCCAGGCGCTTGATGGAGCCGCCGAGCGCTTCAACGGTGCCGCGCAGCGGAACCATCAGCGTGCCGTTAATGACTTGCGGCGACGCGCCGAGCGATGCTTTCTCTCCGTTTATGTAGACGCGAACTGGCGGATGAGCCAGATTGAGCCGTTGAAGCTTGTTTTTATCCCCATAATAGACGATGCCTTCGCCCTCGTACAGAAAGTTCTCCTTGTTGTTCAGGTTCGCTGTGCTTAGGGTATGAAGCCGCTTGAGGTATGGAGATGTAGAGCCGACTGCCTCGTAGATGGAAAGCTTTGATTTTTCCATGAGCATGATTGTATTGTCATAGGCCGTCTGGTAATAGGTCGGAGCATCGGCTGAAGCCTTGTGCATTCGCCCCTGATTGTCGATCCAGAACAGTTCTTTATAGCCCAAGATGCCGACAAGTCCCGCTGAAAATCCGCGTTTTCCGACCACCATTTGCTCCTTGAAGTCCAGAATGAACAGATCGCCCGTCAGATTTTTGTTCCAGATCAGCTTGCCTCGGGTATCGAACATTGCAAGTCTGTCGGTTCCGGGAGCGCTGTCAGCGAGTTGGCGATAGAGGTAGCCATCGGGCGCCAGCCCAAGGAACATGCCCTCCTCAAATTTAATGTCATAGCTGAACTGCTTCACCAGACTGCTATTATAGAAGGTGACGCGGCTGGAGGCTTTGCCCGTCCAATTGTACAACGGCAGGTAGCCGTTGCTGAAGCCATACGTGGCTCCGCTCCATTGCTGCTTGCCAAGCAGCTTGCCCTGCGAATCATAACGGTAGGTGGTCTGCTGCTCCGAGGCGGTCTCCAGGTAGACCAGCACGGTGCCGTCACTAAGGAGGGTTACCCCGGCATTGGAGCGCACTTTCTCATCATAGTTTTTGACCCAGAGCTTGGCGCCGTTAGCGCTGTAGGCAGTCAGCCGTTCCTTTAAGGCCCCGGACGCATTCTCATGAGTGGTCAAAATATAGACATGGCCGTCCGTCCCTACCTCTGCCCTGGAGCCGAAGAAGCTGAACAAGACCTTGGAGTCGACAAGATGCGAGATGCTTGCCCGTTGCTTCCCTGTCTTTTTGTCCAAAATGTACAGTCTCTCGCCTGCAAAAAGGTACACAGACGTATCTGTAAACCGGGCAGCGCCTGGGTACAAGTACAGATTCGATTCGTCAGGGGCGGTAAAGGTCCAGTCCGGCTCGGGGAGGCTGTCGAGATTGTTGGCGGACACGTGGAGCGGAAGGGCAAGGAAAAGGAAAAGGGTCATTATGGCAGCGAGTGCTGTCTGAATATAGCGTTGCATGTCGTTCTTCCTCTCTTAAAATGTTGTTTAGGGTTCTCATCGACATAATCATAGAAAATGTGAATGCTGCGGGAAAACAAAAAAGTCGCCTAATGGGCGACTTGTAGGAAATATTCAAAAGCGTCCCAGGAGGGATTCGAACCCCCGACAACTCGCTTAGAAGGCGAGTGCTCTATCCAACTGAGCTACTGGGACAGGAAGAAATATCAAAAACACAACATAAAAGATCATACCATGGTTTATAGTCCAAGGCAATACTTTTCCTCAAAAAAAGTTGCAGACAGTTTGCCATTAGCGCAATTATAATAGCATAATACGGGAAATGAATGCAATAAGAGATGCAATATGATGAAGAAGGCACGACGTGCAAACGGGTGTTTGTTCCCATTCCATATTTTTCTCTTTTCCCGCTCTTATGATATAATGATGGCGTAAAATAACGAGCGGTTATTTAGCACTAGGATTCGGATAGAAGGCGGTGTTACCATTACAGATCCCAGACGACCCCAAGGTGATTCCGGCGCGGAGAACGTGTACCTTTTTCCGAAGATGCTGGATCACTATCAGATTCAATTAACCCGGATGCTTGAGGCGGAGCAATACGGGGAGGCACGCGAGCTGCTGCAGTTTCTGTTGCAGTGCAGGGGAGAGGATGCCCGCAATTATGAGGAATGGACGAATCTGCTGAATTGGCTGGAGATGGCATTTCCATCTGGTGTGGAAAGCACGGACACACAGGACGATGAGGAGGAGCTGCGGCATCAGGCGCTCGGAGCCGGGCCGCAGGATGAGGCGTATATCCGCCAGGTGCTGTATATAATGAAGCACCACCCGATGATCGATCAGCAGATGCTGGCGCTGGAGCGTGCCGCCCTCTTGCAGCACCCGCAGATTGACGAGGAGATTGTGACCTGGTTGTCTGCGGCGCCTCTCCATCCTGTGCTCCAGTTCAAGGCGCTGCAATGCCTTCGCAGACGCGGCGTTTCTGGTGTGATTCACTTGACCCGGATGTCGGAGGAGGTTGAACTGGAGATCGGCGACACGCCGCTATCGTTGGAACAATTTCCCCCTGCGGTCATTCAGGTGCTGGAGCGCGTCGAGCAGGTGACGGAGACATCAGATCCGACGCTGCCTCATTTTGCCAGAGAGATGTGGAAGGAATGCCTTCAGTTTGTATATGGAACCTCCATGTATAGCTGGCTGCTGCGCGACGATGCGGACATGCTGGATTGCTTCGCGGCCGCGCTTCACCAGAGCGTGCTGCTGGCGGCTTACGGGATGGCTGATGATGATGAGCTGCGGGATACCTATGGCATCACTCAGGCGCTTCGCTTTCGATACGAGCAGGCATGTAGACTGCTAAGGCAGGTTAATAATGCCGGACTTGGCCAAGGTGATGATTGAGAGCCTTGAAATCGGCTGTAATGTTGTTTATAATGGAATGGTTTATGAACGGAAATAACGTGCGGATGAATCAATTTCATAACCCCCGCCAATTGCTCGATGAAGGCAGCATTTTGGAGACAGGAACTATATTGATCTTGTAGTATTTTCTGTGTTATGAAATTGACTAGGATGCGTAATTTTGGAGGGGAAAGCATAAAATGAAAGCAAGTTGGGAAAAGATAGAAAAGAACCTCGTGGAGATTAGCGTTGAGGTTGAAGTGGAGCAGGTCACACAGGCATTGGACAAGGCATTCAAGAAGGTTGTTCAGAAAGTAAACGTACCAGGCTTCCGCAAAGGTAAAGTGCCGCGGAGTATGTTTGAGAAGCGTTTTGGAATCGAGAGTCTGTATCAGGATGCGATTGACATTCTGCTTCCAGAGGCTTATTCTGCTGCGCTGCGCGAGACTGGCGTTATTGCCGTTGACCGCCCTGAGATTGATGTAGAGCAATTCGCAACTGGCGAAACCTTCAAGTTCAAGGCCAAAGTAACCGTGAAGCCAGAAGTAACGCTGGGCGAGTACAAGGGCGTTGAAGTGGAAGAGCCGCAAGTCGAAGTGACAGAAGAAGAGCTGGCGGCTGAGCTGGAGCGCCTGCAGCAACGCCATGCGGAGCTGATCGTCATCGATGAAGGCGAAGCGAAGAACGGCGACACCACGATTATCGATTTTGAAGGCTTCGTAGATGGCGAGCCATTCGAAGGCGGTCAGAGCGAGCGCTATGCGCTGGAGCTGGGCTCGGGTTCGTTCATCCCTGGCTTTGAGGAGCAACTGGTTGGCATGAACATCGGTGACTTCAAGGATGTTGAGGTAACCTTCCCAGAGGCTTATCATTCCGAGAACCTGGCTGGCAAGCCTGCCGTGTTCAAGGTAAAGCTGCATGAAATCAAGCGCAAGGCTCTCCCTGCACTGGATGACGAGTTCGCGAAGGATGTCAGCGAATTCGACACGCTGGAGGAGTTCAAGCAAGACCTGACCGGACGCTTGAAGGAGCAAAAGGAAAAAGCTGCAGTGCAAGCGCGCGAGGTAGCTGTAGTCGAGAAGGTAGCGCAAGCTGCTGAGATCGAGATTCCTGAGGCGATGATCAGCACAGAGACAGACTACATTCTCAGAGACTTCGAGAACCGTCTGCGTTCCCAAGGCATGAGCCTGGATCTGTACTATCAGTTCTCCGGCCAGGATGAGGCTGCGCTGCGCGGCCAGATGCGTGTGGATGCTGAGAAGCGCGTTCGCAACAATCTGGTGCTGGAGCAGATCGCGAAGGTTGAAGACATTACAATCAGCGAAGAGGAGCTGAGCGAGGAACTGGAGAAATTGTCCGTATCCTACAACCGCCCAGCCGAGGAGCTGCGTGAAATCTTCACTCGCAACGGCAACCTGGAGAATCTGAGAGAAGATCTCATGCTGCGCAAAACCATTCAATTCCTGATCGACAATAGCAAGACCGTAACCGAAGTCGCATAACATAGTTATCCAGAGGGATAAGGCACGTTTCTTTTTGATACGTGCCTTATTTTAAAATATATAGGATCGTTGGGGGGGCGCGCACCTGTAACGAGCTTATATAGCAGCAACCTACATATTGCAATACCAGCTTGACCGAGGATGGCTTGACGCTGCTCCGAAGGAGCCGCCGTTGATGATTCACGTGCGGCTTGTTTTGGGTAGTGAGAGAAGAGTGCTGTATAATAGTGCACAATTATCCATCCTCCACAGTTTGTACATACCCTTAGACCTGATGTTGGCCTGGGGCCGTATTAAATGTGGCGACCCCGACGTATACTGTACTGCCAGGGAAAAATGACATCCCTTTCCGAACATGTTAAAATAAAAATGGAATCCACAATTTCCATAACGAAAAGAGGTTGGTCGCATGAATCTTGTACCTATCGTGGTAGAGCAAAGCAGTCGTGGAGAACGATCCTACGATATTTATTCCCGTCTTCTTCGGGACAGAATAATCTTTCTGGGCAGTGCTATTGATGATGATGTCGCCAATCTCGTCATTGCGCAATTGTTGTTCCTGGCTGCAGATGATCCTGAGAAGGATATTCATCTCTACATTAACTCTCCCGGCGGTTCCGTTACAGCCGGAATGGGCATATATGATACGATGCAGTACATCAAGCCGGATGTGTCGACGATCTGTGTCGGAATGGCGGCGAGCATGGGTTCTCTGCTGCTGACTGCAGGGGCGAAGGGCAAGCGTCTTGCGCTGCCTAACAGCGAGGTTATGATTCATCAGCCTCTAGGCGGTGTACGGGGACAGGCAACAGACATCAAAATTCATGCGGACTGGATTCTTCGCACGAAGAAAAAGCTTAACGAGATCTATGTTGAGCGTACCGGACAGCCTTATGAAAAGATTGACCGTGATACAGATCGGGATTATTTCATGAGCGCAGACGAAGCGCTTGCTTATGGGCTGATCGACAAGGTTGTGTCCAGCAACGAGCTGTAATATTTAACTGAAGGGGTGACCAGATGTTTAAATTCAACGATGAAAAGGGCCAACTGAAATGTTCCTTTTGCGGAAAATCTCAGGACCAGGTTCGCAAGCTAGTTGCCGGACCAGGGGTATATATATGTGATGAGTGCATTGAGCTGTGCACGGAGATTGTTGAGGAAGAATTGGGGCATGAAGAAGAGCTGGATATGAAGGACATCCCTAAGCCGATGGATATTCGCCAGATTCTTGACCAATACGTTATTGGTCAGGATCAAGCGAAGAAATCGCTTGCTGTAGCGGTATATAATCATTACAAGCGGATCAACACCCAGAGCAAGATTGAAGATGTGGAATTGCAGAAGAGCAACATTCTGCTCGTCGGTCCAACGGGTTCAGGGAAGACATTGCTCGCGCAGACGATGGCGAAGATTCTTAACGTGCCATTTGCTATTGCTGATGCCACCTCGCTTACCGAGGCTGGCTATGTCGGTGAGGATGTCGAGAATATTCTTCTCAAGCTGATCCAGGCGGCTGACTACGATGTAGAGAAAGCAGAGCGCGGCATTATCTATATCGACGAGATTGACAAGGTGGCGCGCAAGTCAGAGAACCCGTCCATCACCCGTGATGTATCGGGCGAGGGCGTTCAGCAGGCGCTGCTGAAAATTCTGGAGGGTACGGTTGCCTCGGTTCCACCGCAAGGCGGGCGCAAGCATCCGCATCAGGAATTTATCCAGATCGACACGACGAATATTCTGTTTATTTGCGGCGGAGCCTTTGACGGTCTGGAGCAAATCATCAAGCGTCGGATCGGCAAGAAGGTTATTGGCTTCAATGCATCCGGCGAAGGGCAGAAGGAGCTGAAGGCTGGCGAGTATCTGTCGCTGGTACTGCCGGAAGACCTGCTCAAGTTCGGTCTCATACCGGAATTTGTAGGTCGTCTGCCGGTTATCTCCAGCCTGGAGCCACTCGACGAGCCAGCGCTGGTGCGGATTCTGTCTGAGCCTAAGAATGCGCTCGTCAAGCAGTACCAGAAGCTGCTGGAGATGGACAGCATCAAGCTCGAGTTCGAGCAAGCTGCACTGGAAGCGATCGCCAAGGAAGCGATCAAGCGCAATACGGGAGCGCGCGGCTTGAGGGCGATCATCGAGTCGCTGATGCTGGATGTCATGTATGAGGCACCTTCGCGCGATGATGTGAATAGCTGCGTCATCACCGAGAAGGTTGTTGAAGATAAGATTATGCCAGAGCTGTCGATGAAGAAGGGCAAGAAGAAGGAAGAGAGCGCGTAACGGCATTGAACCTTGAACCACCCGTATAGGCAGGCAGGTCCTGCTGTACGGGTGGAATTTGACTTTGTAATATATCTACGGTCGAAGACGGCTTGGCCGTTTACGCTTGATAGATAAGGATTGTAAGTAGGAATCTTAAAATAGGCTTATATATCTACGCGAAACGAAGCTGCGCCGTTCAAAGACGGCTTGACCGTTTACGCTTGGATGGGAGAGGTTACGGATGTATCTGCGCAAAGACACAGTGCCGGTCAAGGTAGGGGATCTGACGATCGGCGGCAACAATGAAGTCATCATTCAGAGTATGTGTACCACCAAAACCGCTGATGTTGAAGCTACGGTTGCTGAGATATTGCGGCTGGAGGAGGCCGGTTGCCAGATTGTACGAGTGACGGTCAACAATAAGGAAGCTGCTGCTGCCATCAAGGAGATCAAGAAGCGCATCCATATTCCGCTGGTCGCCGATATTCACTTTGACTATCGTCTGGCATTGCTGGCTATCGAGAACGGCATTGATAAGGTGCGGATTAATCCGGGCAATATCGGCCGCCGCGAGAAGGTCGAGGCTGTCGTGAAGGCGTGCAAGGAGAATGGCATTCCGATCCGAATCGGTGTGAATGCCGGCTCGCTGGA
Organism: Paenibacillus sp. J5; assembly: GCF_054955055.1. NCBI lineage: Bacteria > Bacillati > Bacillota > Bacilli > Caryophanales > Paenibacillaceae > Paenibacillus > Paenibacillus sp. J5. The sequence continues at coordinate 451,432 of NZ_JBUEDD010000005.1, read as the reverse complement.
GAACCATCTGCTGGAGAAGTACGGCTATCCAACCGCGGAGGCGATGGTGGAGAGTGCCCTGTTCCATATTGGCATTTTGGAGGAGCTGGATTTTCACAATATTATTGTGTCCCTGAAGGCCTCCGATGTGCCGATGGCGCTTGACGCTTATCGGATGGCTGCGGAGAAGATCAAATATCCGCTTCATCTGGGAATTACAGAGGCCGGAACGCTCTACTCGGGAACCATCAAGAGCTCCGCGGGCATCGGTGCGCTGCTCGCCATGGGAATCGGCAATACTGTTCGCATCTCGCTTAGTGCTGATCCGGTAGAGGAAGTGAAGGTGGCTCGCGAGCTGCTCAAGACATTTGGCCTGATCTCCAATGCAGCAACGCTGGTATCCTGCCCGACATGCGGACGGCTGGATATTGATCTGTTCTCTATCGCCAACGAGGTGGAAGAGTACATTGCCAACATCAAGGTGCCTATCAAGGTGTCTGTGCTTGGTTGCGCTGTGAATGGACCGGGAGAGGCTCGGGAAGCGGACATCGGCATTGCCGGGGCGCGCGGCGAGGGACTGCTGTTCCGTTATGGACAGATGATCCGCAAAGTCCCGGAGGCGGAGCTGCTGAACGAGTTGAAAAAAGAAATCGATGAAATCGTGAGGGTGTACGAGGAGACGGGAGAAATCCCGGGTCGCGAGAAGCATCTACAGGCTCAGTCATCCTCATAACGGCCATAATCGACTCCGACTTTGCAGTGGCGAAGTTGGAGTTTTTTATTCAGGTGTGACGGTTATTCCTACCTGCGCGGGGCAATACTAACAAGTAGTAGAATTGCAAGCAAGCAGGGAGGAGCGACAAGGAACATGAATATAAACATTGGCGTTGTGGTGATGTTGATTCAAGTGTTTTTTGCTATTGTGATCGGGCTGTATTTTTGGAATTTGCTGCGCAACCAGAAGACGAACCGGACAGCAGTTGACAGAGAGTCGAAGAAGGAGATGGATAAGCTGCGCAAGCTGCGCAGCATCTCGCTGACGAAGCCGCTGGCGGAGAAGACACGACCGCAGACGATGAAGGACATCGTCGGACAGCGTGATGGCCTGCGCGCACTCAAGGCGGCGCTGTGCAGCGCCAATCCACAGCATGTTATTATCTATGGACCGCCCGGTGTCGGGAAGACCGCAGCCGCACGAGTGGTGCTGGAGGAGGCGAAGAAGAATCCGTCCTCGCCTTTTATGAACGATGCCAAATTCACCGAGATTGATGCTACTACCGCCAGATTTGACGAACGCGGCATCGCTGACCCGTTAATCGGCTCCGTACATGATCCGATCTACCAGGGAGCGGGAGCCATGGGGGTTGCGGGAATTCCGCAGCCGAAGCCGGGCGCTGTGACGAAGGCGCATGGCGGTATACTGTTTATTGATGAGATTGGCGAATTGCATCCGGTGCAGATGAATAAATTGTTAAAGGTTCTGGAGGATCGCAAGGTGTTCCTGGAGAGCGCCTATTACAACTCTGAGGACTCGAATGTGCCGATGTTCATTCATGATATTTTTCAGAATGGATTGCCTGCCGATTTTCGGCTGGTAGGTGCGACGACCCGCTCGCCGCAGGAGATTCCCCCTGCTATCCGCTCACGCTGCATGGAGATATATTTTCGGCCGCTGCTTGCTGAGGAGATCGGTCAGATCGCCACAAGCGCCATTCGCAAGATCGGCTTCAAGCCGGATGAGCAAGCGGTTGAGGTCGTCAAGCGATATGCAACGAACGGCCGGGAGGCGGTGAACGTGGTGCAACTGGCAGCAGGACTGGCGTTGTCCGAAGGCCGCGATAACATCCATGCGGCCGATGTGGAGTGGGTGGTGAACAGCAGCCAGATTCCGCCCCGTCCAGACCGCAAGGTGCCTGCTCATCCGCAGGTTGGCTTCGTGAACGGGCTGGCTGTGTATGGGCCGAATATGGGCACGCTGCTGGAGATTGAGGTGAGCGCCATTCCCGCAGAAGCGGGCAAAGGCAGCTACACAATTACAGGGGTTGTCGATGAGGAGGAGCTGGGCGGCGGCTCACGGACGCTGCGGCGCAAGAGCATGGCCAAAGGCTCGGTAGAGAATGTGCTCACTGTGCTGCGCCGGATCGGGCTGAAGCCGGAGCATTACGATCTGCACATTAACTTTCCTGGCGGCACGCCGATCGACGGACCATCGGCAGGGATTGCGATGGCGACGGCGATCGCCTCGGCCATTTCCGGCGAGCCTGTAGATAACAAGCTGGCGATGACTGGAGAGGTCGGGATTCACGGCAATGTCAAGCCGGTCGGCGGTGTGCTGGCCAAGGTTGAGGCGGCCTTCCAGGCTGGAGCGGAGACCGTGATTATTCCTAAGGAGAACTGGCAGGCGATCTTCAATGACCTGCAGGGCGTGAAGGTGGTAGCCGCCGAGCATATTAAGGAAGTGCTGCTGCTGGCTCTGCCGATCCGTGGCGAGATGCTGAGCGCACCGGATGTTGCCTTGCAGCCAAATGAAATTTTTGCGCCAACTGGGGTATCTTATTTGCAGGCAGATTCCGCAGAATGATAAAATAGGGCAAGACAGATAATTGGAGGTGCTGGTTTGGTGCCAGGCAAATGGAAAAACCGTCGTCTGCCCCTGCTGCCGCTAAGAGGGCTTCTCGTGTATCCGAGCATGGTGCTCCATCTCGATGTAGGCCGTGAAAAATCGGTTCGTGCATTGGAGAAGGCGATGGTTGATGATCATATGATACTGCTCTGTTCCCAATCCGAGGTCAATATTGAGGAGCCGAGCCAGGAGGATATATACCGTGTAGGAACGATCGCACGGGTGCGCCAGATGCTCAAGCTCCCTAACGGCACGATTCGTGTGCTCGTAGAGGGGGTCATGAGAGCAGAGATCATGGCTTACTTGCCCAATGAGGAGTTCTATGAGGTGACGGCCAAGGAGTTGCCGGAGGAAGAGCCGAATGACCCCGAGATCGACGCACTCATGCGCACGGTGCTGACCCAGTTCGAGCATTATATCAACTTGTCCAAGAAAGTGACGCCAGAGACGCTGGCGGCCGTATCGGACATCGACGAGCCGGGGCGGCTGGCGGATGTCATCACGAGCCATCTCACGCTCAAGATTAAAGATAAACAGGACATCCTGGAGACCATCCCGGTCAAAGATCGTCTGGAGAAGCTGCTGGACATACTGAACAACGAGCGCGAAGTGCTGGAGCTGGAGCGCAAGATCAGTCAGCGTGTGAAGAAGCAGATGGAGAAGACGCAGAAGGAATACTATCTGCGCGAGCAGATGAAGGCGATCCAGAAGGAGCTTGGCGAGAAGGAGGGTCGGGCAGGCGAAGTCGAGGAGCTGCGCAGTCAACTGGCGGAGGCGGCTCTCCCGGATACGGTGCGTGAGAAGGTCGAGAAGGAAATCGACCGTCTGGAGAAGATGCCTCCTACTTCTGCCGAGGGCGGCGTTATTCGCAACTATATCGATTGGCTGCTATCGCTGCCTTGGGAGAAGCAGACAGAGGATCAGCTCGACATCAAGCGTGCCGAGGCGATACTGGATGAGGATCACTATGGTCTGGAGAAGCCCAAGGAGCGGGTGCTGGAATATCTGGCGGTTCAGCAATTAGTGCAAAAGCTCAAGGGGCCGATCCTCTGTCTTGTCGGGCCTCCCGGTGTCGGCAAGACCTCGATGGCTCGTTCAGTCGCCAAGTCGCTCGGGCGGGAATTTGTCCGTATCTCCCTGGGGGGCGTGCGCGATGAGGCGGAGATTCGGGGTCACCGCAGAACCTATGTTGGCGCCATGCCTGGCCGGATCATCCAGGGGATGAAGACGGCAGGTACGAGCAATCCGGTCTTCCTGCTTGATGAGATTGACAAGATGGCGATGGATTTCCGAGGCGATCCGGCCTCTGCATTGCTTGAGGTGCTTGATCCAGAGCAGAACAATACGTTCAGCGATCATTTTATCGAGGTTCCTTTTGACTTATCCCATGTTATGTTCATTACGACAGCTAACGTCGTCCACAACATCCCGCGGCCGCTGCTTGACCGGATGGAGGTGCTCTACATTCCCGGCTATACGGAGCTTGAGAAAACTCAGATCGCCAAGCGGTATTTGCTGCCGAAGCAGAAGAAGGATCACGGTCTGGCCGAGGAGCAGTTGAGTGTAGAAGAGCCGACAGTGCTGCAGATGATTCGGGAGTATACGCGAGAAGCAGGGGTTCGCAATCTGGAGCAGCAGGTGGCGGCGCTATGCCGCAAGGCGGCGAAGGAGCTGGTCACCGATCCGCAGAAGGCGCCGATCGATGTCGATTCCACGCAGCTCAAGGCATGGCTCGGGCCAGCCAAATTCCGTTACGGCATGGCGGAATCCGAGAACCAGATCGGTGCTGTGACGGGTCTTGCCTGGACAGAGGTGGGCGGCGATACACTGGTCATTGAGGTCACGATTATGCCGGGGAGCGGCAAGCTGACCTTGACTGGCAAGCTGGGAGATGTCATGAAGGAGTCGGCTCAGGCAGCCTTCAGCTATACGCGCTCCAGAGCGCTGGAACTGGGGATCGATCCGCAGTTCCATGAGAAGAACGATATTCACATTCACATCCCGGAAGGAGCTATTCCGAAGGATGGGCCGTCGGCGGGCATTACGATGGCGACGGCGCTCATCTCGGCGCTGACCGGGAGATATGTCGATAAAGAAGTGGCAATGACAGGAGAGATTACGCTGCGCGGCCGTGTGCTGCCGATCGGCGGATTAAAGGAAAAATCACTGGCTGCCCACCGTGCCGGTATTCGCAGAATCGTGCTGCCTAAGGACAATGAGCGCGATCTGCGAGACATCCCCGACAGCGTGCGCGAGGAGCTGGAGTTCTATCCGGTGTCCAGCATGGATGAGGTGCTCGGGCTGGCGTTGCTCGGAAGCGCGGATCAGACGGCAGCACCAGTTACAGGGAGAATCGAATGAAAATAACACAAGCCGAATTTGTCATCAGTGCGGTCAAGCCGCATCAATATCCTGAGGACGCCTTGCCAGAGATTGCTCTGGCAGGGCGTTCCAATGTCGGAAAGTCATCGCTGATCAACAGCCTGATGCAGCGCAAGGCGCTCGCCAGAACGAGCTCGCAGCCGGGCAAGACGCAGCAGCTCAATTATTACCGCGTGAACAATATGGTCTACCTTGTTGACTTTCCGGGCTATGGCTATGCCAAAGTATCCAAGACGGAACGGCAGGCATGGGGGGTCATGATCGAGACCTATCTGAAGGAGCGCGAGCCGCTCAAGGCCGTACTGCTTATTATTGATTTGCGCCATCCGCCCAGCAAGGACGACAAGCTGATGTATGACTGGCTCAAGCACTTTGAGATTCCAGTCACGATCGTCACGACCAAGGCGGACAAAATTCCACGCAGCAAATGGGCCAAGCATCAGAAGATGATCAAGCAGGAGCTTGGCGCGGACCCGCGCGACCCGTTCATTCTCTATTCCTCTGAACTGGGGCTAGGCCGGGATGAGCTATGGGAGGCGATCAGACAGCGGATGGAAGCAGGTCAGCAGCCTGGAGAGACGCAGCAGCCTGAGCCGGAGAACGATGAATAGACAAGAAAGTCGATGAACTTGCTGGCGAAAACGGAGGATACAGGGAAATTTCCCGTACTCATCCCTGATTTTTCGTGATTTCATGGAAATATGCGAAAATTTAAAGACTGAGCAGCAGGAATAATATGATCAAATCGCGTATAATTATCTTTAGGAGCAAGCTTCAAAGAATTGAGGAGATTTGTATGGCTCAGCGGTTAGCCACAGAGTATGTAAGCGCCCGTCTGCAGTTAACAGAAGAGGAAATGTCCAGGTTTGTCCGGTTCTTCGGAGACCAGCAGATTCGGTTGCATGTGCGCGTGCTTGACGGCGGCAATCAGGAGCTGGTGCTGGAGGATGATGCGGGCAAGGAGGAAGTCCGTCTCACGTTTGAACGGCAAGGTCATCTTTACGTCAGTGTGCTATCCTGCCGTCTGTTATACCCCAAATTGACGAATGCGATGCGCAAGGCGGTTTCCATGTTCAAGGGAGACGCCGTTGTCAACCGTATTTATTCGAATTATACGATGATTTATTATTATGTGCGAGGAGCCGTGCACAAGATTGTGGAGTCCTCCGGGGGCCAGCAACGGGTGGTCTTCGAATGGAAGGATACGGTTGGATTGCTCGAGCGGCGTTTTGTCAGCCAGGCGGTTGAGCAGGAGATTGCATTGATCCACAATGCGATTAACGAGCTGCTTGATTTGCGCAATCAGGCGAAGCAGACGAACGAGATTGCAGCGATCGACGAGCGGCTTCGGGAGCATACACGCAAGCTGTTTGTGTTGGAAGCATAGCCCTTATACAACCGATAGGAATTAGCTGTAGAGACTGTTCACCGCCCGACAAGCATAATGGCTTGTTCGGGCAGGGACGGTCTTTTTTCTGGCTCAAATCGTCCCTGTTTACTGTGACCGATACGAATACCAAACGTCGGCTTTCGGCTTATTTTTGTTAAGCTCCCCAACGGGCAGTTAAGCACAGCCTCCAGGGAATGTAAATATCTACATATCGTAAGTAAAGAGGAGGCAGACAATTCATGGGAGGAACGAATGTATGGGATGCGGAGTGGGAGGTTGACGAAGAGCAGGCGCGGACGCTAATCGGCAGACAATTTCCCCAATTGTCATCGAAGCAAGTGAAGCGATTGGGCTGGGGCTGGGACAATACGGTGTTTCTCATCGGTGACGAGTACGTGTTCCGGTTTCCGAGAAGAACGTTTGCAGTTGGCTCGATTCGTATGGAAGGGAAGCTGCTGCCGAAGCTGGAGGCATATATGACCATCCCCTATCCGAAACCGTTGTTTTATGGCGAAGCAAGTGACGAATACCCGGCACCATTTCTTGGCTATGCCTACATGCCAGGAGATTTCCCGATCGGTTTGACGGAAGAACGCCGGGCTTTATCGGCAGAGACGCTGGCGAAATTTTTGCGGAGATTGCATGAGTTTCCGGTGCAAACGGCGCTGAAGTGCGGAGTTCAGCAAGATCATCGTAACTTGACGGACATAGCATCACGCAAAGTGAAAATGGAGGGCTTTCTATCGAAGGTGGTTGAACACTTGTCGCCGGAGGAGTCCGGTGTGATCGAAGCGTATATTAGCAGCCTGCAAAAGAATCGTGTGGAGGCGGTGAATGCACTGCTACATGGCGATCTTCATTTCAAAAATATGCTTGTGAATGAGAACGGGATCGTTTCTGGCATCATTGATTGGGGCGATCTGAGCGTAGGCCATCCGGCTTGCGATTTGAGCGTTGCTTATAGCTTTTTACCACCTCACGCTCGCGGCGTGTTTTTCGAAACGTATGGAGGAGCGGACGAGGAAACGAAGCTGCTGGCACGGCTGATCGCGGTATACATCCCCATGCTGATCTTAATGCAAGCGGTCGATGACGGGAATGAAGTGATTGCGGCAGAGGCGAAATCCAACATCATGCGGGCACTGTCGGATTAGGCTCATAGGGAGCAGCGACACACCCTGACGAAGGAAATCATTGTTTTTTTAAAAAAGGGTTGCATTTCTCCCGGATAGATGTTATTTTTATTCTCGTTGAACAGAATATTAGGAACCAGGATTCACTCAGGACATGGAATGTTTCGAGAGATTATTCCCTTGGGTAGTGAATGACGTAGGTCCTAGCGGATGAAATTTTTTTGACATTTTATTCCTAGGAAGGGGGAGCCGGAAGATGGAATACTCTACTTTCGGAAGACACGTTGCTGTTGACACTTGGGGAGTCGACTTTGAGTTGTTGAACAGCGCGGAATTTTTACAAGCCCAAATGGTAGAAGCCGCAGAGAATTGCGGTGCTACTGTACTCTCAGTTCAGGCCAAGCAATTTGAGCCTCAAGGAGCGACGGTGCTAGTGTTGCTCTCAGAAAGCCATCTGTCCATTCACACGTATCCTGAGAAAGGTTTTGCTGCTATGGATTGTTACACATGCGGCGAAACTGTTGATCCGCAGCTTGCGATTGATTACATGTTGTCCGTGCTGAAGCCTAAGACTGTTCATGCGAAGAAGCTTGTTCGCGGAATGGGAGAATTGCAAGTTGTAGAGCCTGTGATGAAGCAAACAGAGCTGGTATAATTCCCGGCTCATTGGAGATATACAAGTCCATGCAGGAAGCGCGGAGCTTCTTGTACTGTTACCAAGCCATGGGTTACCTCCATGGCTCTTTCTTTATGTAGCCCATGCACGTTATTTTTTGCCTGATATGGAGTATAACCGCTGCCCAGGACGCTCACAATAGAGAAGGTATGGTTCATACATTATTCATAAATAGAAAAGTACGTCATATAGGACTATGTTATAATGAACTTTAGAAATCTTAGACGAGGCAGGTGATTGCAGGTGCACATTATTGTGGTTGGTCTGAACCATCGGACGGCTCCGGTTGAGGTAAGGGAGCAGTTTGCCTTTGCTGACCGCGAACTGCCTATGGCCTTGAGGCAACTCAAGCAGATGAAGAGCATAATGGAATGTGTCATCGTTGCGACCTGTAACCGGACGGAAGTGTATGCGGTTGTAGATCGGCACCATTTGTGCGGGCATTATATTCGAAGCTTTCTGGAGCAATGGTTTAAGCTGCCGCGGCAGCAGTTTACGAACCATTTATATATGTATGAGGATGATCGGGCGATCGAGCATCTGATGCGAGTCGCTTCGGGACTGGACTCGATGGTGATCGGCGAGACGCAAATTCTCGGACAGGTTCGCAACGCCTTCTTGCTCGCTCAGGAGCAGAAGACGACAGGCACCTTGTTCAATATGCTGTTCAAGCAGGCTGTTACGCTGGCCAAGCGCGCTCATACCGAGACGATGATCGGCGAGACTGCGGTCTCGGTAAGCTACGCCGCTGTCGAACTGGGCAAGCGCATCTTCGGACGCTTCCAAAACAAGACCGTGATGATTATCGGCGCAGGCAAGATGAGCGAGCTGACAGTGAAGCATTTGTATGCGAATGGCGCTAGTCGGGTTATTGTCGTCAATCGGACGTATGAGCGTGCTGCTGCGCTCGCTGGCAAGTTCAACGGTGAGCCACGGACAATGGACGAGGCGGTAGGCTTGCTGCATGAGGTGGATATTGTCATTAGCTCCACTGGCTCGGATGGTTATGTCCTGACACGGGAAATGATGGAGCCGGTTATGAAGCGGCGGGCTTCCAGGCCGCTGTTTCTAATCGATATTGCTGTGCCTCGTGACCTGGACCCGACGATTGCCACCATTCAGAACACGTTCCTGTACGATATTGATGATATGGAAGGGATCGTGGAGAGCAATCTGGAGCAGCGCCGCCGCGAGGCGGAGAAGATTGAAGCGATGATCGCAGAGGAAATGGCGGACTTCAAGCAATGGTATAAGACGCTTGGCGTCATTCCGCTCATTCGGACACTTCAGGAGAAGGCCGCTGCAATCCATCAGGAAACGATGGAGAGCATGTTCAACAAGCTGCCTGATCTGGACGAGCGGGAGCAGAAGGTCATTCGCAAGCTGACGAAGAGCATCGTTAATCAATTGTTGTCTGATCCGATTCAACGGATTAAGGAAATGTCCGGCGATAAGCGCTCTGATGAAGCGATGGATATGTTCGTAAAGCTCTTTGCCCTGGAGGAGCCTCTGGAGCAGGCAAAGGCAGCCGAGCGGCTTGCAGAGAAAGAAGCAGTAGCGTCCTTGCATGCATTAAAGCCGCACAATACTGCACAAGTCAACGCCCGGCCAGCGCATGCGGCAGTGAACGGCAGGACTGCTGTCGTCACGTAGGGTGAGGCTAAGGCAGGCGCAAACATTCAGGAGGCGCCTATGATTACGAATAATATGTTGTATGACATCATGATTTATGTGTATGCCCTGAGCCTGCTGTTTTATTTCTCCGATGCTGCGGATGCGAGTTGGAGAGCAAAACGGATAGGCACAGGGCTCCTTATTTTCGTATGGATTTTGCAGACAGGCTATTTAATCTATCGAATTTTGCTTCATCTGCACCTAGAGGTGTATGCGTTATTTGAATATTTGTTTATTTTTTCATGGCTGCTTGTCACGATATCGCTTGTTATGAGCCGATTTTTTCGTTTGGAATATGTCGTATTTTTCGCAAATGTTGTCGGCTTTGTCGTCTTGGTGCTGAATCTTCTGACGAAGCCTGGCGTGCTCATTCCATTAGGCAACGGAGAGCTGTCGAGAACGCTGCTCTACTTGCATATTGTGTTGATCTCATGCGCTTATGCGATGTTTACCATCGCCATGATCCTATCCTGCATGTATTTGTTCCTCCACAGGGGACTGAAGCGGAAGCGTTGGTCAAAAACGATGAAGCGTCTGCCTAGTCTGGAGATCATGGATCGGTATGTTTTTCGTCTGGTTGTAACGGGGCTGCCGTTGCTGGTGCTGTCGCTCGCCGTCGCCGTGACGGCGATAATTATTGATGGGAAAATTACGTTGCTGCTTGACTTTAAAGTGTTTTCTTCCTTGTTTGCTGTCGTTGCCTATTTCTACTACATGTTTCAGCGCACCGTGCTTCGGCAGTCCGGGGTGAGGACGGCGATCTGGAACATCGCCGCATTCGTGCTGCTGTTGTCCAACGGATTCGCGAATTCCCTATCCCGGTTTCATAATTGGCTGTCATAGTTAATATCGCAGTGCTTTCATCGCTGATTACTGCTCGGTCGAAGCACGATTGCTGTCGGTCAAGCCGCATTGGTTGCGAATAGGCAGTCATTCTGGTTCAATTAGAGGCAGGCAGAGCCGTTTACGCCTGTTATATGGAGAGGTGCTGCAAGTGGGGCCGTTCTATCCAGTCATGCTGAACATAACAGGGCGCCGCTGTGTCGTAATTGGGGGCGGTCCCGTAGCGCTGCGCAAGGTGCACGGGCTGCTAGAGGCGCACGCGCAGATTGAAGTCATTAGTCCGACAGTGGTGGACGGGCTGAGGAAGCTGGCTGACGAAGGCAAGGTCATCGTACAGCTCCGGGAATATCATACGCATGACCTGCAGGGAGCGACTCTCGCATTTGCGGCAACAGGCAATCGCCGGACGAATGCGGAGATTGCCCGTAATGCTGATCAGTTGGGGGTGCCCGTCAATGTGGCGGACGTGGCAGAGGAGGGCAGCTTCATCCTGCCATCTGTCGTCCGCCGCGGTGATCTGCTGCTGACCGTGTCGACCTGTGGCGCAAGTCCGGCGTATGCGGCTCTCATCAAGGCAGAGCTGCTGGAGCGGTACGGCGAGGAGCAGGGGGCTCGTGTCCGCTGGCTGGGACGGCTGCGGGCCGTAGCTGCCAGTCGCATCACGGACAGCAGGCTGCGCCATGAGGTGCTGCGTGCTGCGGCGCGTTCCCAGGCTGTGCCGGAAATGAAGGATGAGAACTGGGAAGAGCAATATATCAATAGGTACATAGACAGGCTTATACAGATCGTTCACGAAGGGGGCTATAACGATGGGCAGCAGAACGATAATAGTAGGAACACGACAGAGCGCACTTGCTCTGACGCAGACGGGACAGGTGATTGAACAACTGCAGCAATTGAGCGACCAGCATGAGCTTGGACTGAGCTTTGAAGTGCGCAAAATAGTCACCAAGGGCGATCGAATTGTAGATGTCATGTTGTCCAAGGTGGGCGGCAAGGGGCTGTTCGTCAAGGAGATCGAGCAGGCACTGCTCGATCGGGAGATTGATTTGGCGGTTCACAGCATGAAGGATATGCCCCATACGTTGCAGGAGGGGCTGATGAATGGCGCGGTGCCGACAAGAGTTGATGCAAGAGACTGTCTGGTGACACGCAACGGATTGGGCTTTCTGGATCTGCCGCATGGGGCCAAGGTCGGAACAAGCAGCCTGCGACGCTCCTGCCAGTTGAAGCATGCGAGGCCGGATCTGCAGTTGGAGTGGATTCGCGGCAATATTGATTCACGTATCCGCAAGCTGGAGACCGAGGGCTTCGATGCGATTGTGCTGGCAACAGCCGGCTTGACGCGCATGGGGTGGCTTGACCGCATCTCCGACTATATCCCGGTTGATCTGTGCATTCCGGCTGTCGGGCAGGGGGCGCTAGGCATTGAATGCCGTGAGGATGACGAACAGGTTCGCCATCTGCTGTCGCTGTACAATGATCCGGTATCGTCGCTGACTGTTGCCGCAGAGCGCAGCTTCCTTGGTACACTAAATGGCGGCTGCCAGGTGCCTATCGGGGCACATGCCGTTATGAAGGATGCGCACACTATCTCGCTGATTGGTGTCGTAGGTACGCCGGATGGCACTGTGCTGCTCAAGGAAGCGGCAGAGGGCACCGATGCGGCGGCGCTTGGGATTCAGGTCGCTGAGGCGCTGTGCAACAGAGGAGCAGATGAGATTCTGGCGCAGGTGAGGGGTTGAGCGACGTGGACGAAGGAAAGGTCTATCTGGTTGGGGCAGGGCCAGGCGATCCGAAGCTGATTACAGTGCGGGGTCTGGAGTGTCTGAAGGCAAGCGACGTTGTTGTCTACGATCGGCTGGCAAGCCCGCGACTGCTGCGTCACCTGAAGCCGGGTGCGGAGAAAATCTATGTCGGCAAGCTGCCGGATCGCCATACGATGAAGCAGGAGGAGATCAACCAACTGCTTGTTGACCTGGCGCTGCAGGGCAAGACGGTTACACGGCTCAAGGGCGGTGATCCGACCATCTTCGGGCGAGTCGGGGAAGAGGCGGAATTGCTGCAGCAGAACGGCATTGAATATGAGATTATACCAGGCATCACATCGGCGATTGCCGTCCCGGCTTATGCCGGCATCCCGGTTACACATCGCGATATGGCCTCCTCGCTGTCCATCATTACGGGGCATGAGAGCCCGGAGAAGCTGGACAAGTCGATCCATTGGGATAAGGTGACGAATGCTACGGGCACACTCATCTTCCTGATGGGGGTGGCGAAGATTGGCTATATCGCCGAACAACTGATTCGGCACGGCAAAAGCCCGAATACGCCGGTTGCCCTGATTCGCTGGGGTACACGGGTGGAGCAGGAGACATTGGTGGGTACACTTGCATCGATCGAGCAGCAGGTGCTGGAGGCGAACTTTCAGCCGCCTGCCGTCATCGTCGTTGGCGAGGTGGTCAAGCAGCGTGAGAAGCTGAAATGGGTGGAGCGCCGTCCATTGTTCGGTACGCGTGTCCTCGTTACGCGGGCAAGAGCGCAAGCGAGCGAGCTGGCGGACAGCATCGAGGCGCTCGGCGGCGAGCCGGTCGAATATCCGGTCATTGAGCTGCGGGAGACGACAGAGGAGAACGCTGTTGCAGCGATCATGGCAGCGCTGGGTCAGGCCGAGCAGTATGATTGGCTGATGTTCACCAGCACCAATGGCGTCGATTACTTCTATACCTGGCTGCAGAAGCTGAACATCGACATCCGGCGCTTTCATAAGGCGCGCATCGCGGCTGTTGGCCCGAAGACGGCAGAGCGACTGCTGGAGCGCGGCCTGCAGGTGGATGTGCTGCCGGTGCAGTTTCAGGCGGAAGGGCTGCTGGACAGCCTGGAGGGCGTGCTGGAGGCGGGACAGCATGTGCTGCTGCCGCGTGGCGATCTCGCTCGCGAGGTGCTCCCGCGCCAGTTGGCTGAGCGCGGCCTGGTGCCAGTTGAGATCGATGTCTATGAGTCGATGCTGGCCGAAGAGGATGACCAGCTAGTAGTAGAGCTGCTGGAAGCCAGACAAATTCATATTGTCACGTTTACGAGCGCCTCCACTGTGCGCAATCTGATGGAGAAGCTGCGCCGAGCGGGTGTTGCTGATCCGGTGCAACTGCTGGCAGGGGCTGCGATAGCATCGATCGGGCCATTGACGAGCGCCGCCGCGCGCGAGGCGGGCTTACAGGTGGATATTGAGCCGGAGCAGGCGACGATTGCCGCTCTGCTGCAAGCGATAGCCGACTATCGGAGCAAGGCGCGTGGCGAGTAGAGGTCGTGCCAGCGCTCTGCAAGAGAACGTGTTCGGAGACATGGCAAAGCAGGCAGAGGCGAGAGAGCAAGCCTCTGTGTGAGGATTGGAGCTTGAACTGAACGAAGGAGGAATGAAGATGAGCTTTCCTGTTGTTAGACATCGCAGGCTGCGCCGCAATGCGGCGATGCGCAATCTGGTGCGTGAAACCTATGTAACGGTTCATGATCTGATCTATCCGCTGTTCGTCACGGAGGGAACGAATGTGAAGACAGAGATCGGCTCGATGCCGGGGGTATATCAATTCTCGCTTGACCGGTTGGAGGAGGAAATCCGCGAGGTTGTGGCGGCTGGGCTGCAGGCCATTATGCTGTTCGGCATCCCGGATGAGAAGGATGCTGTCGGTTCTCAGGGCTATGACCATAACGGCATCGTCCAGCAGGCGACGCGCAAGGTAAAGGAATGGGCGCCGGAGCTGCTCGTTATCGCCGACACCTGCTTGTGCGAATATACCGATCATGGACATTGCGGCGTCATTCATCATCATCCGCAGACGGGCGAGGCGGAGATTGTTAATGATGCTTCCCTGGAGCTGCTGGCCAGGACGGCTGTCTCTCAGGCGGAGGCTGGTGCCGACATTATCGCTCCGTCCAACATGATGGATGGGTTCGTGCAGGCTATTCGAGCAGGACTGGATGAAGCGGGCTATCAGCATATTCCGATTATGTCGTATTCGGTGAAATATTCCTCGGCATTTTATGGCCCGTTCCGGGAGGCTGCCAATTCCGCGCCGCAGTTTGGCGACCGCAAGTCATACCAGATGGACCCGGCTAATGTGCGCGAGGCGATGCGTGAGGCGGAGTCTGATGTGCAAGAGGGGGCCGACATGCTGATGGTCAAGCCAGGGATGGCATATATGGATGTCGTCCGCATGTTGAAGGAGCATTATGACCTGCCGCTGGCCGTGTATAATGTGAGCGGTGAGTATTCGATGGTGAAGGCTGCTGCGCGCAATGGCTGGATCGATGAACGGGCGATTGTACTGGAGCTGCTGACGGGCTTCAAGCGCGCTGGTGCGGATATGATCATTACCTATCATGCCAAGGACGTTGCAGGCTGGCTCAAATCATAGAGAGAGGTGTGAAAGCAGATGGATGCAAACGGGCAGATTCGGAAGGATGAGCGTTCAAAAGCAGCATTCGAGAAAGCGAAGCAATATATTCCTGGCGGGGTGAACTCACCGGTGCGCGCTTTCAAATCGGTCGGACTGACGCCAGTCTACATCGATCGGGCGGCAGGCTCGCGTGTATACGATATCGACGGCAACAGCTACATCGATTATGTGCTTTCCTGGGGGCCGCTCATCATGGGTCATGCTCATCCAGAGGTGGTAGAGGCGGTCAAGCGCACGGCAGAGCGCGGGACGAGCTTTGGCGCTCCGACGGAGCTGGAGACGATGATGGCCGAGATGGTGGCGGAGCGGATGCCATCGGTTGACATCGTGCGTATGGTCAACTCCGGCACCGAAGCGACGATGAGCGCGCTGCGATTGGCACGGGGGTATACGAAGCGACAAAAAATATTAAAGTTCGAAGGCTCCTATCATGGCCATGCCGATAGCCTGCTTATTAAGGCCGGTTCGGGCGTAGCGACGTTAGGGCTGCCGGATAGCCCAGGTGTGCCTGAATCCGTGGCCTCGCATACGATTACGGTGCCTTATAATGACCTGGAGTCGGTCAAGCTGGCATTCGAGCGTTTCGGGGAAGAGATCGCCTGTGTGATTGTCGAGCCAATCGCAGGCAATATGGGTGTCGTCCCTCCGCTGCCCGGCTTCCTTAGCGGCTTGCGCGAGGTGACTCGGCAATACGGCAGCCTGCTGATCTTTGATGAGGTGATGACGGGCTTCCGCGTTCATTATCATAGTGCGCAGGGGCTGTACGGCGTCACGCCGGATCTGACCTGTATGGGCAAGGTCATCGGCGGCGGTCTGCCTGTAGGCGCATATGGCGGCAAACGAGAGATTATGGAGCATATGGCACCTGTGGGGCCGATCTATCAGGCTGGCACACTCTCCGGCAATCCGCTTGCGATGGCAGCAGGCTACACGACGCTTCGTCTGCTGACCCATGATGTGTATGAGCAGTTGGAGCGGTTGGCCGTCCGCCTGCAGTTGGGGCTTGAGGATAACGCGAGGGCCTATGGCGTACCCTGCACGATCAACCGTGTCGGCTCGATGGTGTGTCCGTTCTTCACCGATGTCCATGTCATCAACTATGATACAGCCAAGCAGTCGAATCTGGAGCAATTCAAGGCGGTATTTGCCAGCTTGCTGAATTCGGGAATCAGCATTGCGCCATCGCAGTTCGAGGGGCTATTTGTATCCGCTGTACATACCGAAGAGGATATTGATCAGACGATTGCAGCGCACAGACTAGCGCTGAGCCGTCTGTAGGCGAGGCTCGGCAGATGTCGAAGCTGAAGCGCGAGCATGCAGTACGCAGGGGGGAGTGGCTGGAATGGCCGCTCCCTTCCCATTATATTGAGGAGCTGAAGCAGGCCGGAGACAGCCCGCATCACGTCCGGCAATGGCTCCTGTCGCTCGGCCAATTTCCCGAAAAATGGCTGAATCGGCTCTATTCCACAGGAGGAATCAAGCTCTCCCGCAATAAACTGCTGCTGCATATGTTCAAGGAGCAGGAGCTAAGTTCTCATCCGTTGTATGCCGCTGCGCTCGCCTTGGATGGGGCGGAAGAGGCGGATATATTGTATGAGGATGATTATTGCCTCGTCGCTGCGAAGCCAGCAGGGATGGCTGTACACCCTTCTGAGCCAGGCGAGCGCGGGACGCTGGACGAAGCGGTGCTGCGCCACGCGCTGCTGACCGGACAGCAGGTGCCGCTGCGCCATATTCACCGGCTGGATGCTGATACATCGGGGCCGGTGCTGTATGCCAAAAACGATTACGCCCAGTGGATGCTGGATGAGGCCATGCGCGCCAAGCGTATCGAGCGTTATTATGCCGCATGGGTGCAGGGCAGAGTGAAGCAGGATGCCTTCACGATCGATGCTCCGATCGGCAAGGATCGACACCATGGCAGCAAGCGGCGAGTCTCGCCCTCCGGTCAGCCAGCGGTTACACATGTCAAGGTGGCTGCCCGCTCCCGCAAAGGGACGCTGGTTCATATCCGCCTGGAGACCGGGAGAACCCATCAGATTCGGGTGCACCTTAGTCATATCGGTCATTCCCTGCTAGGCGATGGCTTGTACGGAGGCAGCACAGAGCTGCTGCCCACACAGGCACTTCACGGGTATGGCCTGCAGTTCGACCATCCATGGAGCGGCGCCACCATTCACATCGAGTGTCCATACCCGGACTGGTTCCTCGCCCTGGAGCGCGCTCTGGCACCTGCGCCAAATTCATAGTCATGCCCGCCCTCTCCTAACCATATAAATAATAGGGAATGAAATTGTTAGGGGTAGAGAAGGGAGGATGAAGTGTGCCGAATACGCCAGATGGACTTCGTTTTGATGTATATGAACGGGTGCATTTATCAGAGGATGTCGCCGGCATTGAAGAATTGGACGAGATCGAGCTGACCCCGCATATACAGGTCATTACCCAAGGGGAGCAGATTCTGCTGCGGGGCAATCTGCTGCTGACGGGCAGCTACAATACAGGCGGCCAGGATCGCTTGCAGCAGGGGCTGGAGCACTGGATACCTGTAGAGATTACGTTGCCGCTCCATCGTGTTCACAGGCTGGAGGACATTTCAGTCGAAATCGACAATTTTGATGTCGATCTGCTCAGTACACGGACACTGAATATTACCGGGGTGCTGTCTTTGAGAGGTTTGCAGATCGAACAGGCAGGGGCTTATCCTTCCAATTGGGAGGAGGAGCAGATTACGGTGGTGCATCGAACCTGGCAAAGCGCCGAGGCATCGCTCCAGCCGCAGCGCCAGCTTGAATCCGAGGTGGAGCAAGCTTCGGACCCGGAGTCTGCGGCGTTCCAGCCGTCTGACGAAGCCAGTTGGCCAGGTGCGGAGCAGGAGCAGGAGCAGGCTGCAAGGGAGCCATGGGCCGCGCAAGAGGGGTGGGCGGGCTCGCAATATAGCGCGCCCGCGGAGCGTCAGCCGCAACCGTTGTTGCCTTACGGTAGTCCGGCTAGACGACCGGAGCAGCAGCGGCCTGAAGCGCCGTCGCAGCGCAGCGAGCCGGTTGTGCCAGGCTTCGGCCAGTCCACTGCCGGCAATGGCAACGTTAACGGTAACGGCCTTGGTCAAGTCTCTGGCTTCCCTCAGCAGTCCATGTACGGTGCGTCGTATGATCATCCTCAGCCGATACAGGGCACGGAGGACGAGCGTGAGCAGCCTGGGGTAGAACCAGCCCAAGATGAACTGGCCTGGGGACAGGGCGCTCCGGGAGGAGCAACGCCGTTCGCTTACGAGGCGGCGATACGTGAGCCGGAGGCAGGGCAGCCTGCGGATCGCCAGACGGCTGGCCTGCAGCCAGAGAGCGAACGGACACCGCAGCCTGTGCCAGAAGCATCCGCCCAGACGGCTGCGCCGGAGGTGCCACAGCCGCAGCCGCAGCAGCCGCAGACGGCTGTGCCGGTCATTGCTGCGCCGCATGCCGAAGCAGAAGCCGAGGCCGATGCGGTGTTGATCAGTGAGGCGCAGCCGTCAGCCGAGGTGATCAAGACGGAGATGAAGATTGCTCTGTCTGGCAAGGAGAGCGGCAGCGACAGCTTCGGCATTAGCTCCCTGCTCCAGTCCAACCGCCGTGAGCAGGAGGCCAAGGCGCTGGCCAGGCAGCAGGAGCAGCGTGAGCAGCAGGAGGCCGAGCAGCAGCGGGACCCTGCGGAGGAGGTGCAGTGGAAGAAGCTGTTCCTTAGCAAGCAGAATGAGGAGCGTGAATTCCGCAAGGTTCGAATCTGTATCGTGCAGCGCGAAGAGACGCTAGAGACGATCGCGGGCCGATACCAGTTGAATCCGCGCGAGATCGTGCTGTACAATCGTCTGCCTGACCCGAGTGTTACAGAAGGACAGATGCTGTATATTCCTTAGATGGGCAGGCGCCCTGCCCGGAACGATAATTTGGCATCAACGGCTCCCGTTGAGGTTGAAGCTATAGCTTGTCCGCTGAGGCAAGGCCAGGAAGTCCGCTCTGCTCTCCATGCAGGAGAGCAGGGCGGACTTGGTCGTTATGCAGGCTGGCTGCTGCCTCCCCGCGGTTACCCTCCCGCCAGGATAAGCTGACTGTTGCGATAATGGGCGCGCGAGTTCTGCGAAAGGATTGACTAAGCCGCTCAAGACAGGTATTATAGAACGTAATGATTCCATTCAATATCAACGTTGAAGGGGAAGGATTGCAGTGATGCCTTCAGAGAGCGGAACCGTCTATGCTGTGAGGTTTTGCAGGATGTAGCTGCTATTTGTCGCCCTGGAGTTGCCCATGCCAGGCGCATGCTTCCATACGCCAACTTGGGCCGGCCGCAGCCGTTATCTGTATGAAGTGTCGCTTGCTGGGCATGTCCTTGGGACTGCTCAGAGGGCTGTAATGTGCAAACAGACAGCCGACATGCAAGTGAAACAAAGGTGGTACCACGGAAGCGAAGCTTTTCGTCCTTTGAGGGCGGAGAGCTTTTTTTGATATTCTGCAGGAAGCATTGCTGGTCAAGACGGCACAGCCGTTCTCGCCAGTTCTCATAATCTGTCGCATGCTATGGAGGGTGAATCAATTGAAGGAGCAAAATCAGACTGCAGCGATGCCTACCACGTATGATCCGAAGGCCGCTGAACAAAAATGGTATTCTTACTGGCAGGAAGGCAAATATTTTGAAGCGGGCAAACGGCCCGACGCGCCAGCCTATACGATCGTTATCCCGCCTCCAAACGTGACGGGTATGCTCCATATCGGTCATGCGCTTGATTTTACGTTGCAGGATATTATGATCCGCACCAAGCGGATGCAGGGCTATGACGCGCTGTGGCTGCCGGGCAGCGACCATGCCGGGATTGCGACACAGACGAAGGTCGAGCAGAAGCTGCGCGAGCAGGGTCTGTCTCGCTATGATCTGGGGCGCGAGAAGTTCCTGGAGCAGGTGTGGGAGTGGAAGGAGCAGTATGCGGGTACGATTCGTGAGCAGTGGGCGAAGATGGGACTGTCGCTGGACTATTCCCGCGAGCGCTTCACACTGGATGAGGGCTTGTCCAAGGCAGTGCGCGAGGTATTTGTCCGTCTCTATGAGAAAGGGCTGATCTACCGGGGCAAGAAGATTATCAACTGGGACCCGGCTGCGCGCACCGCTCTTTCGGATATTGAGGTCGAGTATAAGGAAGTGCAAGGCAAGCTCTATCATCTGCAATATCCGCTTCAGGATGGCAGCGGCTCGATTACTGTCGCAACGACCCGTCCAGAGACGATGCTGGGAGATACGGCTGTCGCTGTCCACCCGGAGGATGAGCGTTACAAGCATATGATCGGTAAAATGCTCGTGCTGCCAGTGACCGGCCGGGAAATTCCGGTCATCGCCGATGAGTATGTCGAGAAGGACTTCGGCAGCGGCGCAGTGAAGATTACGCCAGCGCATGACCCGAATGACTTCGAGGTGGGACAGCGCCATAACTTGCCGCAGATTATTGTGATGGATGAGTCCGGTGTCATGAACGCCGAGGCGGGCCCGTATCAGGGACTGGACCGGATGGAGTGCCGCAAGCAGTTGGTCAAGGATCTGCAGGAGCAAGGCGTCTGCACGCTCATCGAGGAGCATGTACATCAGGTGGGTCATAGCGAGCGCAGTGGCGCAGTGATTGAGCCATACCTGTCGACACAATGGTTCGTTGCGATGAAGCCGCTCGCGGAGAAGGCAATTGCCAAGCAAAAGTCGGGCGAGGGCGTCCGCTTCGTACCGGATCGGTTCGAGAAAATCTATCTGCACTGGATCGAGAATGTGCGCGATTGGTGTATCTCCCGCCAGCTATGGTGGGGGCACCGCATCCCGGCATGGCATTGCGAGGCTTGCGGCGAGCTGCATGTGGCGCATGAAGCAGTGGACACTTGCTCCAAGTGCGGCGGCAGTGCGCTGCACCAGGATGAGGATGTGCTCGATACCTGGTTCAGCTCCGGCCTGTGGCCGTTCTCTACGCTCGGTTGGCCGGACAATGCGGAAGACCTGGCACGTTATTACCCAACCAATGTGCTGGTGACCGGCTATGACATTATCTATTTCTGGGTCGCGCGGATGATCTTTACGGCGCTTGAATTTACAGGCGAGAACCCGTTTGCCGATGTCCTGATCCACGGCCTGGTGCGTGATGCGAACGGGAACAAGATGTCCAAGTCGCTTGGCAACGGCGTCGATCCGCTGGATGTCATCGAGCGCTATGGCGCAGATGCGATGCGCTTCATGATCTCCACAGGCAGTACGCCTGGCCAGGATCTGCGCTTCCATTGGGAGAAGGTTGAGCAGGCGCGCAACTTTGCCAACAAGATCTGGAATGCGTCCCGTTTTGCCTTGATGAATCTCGAAGGCTTCTCGGCGGCAGATATTGATCTGCAGGTGGAGCTAGGCACCGCTGATCGCTGGATACTGCATCGCTTGAACGAGACCGTGCGCGATGTGACTCGCCTGCTGGATGGGTATGACTTCGGTGAAACCGGCCGCGTTCTGTACAACTTTATCTGGGATGACCTGTGTGACTGGTACATTGAGTTTGCCAAGCTCAGCCTCTACGGAGAGAACGAGCAAGCCAAGCGTGCTACGCAATCTGTCCTGGCCTATGTGCTTGACCGGACACAGCGGCTCATTCATCCGTTTATGCCCTATATCAGTGAAGAAATTTGGCAGCATCTGCCGCATGAGGGAGAGACGATTACGCTCGCACCTTGGCCGGTATATGACGAATCGCTTGCAGCGCCTGAATCCGCGAAGGAGATGGAGCTGCTGATGGACATGATCCGCGCGATCCGCAATATTCGCGCTGAGGTCAATGTGCCGATGAGCAAAAAGGTCGAGCTGCTGGTGAAGCCGTCCAACGAATCCGTGCTGGCGATCTTGCAGCGGAATGAGGAATTTGTCAGCCGCTTCTGCGGCACGAGCCGACTGGAGATTGCGCTGGAGATGGCGGCCCCGGATAAGGCGATGAGCGCGATCGTGACCGGAGCCGAGCTGTATTTGCCGCTGGCGGGCTTAATTGATATTTCTCAGGAAATAATCCGGCTGGAGAAAGAACTGAAGACGCTCAATTCCGAAGTGGAGCGCGTCGAGAAGAAGCTGGCGAATGAAGGCTTTGTGGCGAAGGCTCCGGCCAAGGTCATTGAAGAGGAACGAGCCAAAATGCAGGATTATGCTGAGAAGCGTGATAAGGTGCTTGCCAGAATTTCCGAGCTTCGAGGATAATTGTCAGAGGAAAGAAGGTTGAAGGACGATGCAAACCTATCAGGAGGCCAGAGAGTGGATTGAGGGACTGATTCCATTCGGAATCCGTCCCGGCCTGGAGCGTATCAGCATGTTGCTGGACAAGCTGGGTCATCCCGAGCGCCGCTTGAAGTTTATCCATATCGCCGGAACGAATGGCAAGGGCTCGGTCTGCGCGTATTTGACGAGCGTGCTGAGGCAATGCGGCTACGATGTGGGGAGCTATACGTCCCCCTATATCACCAAGTTCACCAACCGTTTTCAATACAACGGGGAGGATATTGAGGAGGAGACGCTGCTGGCTCTGGCCAACGAGCTGCGTCCGCATGTGGAGGAGATTGCCGCCACCGAGCTGGGATCGCCGACCATGTTCGAGGTCTCCACAGCGCTTGCTATTCTCTATTATGCTAAAGTCACCTACCCTGACTTCGTTGTTTGGGAGACCGGCCTGGGCGGGCGAATGGATGTGACGAATATCGTGCATCCGATTGTATCGGTCATTACGAACATCGGACATGACCATATGGATGTGCTGGGGGATACGCTGGAAGAGATTGCCCATGAGAAGGCGGGGATCATCAAGAGTGGTGTGCCTGTTGTGAGCACGGTGGAGCAACCGGAGCTGCGCGACATCATTGCGCAGACGGCGAAGGAGAAGCATGCCACATTATATCTGGCTGGCGACCAATTCCATGCCGTTCCGATCCGTCATAATGAGCAGGAGCAGAGCTTCCGGTTCGAGGGACTATTCAGAACCATTGAGCCGCTGGAGATTACGCTCTCCGGCAGTCATCAGCGCAGTAATGCTGCGCTTGCCGTCATGACACTAGAGGTGCTGAGGCAATATTATGCCTTGATCATGGAGGATGAAGACCTGCGTACAGGGCTTCGTCATGCATCATGGCCGGGACGTCTGGAAATGATAACTAACAACCCGAAAATAATACTTGATGGCGCTCATAATCCAGAAGGCGCAGCGGCGCTGGCAGCAGCACTGAAGGAGACCTACACCTATCAGAAGCTGCATGTTATGATCGGTATGCTCGGAAATAAGAATCATCAAGAGACATTGCGGCATATACTACCACTAGCAGATACCGTGATTATAACCGAGCCTGATTTTCACAAAAGGCTGGCTGCTGAGGAATTGGCTTCAATCGCTGCGGAGCTAAGGGGGCAGCATTCGTTCGAGCTGCTCGTGGAGCCCGACTGGCAGCTTGCGCTCCACAAGCTGCGCGAACAGACAGCTCCTGGCGATTTGGGGGTTGTTACTGGCACGCTCTATATGATCTCGGATGTGCGCGCCCGTTTGCTTAATGATACGGATAATGAAAAAGGTTGGTGAAGCTTCTTTGAATATAGCAGAACACGTTCATTTTATCGGCATTGGAGGCTACGGGATGAGCGCCATTGCCAGAGTGATGCTGGAGATGGGCTACACGGTCACCGGCTCTGATGTTGTCAGAGCGGAGCTTACGGAGAAGCTGGCGGCCAAAGGGGCGCGCATCTATATCGGTCATGAGGCGGAGCATGTGAAGGGTGCAGACCTGGTGGTCTATTCGACAGCGCTCTCGCGCGATAATGTAGAGAGAGTAGAGGCCGAAAATCTCAATATTCCGATCCTTCATCGGTCGCAGATGCTGGCGCGGCTGATGAATGCCCGCAAGGGCATCGCTGTGGCGGGGGCGCATGGCAAGACAACGACCTCGTCGATGATTGCGCTCGTCATGGAAACCTGTGGACAGGACCCGACCTATATTATTGGCGGCGAGATTGTTAATGTGGGAACGAATGCCAAGGCAGGCAAGGGCGATTATGTGGTTGCCGAGGCGGATGAGAGTGACGGCTCCTTCCTGCAATATCATCCGGCAATGGCGGTCGTGACTAACATTGAAGCTGACCATCTGGAGAACTATGATGGTGATTTCAATAATCTCAAACAAGCCTACGTGCAGTTTCTCGGGCAAGTGAAGCAGGGGGGCCAATCGATCGTCTGCGCTGATGACGAGATCGTGCGCGAGCTGCTGCCTCAGGTAGACCCGAGCAATGGCGGAGAGCTTATCACATATGGCATCACAGGCGATGCCGATTACAAGGCTGAACATATCGAGCTTGGCGACCGCAAGGTTCGCTTCATAGTGAGCAAGCATGGACAGCAGCTCGGTGTCATCGAGCTGCCGGTTCCAGGGCAGCATAACGTCTACAATGCGCTGGCGACGGTCATTGTATGCCTGAACGCCGGCTGCCAGTTTGACGAGATCGCGGCAGCGATCGCCCAGTTCCAAGGAGCCAAGCGGCGCTTTCAAGTGCTTGGCGAAGCGGGTGACATCCTCGTCATCGATGATTATGCTCATCATCCGACAGAGATTCAGGCGACGATCAGTGCTGCCAAGGCGACAGGCAAGCGAATTATAGCGGTATTCCAGCCGCAGCGCTATACGCGAACCTACTTCCTGTTAGAGCAATTCAGCCGAGCGTTTGGAGAAGCGGACGAGGTGATCATTACCGACATCTATTCTCCAGCCGGCGAGCAGCAGATTGAAGGAGTCAATTCGGAGCGTCTGGTGGAGATGATCAAGACGAACAGCAATCCGAATGCCCACTATATTCCGAGCAAGGATGAGGTGCTGGAATATCTCAAGAGTCATGCGGCCAAGGGCGATCTGGTGCTTACGATGGGTGCGGGCGACATCTGGAAGGCCGCCGACGAGCTTGCCCGCTATCTGCGCACAGTGGTCTAGGCTGTCAGCATATGAACGAGTGAGGCATAGCATGCCCCGATTCCCTTGCATTCGCAAGAGGGATCGGGCTTTTTTAGAATGTAAGCAAGTAAATGATCCTGTATTGCGATGCGGGAGCCAGCCATCCCGGGTGAACTAGCATTAAAAATATCATATATTTCTCCTTTCTCTCATAGAATGTAGTAGAATGACACAGGACAAGGAGAGAAGTGGGATGAGTTCAAAAGCCCGAATGACCTTTCGCTTTGATAACCAGGAGCAGAAGCCAGCAGTTATAGACCTAGCGGCATCACCGCCGTCAGGGATGAATAACGGACAGAACAACAAGGAGCGAACCGAAATCCCGATTATGAAGGATGGGCAGGGAGCCGCCCGGCTTGAGCAGGATGGGCTTGAGGCGGAGGAACGGCCTGCAGTGGCAATGGATTCATGGACTTCACCTGTTGTACAAGCTCCTGCGAGGGAATCAGAGAGCAGTCCGCAGAAGCTGGAGCAGTTGATTCGCAATGCGGGTCAAGCGGCAAATGAACGTACAGTGCCTGCAGATGCTTATGTGGAGCTGGGAGAGCTGAGCAAGGAGCAGCAGGCGCCGCGTGTCCAGGGCGGCTTAGCCTCTGGCAGAGTGGCCGGGTTCAGCAGGTCCCGTCCGATCATCATTGATATGGATCAGGACAAGCCGTCGGCTCATAGAGTACGCCATTCGGATAAGAGTCCCTCCTGGTTCAAGGCAGGCGCATCGGTTGTATTGGCGATTGCGACCGGGGCGTTGTTCGGCTATTTCATATTATCCTTGTTCACTAGCTATACCGATGATCCGAGTGTGCCTGGGGGACTGGAGAGTCGAACGGTTCCGCCTGTAGCATCCATAACGGATGCTGCCGACGCTTCCGGGACGGCTGCCATGCCGCAAGATGACAGCACAGCGGCGGACAGTGCGGTAACAACGACTAAGGTGCAAGTAAATGTACCGGCGAGCGAATACTATATGCTGCAATTCGGCGTATTCAGCAACGAGGAAGGAAAGCAGACTGCACTGTCGCAGTTGGATCAGGTCAGTGCAGCGGCAGCGGCTAGCACCGGGGACAAGTTCCATGTCTATGCCGGCATGGCGAAGTCCAAGTCAGAGGCTGAGGCGCTGAGCGCGCAACTGGAAGGGCTGGAGATCTATATTACCAAGGTTACCGTACCCGCGCTGGGCGCTGTCAGCTTTGCCGGGGATGGCGCGCTGCTGGAGCAATTCCTGCTGGATACCGATACGGCTATAGCCGCCTTGAATCAAGCAGTGGTGGGGCAGCTCTTACAGACCGAGCCAGGCAAGATCGGGGAGGCTAGCTATCAAAGCGCGTATCAGCAATGGACCCGTTCCGTCTCGCAGCTTCAGCCGTCACTTTCTGCTAAGGATAAGGATGCAGTCAATCAATTGGCACAGTCGATGCAGTCCATTATTTCAGCCATTGCACAATATAACAAAAATCCGTCCCGCTCCTATCTGCTAGCAGCACAGAGTGAGCTGATGGAGGCGGTGCTGGAGCAAAAAGAATGGATTGGGAGTATTCTCACATTGTAATAGCTCTCTAAGCAACGTATAATAAAGTTCAGGTGTCAAAAAATGGCGAGGGAAGTTAGAAGATGAAAAAAAACGGTTGGCTGCTTCTGCTGTTTATCGGACTTGGATTGATCGGCGGCTCGCTGCTTGCGCAGTGGCTGCAAGCTGTTCCAGGTCTTTCTTTTCTGACGCGGACGAACGATCTGAGCTGGTCTCCGGCTGCGGATCTGATCGTTCTCAGCTATGACCTGACGCTAAGGCTGGAGGTCAGTCTGCTTAGCATATTGACGGCGGCTGCGGCGATTTGGCTATATCGCAAAATGTAAGCGAACGAACAGGATGATCGATTCCGTTCTTCACATTGGCAAAGGAGATGGCTGCGAGGTGCAACAGCAACACTATGCGCTGCACAGCATCGTTCTTGCTTCTTCTTCACCGCGTCGCCAGGCGCTGCTCCAATCCCTGAATATTGCCCTTCCGATCCAGATTATGGCTTCGGAGGTGGATGAGGGGACGCCGCAGCATTGGGAGCCCGCTCGCATCGTAGAGGAGCTCTCGCTGCGCAAGGCCAGAGCTGTCAGGGAGCAACTGGGTGATGTGGCAGGCGCAGACGAGAATCATCTGATCATTGGTGCAGACACCATTGTCGTGCTGAAGGGTCAGGTGCTTGGCAAGCCGGCGGATACGGATGAAGCCAGACGCATGCTTAATGAGCTGCAAGGCAACGTACATGAAGTATATAGTGCAATTGCTTGTATAGATAGATGGAACACGCGCGAACGGGTCGCGCATAGAGTGACACGGGTTCACATGAAGCCGCTCGATTCCGCGCGAATTGGGCGGTATGTCGCGTCAGGGGAACCGATGGACAAGGCTGGCGCGTATGCCATTCAAGGTCTAGGAGCGTCATTTGTAGACCGGATTGATGGGTGTTATTTCAATGTCGTAGGGATGTCACTGTCGCTGCTATCAGATCTGCTTGGAGATTTTGGGATTGATGTGATCTAATCGAATTGCTATGGGAAGGCGGGAATCAAGGATGTCTTCACGACCACTTGTATTGCGCGATTTACCAAGCGAGGAGCGCCCGAGAGAGCGTATGGCACGTCACGGCGCGTCAGTGCTCAGCCATGCGGAGCTGCTGGCGATCCTGCTGCGGACAGGCACTAGAGAGGAGTCGGCAGTCCATCTTGCCAGCCGGATATTGAGCGAATGCAGAAGCTTGCATAATCTGGTCGATATGAGTGTGGAGGAGCTGACCCGGATCAAAGGGATCGGTACAGCGAAGGCGCTGCAGATCAAGGCTGGCATTGAGCTAGGCCAGAGGCTGTCGCGCAGCGCGATACAGGAGCGCCCTGCCGTGCGCAGCCCCAAGGATGCCGCTGACTACATGATGGAGCAGCTTCGTTATTTGAAAAAAGAACATTTCGTCTGCCTGTTCCTCGATACAAAAAATCGCATTATTGCGGAGGAGACGCTGTCTGTCGGCACGCTGAATGCTTCTCTTGTTCATCCTAGAGAGGTGTTCAGGGCGGCGATCAAGTGCAGCAGCGCATCCGTGATTTGTGTTCATAACCACCCTAGCGGCAACCCTGCCCCCAGCCCTGAAGATATTCAGCTAACCAGAAGGCTGGTCGAAGCAGGAGAGTTAGTCGGTATTGATGTCCTTGATCATATTGTAATCGGCGATCTTCAATATGTAAGTTTGAAGGAGCAAGGTTTAATGTAATATAATAAGAAGTGTTGTCGTAATGACAGAAAGGAAGATTAACATGTTTGGTGGTTTTACAAAGGATCTGGGCATTGATTTGGGCACAGCCAATACACTTGTTTTTGTGAAAGGCAAGGGCATCGTTGTGAGGGAGCCTTCCGTTGTGGCTCTCCGTACAGATACAAAAACAATTGAAGCGGTCGGCGAGGATGCCAAGAAGATGATCGGTCGCACGCCTGGCAACATTCGTGCCGTTAGACCGATGAAGGACGGCGTCATTGCCGACTTTGAGACGACAGCCACCATGATTAAATATTTTATCAGGCAGGCGCAAAAGCAGCGCTCGCTGTTCCCCAAGCATCCTAATGTCATGGTCTGCGTGCCATCAGGCATTACGGCTGTAGAGAAGCGAGCGGTTGAGGATGCGACCAAGCAGGCTGGGGCACGCGAGGCCTATACGATCGAGGAGCCATTCGCAGCAGCGATTGGCGCTGATCTGCCGGTATGGGAGCCTACAGGCAGCATGGTGGTCGATATTGGCGGCGGCACGACGGAAGTGGCCGTTATCTCGCTTGGCGGGATCGTTACGAGCCGTTCGATCCGTGTAGCCGGTGACGAGATGGATGAGGCAGTTATTCAATATATCAAGCGGACGTACAATCTGCTGATCGGCGAGCGGACGGCGGAGCAGTTGAAGATGGAGATCGGCTCCGCGCAGCAGACCGATAAGAACGAGACGATGGATATACGTGGCCGCGATCTGGTGAGTGGTCTGCCGAAGACGATCTCGATAACTTCAGATGAGATTACCGGAGCGTTGACAGATACGGTGAATGCGATCGTAGAAGCGGTGAAGGTGACGCTGGAGAAATGTCCGCCAGAGCTGTCGGCCGATATTATGGATCGGGGAATTGTGCTTACAGGCGGTGGCGGCTTGCTGCGCAATCTGGACAAGCTGCTGGCTTCCGAGACCGGCATGCCGGTCATCGTCGCCGAGAACCCGCTCGATTGCGTAGCGATCGGAACAGGGCGTGCATTGGAGAATATTCACATGTTTAAATCGAGAGGCGGCTCATCCAGGTTCAAAAGATAGCATGGTGCCGCCAATCATTGCTTGGCGGCGTTGTTTGTCATGTTGCCCAATTCGAATCAGGGCTGCCGCGGAGACGAAAAAGGGGAAATGGATGAAGAAGTGGGCGGGTGATTCAACTGTTTAAGTTTTTACGTAATAAAAGATTGTTCTTGTTGTTGATCGGGCTGATCCTGTTCGTCGCCGTCATGGGCTTCTCTCTGAGCGACCGCAAGGACTTATCCTGGCCTGAAAAATTTGTCAACGATTCTGTGGCGCTTTTGCAATCCTGGCTTTACAAGCCCGCTGGCTATATGGCGGGCTTGTTTGAGGATATTCGCACGATGCGTCAGCTCTATGAGGAGAATGAGGAGCTGCGGACGACTGTGGCACGGTATGCGAGAGACCGCAGTACATACAATTATTTGAAGTCTGAGAATGAAACCTTGAAGAAATATCTTCATTTCACTAGAGAGCAGGAACAAATCAATAATTATAAGTATGTTATTGCGCAGGTGATTGCTGCAAGTCCTGACGTCTATAACAAGACGATCAAGATCAATCTGGGCTCCAAGCACGGGATACGCAAAAATATGGCGGTGATGACGGTCGCTGGACTGATCGGGCTGGTCAGCGAGGTTTCCCCGATTACATCGACAGTCATGCCGATTACAGAGTTGAACGCCCAGTCGATTGCCGGTGCGAAGAAAATATCGGCGACCGTCAGCGGCAAGGAGTCATTCGGTATTATCGAGAGCTATGACAGTGAAACCGGTCAATTGCTGATGACGAGAATCAGTGAGGATGATCCACTCCAGGAAGGGGATACGGTGATTACCTCCGGTTTGGGATCGGTGTTCCCGCAAGGTATCGAGGTCGGCAAGGTCATCTCCAAGCAGGTCGGCGACTATGGGTTGACGTACACGGCATATATTCAACCGTCCGCCAACTTTGACAAGTTGAGGGAGGTCATGGTTGTTCAGGTGCCTGACTTCGAATATGAGGAGCTGGGGGAATGAGGATTCATTGGATCATCCTGATCATGTTCGTGCTGTTCCTTGTAGAAGGCACGCTCATGAACTGGCTGGTGCCGATTGAATGGGTGCACCGTGTCGTTCCGCATTTTGTATTTGTGTTTGTGCTATTCTCTTCGCTATACGCTGGCAGACATGTGGCGCTATTGCTGGGCATTGCGTTTGGCATGCTGCAGGATATTGTGTATTACGGTCATCTGCTTGGCGTTCACTCGTTCACGATGGGGCTGTGCGGCTATCTGATCGGGCTGATGCTGGAATTCAAGCGGGTGCCGATGCTAACGGCCATCTCCGTGATTGGTATGGGCTGTCTGCTGCTCGATACGCTCACTTTTATGATCTACACCGTGTTTAAGATCAATAGCCAGCCGTATGTCTGGGCGTTATCTCATCATATTCTTCCGAGTCTGTTTTTGCAGTTGCTGTTCGCTTTGGCCTGTTATGTCCCGGCCAGGCGCTGGTTCGAGCAAGCCTTTCCCCGCAAGAGCCGCGAGGAGTCTTCGGAGATGCCAACCATTCGCTGATCTGATAAAAAAATGCGCAAAAGCAGGATTCCTTGGGGCGGGAAAAGAATTGTTTAAGGTGGAGGTGGGATATTCGTGGCGGAGAAGCAGCATATCATCATAAAAGGGGTTAAGGAAGGGCTGCTCTTCCTGCTCGATGACCAGTGCGAATTTCCAGCATTGCTTGACGAGCTCCGTGTAAAATTGGAAAAAACCCACCAGCAAGTATTGACTGGTCCGCTCATCCATATTCATGTCAAGCTTGGCAAGCGCCAGGTGACAGATGAACAGAAGGAGCAGATCAGAACAATTATCCGCCAGCGTGGAAACCTGCTTGTTCAGTCGATTGAATCGATACAGCCTGAATCGGAACGAACAGCACTGGTTCCGGAGCAGTTCAAAATTGTTACAGGAATAATTCGTTCCGGCCAGACCTTTGAGCATGACGGCAATCTTCTGCTTATGGGCGATGTCAATCCGGGTGGAGCGCTATATTGCACAGGAGATATCTATGTGCTGGGGGCGCTGCGGGGAATGGCACATGCGGGAGTGAACGGACGGCAGGATGTTATTATTGCTTCTTCTTTATTGAGGCCCACACAACTTAGAATTGCAGAGGTAATAAGCCGTCCTCCCGATGAATGGATGTCCGGCGATGCCGCGATGGAATTTGCTTTTCTGGAATCTGGCCAGATGCAGATTGATAAAATTACGCAATTATACCGTTTACGCAAAGATCCGATCGTGTTTAAAGGAGTGTAGGGCATGGGAGACGCGATAGTAATTACATCAGGAAAAGGCGGGGTGGGCAAAACGACCACCTCCGCCAATGTCGGAACGGCGCTTGCTCTATTGGGCAAAAAAGTGTGCATGGTGGATACAGATATAGGCCTGCGCAATCTGGATGTCGTCATGGGGCTGGAGAACCGGATCATCTATGATCTTATTGATGTAGCAGAGGGTAGATGCCGGTTGGCTCAGGCGCTGGTCAAGGATAAGCGGTTCGATGAGCTGTACATGCTGCCGGCCGCTCAGACCAAGGATAAGCATGCCATCACTCCTGAACAGGTGAAGGAGATTGTGCTGGAGCTGAAGCAGGATTTCGATTATGTCATTATCGATTGTCCGGCGGGAATCGAGCAAGGCTTCCGCAATGCGGTTGCCGGAGCGGACCGGGCTATTGTCGTGACAACGCCGGAGAACGCCGCAGTACGCGATGCGGATCGCGTGATTGGCCTGTTAGAGCAATCCCAGCTCTCCACCAAGCTGATCATTAACCGGATTCGCCAGACGATGGTCAAGAGCGGCGAGATGCTGGATATTGACGAAATCTGCCAAGTGCTGGCGATTGATCTGGTTGGCGTCGTACCGGATGACGAGAAGGTGATTAAGGCATCGAACACTGGCGAACCGACGGTAATCGATCCCACCTCGAAGGCGGCGATTGCCTACAGGAATATTGCCAGGCGGATATTGGGGGACATGGTTCCACTTATGTCGCTTGAGGACAAGAGCGGAGTATTCAAGCGGTTCCGAAAGTTTCTTGGAATAGGATGAGGGAGAAGTGCTGAATAAACTTAAAAGACTCGACTGGGGTATTATAATCATTCTTATTCTGCTCATGATTATTAGCTTCTTCGTCGTTCGCAGCGCAACGATCGGATTTGGCAGCCGATATGAGAATTACGATTGGAAGACCTTATTTTTCTTCGGTGTTGGTTTTGTGGCGGCGATCGGGTCGGTCTTCTTCGATTATCGGCTGCTGCTTAAAGGCTGGGTCTATCTGTACGCTGTCGGTATTGCGCTACTGATCGGGGTGTACTTGTTCGGTGCAGAAATCAATGGAGCCAAGAGCTGGTTCCGCATCACGGAATCTCTATTATTTCAGCCAGCCGAATTTATGAAAATTTTGCTGATCTTTACGTTGGCGGCAGTGATCGGACGGCGAAATGGAGAGCCACTCACATTAACGACGGATATTGTCCCGATATTTGCGGTCTCCTTTCTGCCTTTCATGCTTGTCATGATCCAGCCTGACCTTGGCAATGCGATTATCTATCTTTTTATCGTCCTGGGCATGCTATGGATCGGCAATGTGAAGTACACCCATGTGCTGATTGGGCTTGCGATCGTCATTGGCTCGCTGGTGCTGTTTGTGAGTCTGTTCAACACATTTAATGACGAAATCAAGCAATACTTGGTCGAGAATAAGAAAGTACACTGGTATCAGCGCATCAATACGTTCATTAACCCGGAAAATGCTAGCGATGACGCCAAGCATCAATCCGAAAATTCCAAAGCAGCGATCGGCTCAGGGGGGTTGACCGGGGATGGGTATCTGCAGGGGCAATCGAAGACACGCGGCTTGATTCCGTATCCGTATTCCGATTCGATCTTCGTCGTCATCGGCGAGGAGTTCGGCTTCCAGGGTGCGGCGGTGCTGCTGCTGCTATATTTCTTATTAATATACAGGATGATCATTATTGCCTTTCAGTGTTATGATCGGCGCGGGGCGTATATTATTATCGGTATCGTCTCCATGTTCGTGTTCCAGATATTCCAGAACATCGGGATGATGATCGGCTTGATGCCGATTACGGGTATTACGCTGCCGTTCATCAGCTATGGCGGCACCTCGCTGCTGCTGAATATGCTCTGTATCGGTGTTGTGTTCAGCATTAAGGCACATCAGGAGAAATATGAGCTGGCGGTGTAAAATGAAAGGCTCTTCGCAGCCAGAGCAGAAAGACGTATATCTTTGCAATGCATATCGATAGTCCTGTTTTCTTCTTGATAACAAGGGGAAAAGGGACTATTTTTTTCGCCCTCATTCTCCCGCATGTCTCTTACTCCCGTTATCCTTCATAATCAAGCCCCTTCTATCATACATATAGGTTGACAAGCTTTCAAAGCATAGAGTAGGGGGCTAGAGCGATGGAAATCAAGGATGCGATCAGACAGCGCCGCCAGGAGAAAATTCGTAAAATTCAGGAGCAATCGCAGCGGTATAGCTCGCGTACTCCTGTTCAGGTGCAAGAGCCGCAGCCTGACAGCCGAGGAGAAGCGAGCGGGCATGTTGATGTGGAAGCTAACAGCTACCAGCTTAAGCGGGTGACCTCGACGCTTCAGGAGGACCATCCGCCAGAGCGCCGCGCACTAACGGACGCCGACCCGGAGCAGATGTGGAAGCGCAAGCGGGGAAGCTGGCGGGAGTGGGAGCAACTGCCGTCCGGCAATGTGATGCTGGCAGCCGGCGGAGAAGCGCCGCCGCGTCAGCCAGGGCCGGATAGGGGGCTGTTGCGTAAGGAGCTTATGATGAAGCTGCTGCTGAGTTGCCTGATGTTCGCGGGAATATGGGGAATGTTTCATCTGGACGAGCCATGGGCGCTGGAGGGGCAGCAGGTGGTGCGAGAAGCGCTCACAGAGGATATGAATTTCGAGGCGGTAGCTGTCTGGTATGAGAACACCTTCAGCGGTTCGCCAGCGTTCATCCCGATCTTCAGCGAGCGGCAGCCGCCCGCGGAGAAGGTAAGCGGCACGCTCAAGGAGAAGGTCGTCGCTCCGGTTGTTGACGGAGCGATTGTGCGCAGTTTTGCAGAGCTGCTGAACGGAGTGGAGATTGCGGCTGCGGACGGACAGGCGGTTCGTGCGATGCAGACCGGGCGCGTGCTGCTCGTCTCCGGGGATGCGTCGGGGAAGACCGTCGTCATCCAGCATGGAGGCAAGCGGCTAACCATCTACAGCAAGCTGAAGGAAACGACCGTGGCACAAAATGACTGGGTAGAGGGTGGTGACGAGATTGGCCGTCTACAGCCTGCCGCTGGACATAGTCCCAGCCTGCTGTTCTTCTCGGTGAAGGAAGATGAGCAATATGTTGATCCTGCGGATGTGGTTCCACTTGGCTAAGCTGCTGAAGATACGTTGGACGGTGCACCCCTTGTTTGTACTCATCATGATCGGTTCGGTCGTAACGGGCTATTTTCTTGAGCTGCTGACGTTGTTCGTTATCGTCCTTGTTCACGAGTTAGGCCATGTGTTTGCAGCGCTGGGCTTCGGGTGGACGATCCGCGAGGTCAAGCTGCTGCCCTTCGGCGGTGTGGCAGAGACTGAGGAGGCGGGATACTTGCCGGCCCGTGAGGAGATGGTCGTAGCGATTGCAGGCCCGCTGCAGAACGTCTGGATGGGGGTCTTTGCCTGGCTGTTCGGGCAGTGGGGGCTTCTCTCTCCAGAGTGGGCAACCCATCTTATTCAGGCAAATCTGATGATTGGCCTATTTAATCTGCTGCCGATATTGCCTCTTGACGGAGGGAGGCTGGTGCTTGCCTGGATGAGCTGCTATTTTCCATATCACCGCACCCTTGTATGGGGAGCGCGTCTGTCGCTGCTGGCGAGTGCAGCCGTGATGGTCTATTCGCTCATTCCGCCTGAGGAGCACGCAGGCATTCGAATTAACGCGCTGGCGATCGGTCTGTTTCTATTGGCCTCGAACTGGAGTTATTACCGCAATATTCCGTATGTATTTGTGCGGTTTCTCATGCATCGCGGCAGTACCGCACACAAGAGCAGAGGGGAAGACGAGCGGACATCGCCGATTATTGTCATGGCCCATCATACGCTTCAAACGACGCTGCGGCAGCTTATCAAGGGTCGCTATCATCTGATTATGGTTCGAGGTGGGAGAGGAGCGCCTGTTCATGTGGTGCCAGAGGAGATGGTGGTGCAGCGCTATCTGGTTAGCGGAAAACCAGGAAGTGCAGTCGGCGAGCTTTTTAGGTAAAATGGAATCAGATGATCAGGAAGCAGGTGATCGGCTGATGAAGCAAATGCTGATACAGAGCATGCAGCGGCTTATCCGCACCGCGGTGCTGGAGGATGGGTGCTTGATTGATTATGATATGGAGCAGGCTGCGGAGAGACAGCTTGTCGGCAACATTTATTTGGGGCGGGTGGTCAATGTGCTGCCTGGCATGCAGGCAGCCTTCGTCGATATTGGGCAAGGCAAAAACGCGTTTCTCTATATAGATGATCTGCTGCCGCCTCATCTGGAGCAGCAGCCGGCAGAGAAGCCGCCGATAACGAGCCTGATTAAGCCAGGACAGACGCTGCTGGTGCAGGTATCCAAGGAAGCAGCGGGCGCTAAAGGGGCCCGGGTTACAACCCATTACTCGCTGCCCGGACGCTACCTCGTCTATATGCCTGCTGCAGGCTATGTCGGTGTATCGAAGAAGATCGGCACCGAGCAGGAGCGTGAACGGCTCAGGAGGCTGGCTGAGGAGCTGCGTATGCGCGAAGAGGGGCTGATATTGCGTACAGTAGCGAAGGAATCCAGCGCAGAAGAGCTGGTGGAGGATCTGTCACAGCTACGCGGCCTGTGGCAGCAGATTCTGAACGCCTCTGAGGCGTGCGATGCTGCTCCTGCCGAGCTGCATGCAGAGGCAGGGATTGTCCAGCGCATGGTGCGAGATCGGCTGACAGAGGATATGGATCGCATCCTGATCAGCGATCCCCATATCTACAAGGAAGCGATTGCTCATGCGGCTGTCATGGCGCCGCTGCTTCAGGAGCGAATTGAGCTGACGGACAGTCGGGAAGACCTGTTCCAGCGCTTCGGAGTCGAGCAGCAGTTGGAGATGGCCTTCGGCAAACGGATTCGGCTGCCCAGCGGTGGAGACCTTGTATGGGAGCAGACGGAGGCGCTGACCGTTATTGATGTCAATACAGGCAAATTTACCGGTCATGTCGGTCTGGAGGATACGGTATATCAGACGAATATGGAGGCGGCGGCGGAGATAGCAAGACTGCTGCGACTGCGCGCGGCGGGCGGCATTATCATTATTGACTTCATTGACATGGAGCTGGAGGAGCATCGGGATCAGATCAAGCGACGCATGGAGCAGCTAACCGCCAAAGACCGCACGAGCAGCCATGTTGTCGGCTGGACGAGGCTTGGTCTGCTGGAGATGACACGCAAGAAGGGCAAGGAGAGCTCTGGAGGGCGAGTGCATGAGACATGCCCTGCTTGTCAGGGGAGCGGGAAGGTGCTGCGCAATCCGTTCGGGCATAGATAGCTGCTGAACCGGCTTGTCCGGGCTTGTCCGAGCCTGTCTGAGAAGAACTGAAGCGAGATGCAGCATCTCTGAGGACGGCGGGAGAGCATTGCAGGAAAAATGGATATGCCTCTTGAAAAGCTATATCGTATGTGGTAGAATCACAAGGTATGTGTCTAGTGCTTTTGGCTATACATGTGCTACAACCGCTCCGATCAGGTTGAAGTGTGGCGGCATACCTGCCGTTGCCACCTGTAATTAGGCGAGTCTTAGACATGAGGAGGTGCACCAACTATGTACGCAATTATTGAAACTGGCGGCAAGCAATACAAAGTTCAAGAGGGCGATGTGCTTTACATCGAGAAGCTCGAGCTGAACGAAGGCGACAGTGTAACTTTTGATCGTGTACTGGCAGTATCCAAAGGTGAAGGTCTTGTGACTGGAACTCCGGTTGTTGCTGGCGCAAGCGTAACCGCTACTGTCGACAAGCATGGCAGAGGTCAGAAGATCGTCGTTTACAAATACAAAGCGAAAAAGAACTACCGTCGCAAGCAAGGTCATCGTCAACCGTACACGAAAGTGACGATTGGCAAGATCCAAGCCTAAGAGGTATTCTTATGATATCGGTTCATATTACACGGCGTAAGCCGGATCGCAGAATTATGCGTTTCTCTATTGAGGGGCATGCGAATTATGCGAATAAAGGCAAGGATATTGTGTGTGCGGGTGTGTCAGCCGTATCGGTTGGGGCTGTTAATTCCGTTGAAGCTTTGGCGGGTGTTCAGCTTCCTGCATCGATGAAGGACGGGTGGCTAAGTTCCGAGGTTCCTGAGGAAGCAGACGCTTCCGTGGATGCCAAGGTACAGCTCCTGCTTGAATCGATGGTTGTCATGCTGGATAGCATACAGCAATCCTACAGCCGTTTCGTGAAGATTCACGAGCATTATTTGTAGAAAGGGAGGGTTACCCATGTTGCAGCTTAATCTTCAGCTTTTCGCATCCAAGAAAGGTGTAGGTTCCACAAAGAACGGACGGGACAGTCAATCCAAGCGCCTTGGAGCCAAGCGTGCAGATGGACAAACCGTAACTGCTGGCAGCATTCTTGTGCGCCAACGCGGTACGAAGATCCATCCAGGCAACAATGTTGGCATCGGCAAAGATGACACATTGTTCGCTATGGTAGAAGGTGTTGTTAAATTTGAACGTTGGGGCCGCGATCGCAAGAAAGTGAGCGTGTATCCGGTACCAGCCGCAGCAGTTGCTGCTGCAGTCGAAGTTTAATAACGAGCTTTCCCCGGTCCGGTTAAGGGCCGGGGTTATTTTTTTAGCTGTCAACTATCGATTAACTACTCATTTTATGGTATTATTCTATTTTATGGCAATTATGGCTTGCTTGTCAAAACGCAGACGGCCGTTAATGGTGACACATTGCTGGGGCTTGCCTTACGACCGCAGGTTCGATGCTGCGCCATTTTTACGCTTGAGGAGGGTGTGTGGAACACGGGAAAAAGGATGCTGCGGCATACTGGAGCAGCCTGCAGCTTTAAGATGAACTTTGCGTAATGGCGTGCTATACTGTTAAAGGCTGGTGGCTATTACATTGAAGCTACGATAGGAGATGATTTGCATACATCCGTTAAAAACGATTGCCGCAGTATCAGTCATCCTTCCTGCGGTAACCATATGGATATGGGAGGAGCGTTTGTGGGCGCTGCTGCTGTTCGTCTTCTGGGTTGCGGGTGCAGCTTATGTAGTGATTTCGCTCGACCGGAAAGAGCAAGCGGAGAAAGCGGCGAGGCAGATTCGTGAAACTCAGGAAATGTCGATTAAAACCTTAACTCATCATCGTCATGACTGGATGAATGATCTTCAGGTCTTATATGGATACATACGCATGAACAAGCCTGACAAGGTATCGCATTTCGTGGAACGCATCCGGGATCGAATGGCGATGGAGAGCATCTATTCGAAGTTGGGTGAGCCTGCGCTTGTATTCTATATCCAGTCTCTCCGCACGTTCAGCTCCGTATTCCATGCGGATGTCAGGGTGGAGGGAGAGGTCAATCTTAGCCAGCTCCCTGTGGATGCCAGTAAGCTGTCACATACCATTATCGGACTGATGGAGCTATATCGGCATGATGCTGAGACGACGAAGGGCGATCCTGTTCAATTGCGCGTCGTGCTTCGCAGGGATGAGGATGGTGTCACGCTTGAATTTGAATATGATGGGGAGTTGACGCTGTCCCAAGAGGCAGCGAGTCAGTGGAGCAGGCTTATGAATGAAGGAGTGGTGCGGCGAGTGGATGACGGCACTGCTTGGAACAATCTGATATGCGAAGTAGAATTGCCGGAAGGATGGGCATCGGCAACGAACTGAATTGGAGGGACATCATGTTTGTAGATAAGGCAAAGATATTCGTTAAGGGCGGCAATGGCGGCGATGGGCTTATATCCTTCCGCAGAGAGCTATATGTGCCGGAAGGCGGTCCGGCAGGTGGTGATGGCGGACGTGGCGGCAATGTCATCTTCCGGGTGGACGAGGGGCTGCGTACCTTGATGGATTTCCGTTACCAGAAGCACTTTAAGGCGCCGCGTGGCGAGAAGGGGAAGGTTAAGGGGATGCATGGAGCGGGCGCGGATGATCTTGTCGTTCGTATTCCGCCAGGTACGATTCTTGTGGATGATGATTCACAGGAGATTATCGCTGACTTGACCCGGCACGGTCAAGAGGTGATCGTCGCCAAGGGTGGACGCGGAGGACGCGGCAATATTCGCTTCGCGACGCCAAGCAATCCAGCTCCCTACATCTCGGAAAATGGGGAAGAGGGCGAGGAGCGCTGGATTACGATGGAGCTGAAGGTGATGGCGGATGTCGGCCTGGTCGGCTTCCCGAGTGTCGGCAAATCAACGATGCTCTCTGTAGTTTCAGCGGCGAGGCCTAAGATTGGAGCCTATCACTTTACTACGCTGACTCCTAACCTTGGCGTAGTCGATGTCGGCGATAGCCGCAGCTTCGTCATGGCCGATCTGCCGGGGCTGATCGAGGGGGCGCATGAGGGCATCGGTCTGGGGCATGAGTTCTTGCGTCATGTCGAGCGGACGCGGGTCATTATTCATGTCGTGGATATGGCGGCATCTGAAGGGCGTGATCCGTTCGAGGACTGGCTCAAAATTAACGAGGAGCTGGAGAAATATAATCCGAAGCTGGCCGAGCGTCCGCAGATCATTGCGGCGAACAAGATGGATATGCCCGATGCCGAGGAGCTATTAGAGCTGTTCAAGCAGCAGTTGGCTGAGCATCCCGGTGGCGACAGCTACCAGATCGTGCCGGTCTCTTCCTTGACGAAGCAAGGGATACAGGAGCTGCTCTATAAAGCAGCGGATATGCTGGATGCGATTCCTGAGGCGCCGCTCGTCGAGGAAGTGAAGGAGACGGGAGAGCGTAAAGTATTCAAGTTCAACAAAAAGGATGAAGAGGCTTCCTTCACCGTTCGCTATGACGAGGGCATCTATGTGGTAGAGAGCGAGAACATTGAGAAGTTTATTCATCGCAACAATCTGAACTCATACGACGAAGTGATGCGTTTTGCACGCATTATGCGCAAGATGGGTGTGGACAATGCGCTGCGCAAGGCCGGGGCTAAGGACGGCGATCTGGTGCGGATCGGGGATTTCGGATTTGAATTTTTTGAAGGCAGCGACTATATTTTTGAATAGAGTGGGGGTTACAGGCCGGTTGCTTCATGCAGCCGGCCTGTCTGCTGTGCGGGCGATCGGCTTGTCGCGAAAGCTGCCTATTGCGGTAAGGCTGCTGCTGCGTTATAATGTCCACTATAGGTAAACATTTGTCTTTTGTAGGAGGACGATTGATGACGGATCGTTATTATGTCGTTCGTGGGGATATATTGCCCGATGGCATTCTGAAGACTCTCCAGGTGAAGGAGATGTTGCAGCGCGGTGAGGTTGCTACCGTTCATGAGGCAGTGGAGCGGGTGGGACTAAGCCGCAGTGCTTTTTACAAATACAAGGATGGCATTGCAGTGTTTAATCCGCTGGAGCGCGAGCGCATCGTGACGATCTCCATGGATCTGCAGCATCGCTCCGGTGTGCTGTCGAAGGTGCTCGGATTGGTGGCGGGCTGTGAAGGTAATGTGCTCACGATCCACCAGAGCATTCCACTGCAAGGGCTGGCTAATGTTGTCATCTCTGTCGACACCGGCTTGCTTGACAGGTCGGTGAACGAGCTATTGGCAGCGATTCGCGCTCAGGATGGAGTGAGCCGCGCCTCGGTAGTTGGGCAGGGATAGCATATAAATTAGATTCATAGAGGCTGGAGGAGAGATGATGAAACCGGTAAAGGTAGGGCTGTTAGGGCTTGGAACTGTAGGTACAGGTGTTGTACGCATTGTGGAAGGACATCAGGAGGATCTGAGGAGCCGGACGGGCTCACCGATCGTCATCGAGAAGATATTAGTGCAGAACCGCAGCAAAGCGCGGTCCATCGCGATTCACCCTGATAAGCTGACAGAAGATCCGTATGATATTATTCATAATCCCGACATTGATGTTGTGGTGGAGGTTATGGGCGGTATCGACCACACGAAGGGTTATATACTGGAGGCTCTGGCCCGTGGCAAGCATGTTGTCACCGCCAATAAGGACCTGATGGCGCTGCATGGCCCTGAGCTGCTGCTCCGGGCGGAGGAGAACGGCTGCGATGTGCTGTATGAGGCCAGCGTTGCGGGCGGCATCCCGATCATTCGTACTCTGATCGATGGTTTCTCATCCGATCGCATCACGAAGATTATGGGCATTGTCAACGGCACAACGAATTATATTCTGAGCAAGATGAGCCAGGAGGGAGCTTCCTACCAGGCGGTGCTCAAGGAGGCGCAGCAGCTAGGCTATGCCGAGGCCGATCCGACC
This sequence comes from Paenibacillus sp. J5, assembly GCF_054955055.1. NCBI lineage: Bacteria > Bacillati > Bacillota > Bacilli > Caryophanales > Paenibacillaceae > Paenibacillus > Paenibacillus sp. J5. Next base: position 409,456 of record NZ_JBUEDD010000005.1, on the reverse strand, counting down.
TCGGATGTAGAGGGACTGGATGCCGCGCGCAAGATGACGATCCTGTCGACCTTAGGCTTCCGCACCAACGTAGCGCTGGAGGATGTAAGCACCAAGGGCATCTCCGCGGTCAGCAGCGAGGATATCGCCTATGCCAAGCGTCTGGGGTATGAGCTGAAGCTGCTGGGCATCGCCGAGAGCCAGGATGACTATATTAGCGTGACGGTGGAGCCGACGATGGTGAAGCAGAGCCATCCGATCGCCTCGGTCAATGGCGTATTCAATGCCGTATACGTCTATGGTGAGGCTGTAGGCGAGACGATGTTCTATGGCCCAGGAGCGGGCGAGCTGCCTACGGCAACCTCGATCGTCGCTGACCTGGCTGCTGTGGTGCAGAATATGCGGCTCGGCGTGAATGGCCGTCAGGCAGCAAGAGCCTACAAGGAGAAGAAGCTGAAACGCGATGAGCAGATCGTAAGCAAGTATTTTCTGTTGCTTGACGTTGAGGATCGTGCTGGCGTGCTGGCTCGCATCACGCAGGTTTTTGCCGAATATGAGGTGAGTCTGGAGTCGGTGCTGCAGCAGCCTAATCCGTCGAATCCCGAGGCGGAGATTATCGTCATTACTCATGATGCGAATAAGGCGGCGATGAACAAGGTGCTGGGGGCATTTGAATCGCTGGATGTCATCCGGCAAGTGAAGAGCGTCTACCGTGTGGAAGGATAGGCAGCTTGGGCGACGATTTTGTCAGCACTAAGCATGAATCATGGACTATGAAGAATGCAGCAAGCATAGGGTGGCGGGCGCAGGCTCAGGCGGGAGAAGTCTGGTAGCGCTAGCCTCCGATTGCGGCAATGATTTTGTGGAGGGAGCAAGTGAAATGGACAAACGCCGGGTAATCGTCAAGGTGCCCGCCAGCACGGCGAATCTGGGGCCAGGCTTCGATACGCTTGGAATGGCTTTATCTCTGTACGCCTGGGTTGATATGTCTGTCGCGGTGGATGGCATCACGCACATCGAGCTTCTGGGAAGCGGCATGGACGGTATTCCGCGCGACAAATCGAATCTGATCTATAAGGTGGCGCAACTCGTATTCAAGGAGGCGGGACTGCCTGAGCAGGAGCTGCACATTGCCATGTATAGCGAGATTCCGTTGACGAGAGGGCTGGGCAGCAGCGCTTCGGCAATCGTTGGCGCACTGATCGCTGCCAATGAACTGGCAGGCAGACCGCTATCTATGCAGAAGCTGTTCACGCTAGCTACCCGATGGGAGGGGCACCCGGACAATGTGGGCGCTTCATTATTCGGCGGCATCATCGTCGCGGCTTGGGATGGAGAACGGGCAGACCATGTTCGCCTGGAGCCACCGCCTGGATTGGATGTCCTGGTGGCTATTCCGCAATTCCAGTTGTCTACCGAGAAGGCCCGCCATGCGCTCCCAGACCAGTACAGCAGGCAGGATACCGTCTATAACATCAGCCACAGCTCACTCCTCGTGGCGGCTCTTGCAACTGGACGGCTCGATCTGATCCGCCATGCGATGAAGGATCGGGTGCATGAGCCGTACCGCGCAGTACTCATTCCGGGAATGTCGAAGATATTGAAGGAGGCGGTCGAGCATGGAGCGATCGCAACGGCGCTCAGCGGAGCGGGGCCTACCCTGCTGGCACTGATCGAATCTGACAGCAGCCGCAAGGACGAGCTGCAAGGCTTTCTGTTGAATACGCTCGAACAGGAAGGGGTAGCGGCCGATTCGATCTGGCTGACACCATGCCTGAGCGGGCCGGAGGTGGATTGGCTGGAGCAGCCAACGGAGCGAGTGTCGCTGATGGAATGGATAAAAGGAGAAGTTAAAGCATGATCAGTGTAGCATTGCTGCCACAGGGCAGCACATCGGATGAAGCGGCTCAGTATTTATTTGGCGAGACGGAAGTGGACTATCGTTATTACAAGCCGATTGCTGACGTATTTCTGTCCACTGCGGGCGGCAAGACGGATTACAGTGTCATTCCAATCGAGAATACGATTGAAGGGTCAGTTAGTCTGCATGTGGACTGGCTAGTGCACGAGGTGGAGCTGCCGATTCAGGCGGAATGGGTCTACCCGTCGCTGCAAAATTTGATCGGCCACAGAAGCGAGCTGCAAGGAGCTGATGGAAGCCTTGTCGGTGAACGAATCGTTAAGGTGCTGAGCCATCCGGTGGCGCTGGCACAGTGCAGCCAGTTCTTGCGCACCTTTCTTCCGCATGTCGAGTTGGAGCAGGTCAGCAGCACGGTCGAAGCCGTCCGGCTGGTGAAGGATAATCCCGGGGCAGGCTGGGCTGCAATCGGTACCCGTTCGGGAGCCAGGCTGCATGGGCTTGATATCGTGAGGGAGTCGGTCACCGATCATAGCAATAACTATACCCGATTTTTGCTGGTCGGCTCCAAGCCGTTTGAAGCGAGAAGCTCAGATAAACGCAAAACCAGTATTCTGGTTAGCCTGAATGAAGATTATCCGGGTGCTTTGCATCAAGTGCTGTCCGCGTTCTCCTGGCGGCGTATAAACCTGTCGAAGATCGAATCGCGGCCGACGAAGAAGCGGTTGGGCAACTACTACTTCTATATCGATATTGAAATGCCGGTGGAGGCGGTGCTGCTGCAGTCCGCTTTCAGCGAGATTGAGGCCATCGGCCACCAGATTCGCATTTTGGGGTCATATCCTAGCTTTTCTTACCGTTAAACAGCGAAATAACCCGAGTGAAAGCTCTATTATTCTCCCGCAGACATCTGTCTGCGGTTTTTTTTGCGATATGAGGGGACATCGGCCCATGTTGTGCATAGGATGTAACGATTAGTGGTCTACAGAGGGCGTCTAAGCAATCCGTAGCCCGTAGCCCAAGAACGTGATAGGAGGTTTATGCCGCGTGAAAATCCATATTGTCAAGCAGGGCGAGTCCTTGTACACCATCTCGCAGAAGTATGGGGTGTCCCTGGATGAGGTCATCAAGCTTAATCCAGATATTGCCAATCCGAATGTCATCGATGTGGGTATGAAGGTCAAGGTTCCATCTGCTCCCCCCAAGCCTCATGAGACAGAAATGATGCACCAGCATGTCGTTGTCGAGGGTGATACGTTATGGAAGCTATCAAAGGCTTGGGGAATCCCACTCAACGATATGATCAAGGCCAACCCGCAGCTTAGCAATCCAAACGTACTTACGGTAGGTGAGATCGTCAATATTCCAAAGGAGAGCCACTCGGGTACCATGCTGCCAGGCCTGGCGCAACCCAGTGCAACGGCCCCGAATGCACCATCGAACGTCTCTCCCGCGGGCAAGGTATCTACTGAACAGATTGCACCTATGCCCAAAAAGGAGCTTACCGCCCCCAAGCCGGTTACTCCTCCGCCAGCGCCGCCGGTTGTCCAGCCTGAGACGGTGAAGCCGCCAGCGCCACCGATGCCGAAGCCTGAGGTGAAGCCAGCGCCGCCAGTGGTGAAGCCTGAGGCAGCGAAACCGAAGGAGAAGGAACAGCCGCTTGCCAAGAAGCAGCCGAGCCAGCCGCTGTTCAAACAGCAGGACATCCAAGCGATGCCTGTATTACAGCCGTTCTCTGTTCCAGCCATGCCGCAGATGCCACAAATGCCTCAGCAACTATCTCCTGTCCAGCAGAGTCCTCACATGGGCGCCTACCAGGCCTATCCTATGCCTTTGCAGCAAGCAGCCCATAATCAACTTCAACCAGTCAATGTTGCACCGGCGTACTATGGCCCGAATGCGTACTCTTCCTCTAATCTGTATGGGAATACGCCAATGTCGCCCATTCATGATGCTGCTCTGCCTCAGCTTGACCCATGGGGCGGCTATGCTCCTTATGGGATGAATCCCTATGGTGGCTATGCAGCGATGCCGCAGGCGCAGTCGGGAGGGCACTCCCCGGCAGGATACCAAGTGGGCGGCTATGAACATGGGGCGTCTGCGATGCCAGCGATGCTCAGCAATGCGCCATCCGGGTTCCCCGGGGTGGATGTTCAGGGCACACAGGCAGTAGAGGGTTGGGGACATGGATCGCCAAACCAGCAGGCAGACTGGGGCAACATGTCCCTGAATCAGCAGGCGGGCTGGGGCAGCATGTCCCCGAACCAGCAGGCAGACTGGGGCAACATGTCCCCGAACCAGCAGGCGGACTGGGGCAACATGTCCCCGAACCAGCAGGCGGACTGGGGCAGCATGTCCCCGAACCAGCAGGCAGACTGGGGCAGCATGTCCCCGAACCAGCAGGCGGGCTGGGGCAACATGTCCCCGAACCAGCAGGCGGGCTGGGGCAGTATGTCCTCGAACCAGCCTGTTGGATGGGGAGGAGCCTCCGTCAACAACGCCCCGTTATGGGGCAATGATGCACCACAGATGACTCTACCCGCCAATGTGCAGCCTTCTGGCTATTATGCGGGGGGCAAGGAAATGAAGAAGCCATGCGGCTGTGGAGAGAAGCTTAGAGCGGAGGAGACTGCTGCCAAGGCAGAGGTGAAGTCGCCGCAGGCCGCCAAGCGCAAGAACAAGCCGGCATCTAAAAAGGTGACGGTACAGAGCACAACAAGAACATCGTCGCAATCTCGCGGCAAAAACAGGCCTTGGATTAATCGATAGCTTGCCATTATGACTTTACAGAGATAAAAACTCAAGGGGGAATCAGCCCTGTAGCGCATATCCTCATGCGTTGCAGGGCTATCTGGCTTATCTAAGGATATGGAGGAGATCGCTCCACAGCCTCAACTGGGCTGGAGCTATATGGAAGGGTACCGATGGGCATGTCTCCGCAACATATGCTAACCTTAGCTTCCCATTTTTTATAGAAGTAAAACAGAAGGTTAATGAATCAGCTTGTTGAATTATAGTGTGAAGGGGAGTTATCCAATTAGGTCGTGTCTGAACACCCGTTCAAGGGCATCTCTCCCCGCCTTTTCGCCCCATGCTGCGTTGCCTTTTCTTGACGTACCCCCGGTACGCCTGCGAAAAAGCGCCTTGCCTGGAACGAAAATTCGGCCAGATCTGATCCGTTCAGAGTGTTCAGACACGCCCTAGATTGAAAGGTAGGGGCAAATGATGAAATACAGAAAGGCAACACCGAGTGAACGCGAGGAATACATAGATCTAGCCAACTATGCCTTTCACTTTGATTTTGAAACCTTAATGCCCAAGGCGTATGACAAAAACGTAGATACTTCAGCGATGCATATGGTTGCTGAGGATGAGAAAGGCAGACTGCGAGCGCAGGTGGCTGTCTTTCCTGAGACACTGACGGTATGTGACGATACGCTGCGAGCTTGCTATTTGGGTACCGTATCGGTTCACCCCCGTGCGCGTGGCGAAGGACATATGAAGGTACTTATGAACATGTGGCTTGAAGAGCTGCGGGATACGTATGATATGGTCGTATTATATGGCCAGCGACAGAGATATGAGTATTTCGGCTTCACACTTGGCGGTGTAAAGTTCAAGTATTTCGTGGGAGGAGCGAACGTGCGTCATGCCTTAGGACATGTGAACGACACAGAAATACGCTTCTCCGCGTTATTTGAGGTTGAAGGAGCAGAATCCTTTGCGCATCGTATCAACACCGCGCGGTCTGCTTATGTTGAGCGTAATGTACAGCAAATGCCCCTTATCTTCAACACCCTCCATCAAAAGGCGCTGGGCGTTCTGGATAAAGATAAGTTAATCGGGTATCTGGTCGTTAACAAAGCAGGTGATGAAATATCTGAATTTGCGATGGAAAACACAGAAGACATTGCACGGACGATTAAGGCTTATATGGGATATAGCAAAGCAGAGCGGATTTCTATCTGTACCCCGGAATATGACATGGCTCTAAATGCGACGCTTGGCAGCCTGGCGGAGGATTATGTTATCGAGACCTCAGATATGTATCATATTCTGGATTTCGCCAATGTATTGAAGGCTTATCTGACACTCAAATTGAAGACCATAGGGCTTATTCATGGGGAATTCTCCGCAATCATGGACGGTCAGCCAGTTACTGCACGAGTAGATGCGAGTGGCGTGACGGTCGAGCGGTCTGCCAAGCAAGGAGCGGCCGTCCTGAATAAGCAGCAGTCTCAGGCGCTATTGCTTACGCAACACAGTCGCTATATGGCAGTTGACGCGCCGGCAGGATGGTTCCCGCTGCCCTTATTCTGGTATATGATTGATAAATTCTAACTGATCGTTGAATACAGCGAGATAAATGCAGGGCCATCCTATGAAGGATGGCTCTAAAACTCGTCATGACAGACTATGCGGAGAGGGGACAGCAAGCAAGCTGCCCAAATTGCGCATAGTCTCCCTTGACCTGGGGGATGCTACAAGCAAAAACAGGAGGGAGCATCTGTTATGTTGGCGTTCAACTTGTGGAAGAAGCTAAAAAGGCGGCTGCGCAAGGGAAGAAGGCCGCTTTGGGCATTGGGAGGACTGGGGCTGCTTCTGTTCTTAGCACCTATTGTTCTGATGTCGCAGCCAACCGTGCTGCATGCCGCGCAACAGGAAGACGAATATCATCAGCAGGGCAGAGCCGCTCTTGCACGAATGAGTGATGACGGCGTGTTAAAGGTTGTGCTAAGGAAGCAATATGTGTGCGGGGAGGAGGCCAGCGCTTTGGGAAAGCTGAGCGCCGTTGCAATCACGAAGCTGCTGGATGAGCACCCCCACTGGACGATTCAACTGAAAGGGCAAGAAGAGGCTATATTGACGGAGAAGATTGAGGATTTGGCAGAGGACTGCAAGGGCAAGGTATTCTTTAGTCTGGACAAGCTGGGGAATTTCACGCTGTTTGAGGGTCCTCCGGCTGATGAGAAAGTGATGCGTACCTTCTTCCAGCTAGATATGAGCTATATGGAGAGCAGTCTGCCCAAAGAACAACTGCAGGCATTGGCTAAAGGAATTCGGATCTGTGATGTGGACGAATACCATAGCATGCTGTCCTCCTATAGCGAATTTGCAATGAGGGGGCCGCGCAGCAAGCGGGTAATGAATTCAACCCATCATGACTAGAAATGATTCATGATAACCGGTTGACACAAAGTATGTCAACCGGTTATCATAATGGTAATGAAGGCGCATTCATTTCATTCTTTAAGGGGGAGACACAATTGAAATTAAACAAGAGTATGGTGCTGGCCTTGAGTGTAATGCTGCTGCTGGGGGGCGTGTTGTCTGCATGCTCGAAGAGCAATGTTGCGAATCCGAACGGGGGAGAGCCGCAAGGCGGAACCAGTACCGGAGAGCAGACAGCCAAAAATGTTAAGTTGACCTTTTTCAATACGGCAGCCGAAGTGAATGGGGTGTTCGAGAAGCTGTTCGAAACGTATCACTCCCTTCATCCTGAAGTCACCATCGAGCTGATCCCGACGCCGATTGGCGGCGCACAGCTTGAGAAGTTCCAGTCGTTGCTGGCATCGGGGAACCCGGCGACGATAGCCAATCTCGATCCCGGAACGATTGTACAATACCAAGATAAATTCCTTGACCTGGAGTCCGAGAAGTCCAAGTATGAGCAATTAACCAAGCCGGGAGCCGTCGACGGCGCGCTGCTGGAAGGCAAATTTCTGGGCATACCGTGGACGGCTCAAGGCTATGGTCTGCTCTATAACAAGCGTGTCGTAGAAGAGGCAATCGGCGGCCCGTTCGATCCGCAGACGATTCAGACCCGCAATGATTTGGAAGCACTGTTCAAAAAGATTGCCGCAGCAGGCAAAACACCAGTCATGCTGCACGGTGCCGACTGGTCCTTAGGCGCTCACTATCTCGGTCTGACCTACTCGCTGCAGTCTAGCAATGTCGAAGAAAATCGGGCATTTGTGGAGAAGCTGAAGGGTGGAGAGGCACAACTAACGGACAATCCGCAATTTAACGGCTTGATGGACACATTTGACTTGCTGAAGCAGTATAATGCCCGTCAGAAGGACCCGCTGGTCGCCGATTACACGAAGGACAGCACGGATTTTGCCAAGGGAGAGACCGCCTTCTACTTCATGGGCGACTGGACCTGGGCTGTCATCGGCTCACTGGAGGGACGTGATCAGGAATTCGGCATCATCCCTGTGCCGATCAGCAATGAGCCCTCGGATTTTGGCAATACGCAGGTTGCCTATAGTGAGCCGAAGCTGCTCGCGATTGATAATTCCGGCTCCTCTGCCGATCAGCAGGAAGCGGCTAAAGCCTTCATCGAATGGCTCGTTACGAGCGAGGAAGGACAAAAGGCGATTGTCACTGATATGGGGCTTGCTCTCCCATACAAGGATGTCAAGGCCACGGGCAATAACATGATCTCCGACGCTCTGGCGAAGTATGTCGATCAAGGCAAAGTGATCAATATCGGCGTGATCAACTATTTCCCACAAGATTACTGGGCCAAGACAGGAGCCTCGATGCAGAAATATCTGGTTGGCAAGCTCGATCGCCAAGGACTGGCCGCTGAGGTACAGGCTTACTGGCAATCCTACGCCGGCAAGTAAGCCAGGCAGAGGACAGCGACTAAGAAGGAAGGGCGAGTGGTTGCCATTCGCCCTTCAGTTATGGATAAGGGTGCAAATAAGGCTGCAAAGGGTGCTTGCATATGAATAAAAAAATGGTTTGGAGAAATTCGGGAACGTTCCTGCTGTTTGCAGGACCCTCCACCTTTGCCTTTGCCGCAGTTGTTCTGGTTCCGTTCCTGGTTGGGGTCTACCTGACCTTCACGAACTGGGATGTGCGTACTGGCGATGGCACATTAATCGGGCTGGCCAATTACACGGAGGTCATGAAGGATCAAGCCTTCTGGACGCAGCTCTGGTTCACCATCAAGTATGTGTTCTGTACGGTGCTGCTGTCCAATGTCGTCGCCTTCTTCATCGCGCTTGCGCTGACCAGCGGATTAAAGGGAGAGAAGTGGCTGCGAACCGGATTTTTTACCCCGAATCTGATCGGCGGCATCGTGCTGGGGTACTTATGGCAGATGCTGTTCTCGCAGGTGCTGCCCTACCTGGGGCAAACCTATGGCTGGAGCTGGTTCGAAACATCCTGGCTGACGGACACCGACACGGCGTTTTGGGCGCTCGTCATTGCTACGGCTTGGCAGCTCGCTGGCTATTTGATGATTATTTATATCGCGGGATTTTCGGGCGTGCCTAATGATGTGCTGGAGGCAGCGAGTATCGATGGTGCGAGTCGATCGGCGATGATACGGAAGATTATACTGCCATTGTCCGTCTCCGCCGTCGTCATCTGTATTTTTATCTCGCTGTCGCGCTCGTTTCTCACCTATGATATTAACCTGTCCTTGACTAAGGGGGGGCCCTTCAATTCGACAGAGCTGGCATCGTATCATATTGTGCAGAAGGCCTTCTTATCCAATCAATACGGCATCGGCCAGGCTGAGGCCATCGTGCTGTTTGCGGTTGTCGCCCTGATCGCTCTGACACAATCGTACCTGCTCAAGAGAATGGAGGTCGAATCGTAATGCGCTCGAAACGCTATGCGGGCTCATTGAAGTCGGCTGCACTCTACATCATGCTATTTGCTTTCCTATTTCCGTTCCTGCTCGTTATGATGAATTCCTTCAAGAAGACGCAATACTTTGTGGAGAATCCGCTGGCGCTGCCGACCAGCTTCAATCTGGACAATTATCTGAATGCGTATGAGAATATGAACTTCCTGAAGTCCTTCATGAATTCCTTGCTCATTACGGTCGTTGCGGTGCTGCTCATTCTGTTGTTCGCCTCCATGACGGGCTATCTGTTCGTCCGCTTCAAGTGGAAGGTGAACTGCGTGTTATTTTTCCTGATGCTCGCATCGATGACGCTCCCATTCCAAGTGCTGATGATCCCGCTGGTCATGCTGTACGGCAATATGGGCCTGCTCAATATGAAGTCAACGCTGCTGTTTATGTACATGGGCTTTGGCATCCCGTTCGGTGTCTTCACCTTTCACGGCTTCATCAAAGGCATCCCGTATGAGCTGGAGGAATCGGCCTTCATAGAAGGCAGCTCCCGCCTGAGAACCTTCTTCCAAATTATCGTGCCGCTGCTCAGGCCGGTCATGATGACGCTAATCGTTCTGGATGTACTCTGGATATGGAATGACTATCTGCTACCGAGCCTTGTGCTGCTGTCTCCTGAGCATAAGACGTTGCCGCTGTCTACGTACTCCTTCTTCTCCAGCTATTCGGTCGACTATGGGCCGTTAATGGCGGGGCTGGTGATGACGGTCATCCCGGTATTGGTGCTCTATCTGCTGCTGCAAAACCATATTATTAAAGGTGTGACGCAGGGCGCCTTGAAGTAAAGGGCTGAAAAAGTGAATGGGCTGGTTTATACTTGGCTTAAAAACAAGGTGGTAGGATATGCCGAAAATTGAAGACGTGGCCGCCCGTGCGGGGGTTTCGGTCACAACCGTATCAAGAGTACTGAATAACCGAGGATATATTAGTGAGAAGACAAGAAACAATGTCCAGCAAGCGATAAAGGAATTGAATTACCAGCCTAATGAAATGGCGCGCGCCCTGTTTCGCAGAAAGTCGAACATGATTGGATTAATTATTCCAGCGGTATCGCACCCATTCTTCAGCGAGCTGACGTACCATCTTGAATATTATGCCGACCTACGAGGCTATAAGCTGTTGCTCTGCAATTCGCACCGCGATGTGTCCAAGGAGCGGCAATATATTGATATGCTCAAGAAGAATCAGGTGGATGCCATTATTATGGGCAGCTCGGTTCTGAATATTAAGCACTACCTCCATCTGAATCTCCCGATTGTGTCCTTCGACCGGACGGTGGCAGAGAATATTCCCATCGTCACCTCAGATAATCATATGGGAGGAAGGCTTGCCGCCAGACTGCTCATGGAGAAGGGCTGCCGTGAGGTGGCCTTCGTCTATCGTGGCATCGGTGGGCCCCATCATCAGGCGCTGCTCGCCAATGCACGCGCACAGGGATTCGAGGAGCAGTGGGCTGAAGTGGGGCTGAGGCCGCTGCAACTGCAACTGGACTCGTCTGTTCCAGGCAGGGGCGGAGAGGAGATTGCCCGGTTTTTGCAGGAGCATCCGCAGGTGGATGGCATCTTCACGAGCAGTGATGTGATTGCTGCGGAGGTTATCCAGGCCTGCGATCGGCTGAATCGACGCATACCGGAGGACATCAAGCTCATCGGGTATGATGATGTAGAGCTGGCCTCGCTCCTCTCACCGCGATTGACCACGATCCAGCAGCCGATTCAACAGATGGGCGAATATACGATTGAGCTCGTTGCTCGGCAGCTTGATGGGATGGAGGTGCCCATGATGCGCACCTTCCCGGTGAAGCTGGTCGAGAGGGAGACGACAGGATGATTACGGGTATGGCGCAGCATTGCAGGAAAGAAGGGAAGAGCTATGAGCAAGACCGCTATATTACCGCGCAGCACCCCTGAGCTCCAGGGGGTGGCCCCGGCAGGCGTGCTGCAATTCATCGAAGATATGGAGCAGAAGAAGCTGGAGCTGCATGGCTTCATCCTGCTGCGCCACGGCCATCGGATCGCCGAAGGCTGGTGGAAGCCCTATGGGCCGCAGGATGCCCACGCGGTGTATTCATTGACGAAGAGCATCACCTCCATGGCGATCGGAGTGGCGGTGCAGGAGGGCTTGATTGCAGAGGAGGGGAGAGTGCTGGATTACCTCTCTGACCTTCGTCCTCCAGGCATGAACGAGAGGTTCAATCGGCTGACCATCAAGCATCTGCTGACGATGACTACCGGACACCGGGAGGATACGACCCGGTTCATCGTCACTCCGGCGTTTATGGACTGCAGGACAACGGCGCGTATCGGGGATTGCACGGATGGCGATGATATACGCGGCTTTATGGAGCTGCCGATCGAAGCAGAGCCGGGCACTCACTTTCTGTACAATAGTGGAGCGTCCCACTTGCTCGGAGCGATTCTTGAGCGGGTAAGCGGCAGCAAGCTCGCAGATTATGTACAGACCCGCCTCTTCGATCCGCTCGGCATACAGCGTCCGCGCTGGGAGCATGCGCCGGGAGGAGTGGCTGCGGGTGGTTGGGGGCTGTGGCTTCGTACCGAGGATGTCGCCCGGTTCGGCGAGCTGCTGCTGCGCAAGGGGAGATGGCAGGGGCAGCAGCTTGTGCCGCGGGCGTGGATTGAGCGTGCGACTGCCTGCCAGGTTGATAATGGGAAGGGCGCCAAGCAGACAGGCGCTAATGTTCAACTGGACTGGGAGCAAGGCTACGGCTACCAGTTTTGGAGGTGCCGGCATCAAGCCTTTCGGGCGGATGGCGCATTTGGCCAATACTGCATTATTCTGCCTGAATACGATGCCGTCCTGGCGATCCATGGCGGGTTGAACGATATGCAGGCGGTTCTGGATGGTGTATGGGAGCATCTATTGCCTGCCATGAGCATGAAGAAGAGTTTCTTGGCTGTGACGGATCCGGCAGATGGACAGCGGTTGGCCGCCAAGCTGGCCTCGTTGGAGCTAGGGCCGCCCAGTGGAACGGGCAGTGAGGGGTGGACAGGCCGCCGCTGCTATGAGCTGGAGGATAATGAGCTCGGGCTGAAGCAGATTGCACTGACCTTCTCAGACAATCGCTGCATACTGGAATGGGCAGGCGATCAACGCTCGCAGCAGCTTATATGCGGGCTAGGCAACTGGCAGATGAATCATGCTGCTGCAGGAGGCGTATCCCATGCCAAGGGAGGCTGGCAGGATGCTGCGACATTTGTGCTGCACCATTATCCGCAGGGCTCCCCGCATTATGACCGCTGTCTCTTCGTGTTCGATAAGCAGAATGTAGAGATTCACTATGAGCATCTGAGCTTTCATCCGGTATACTATCGAATGAGAGGCATAACAAGCGACATATGAACGATGAATGATAACAGCTTACTTATCTGGAAATTGCCCCATACTTTGGATCGTAGCAGGATAATGGGGCAATCGAAGAGAAACTTGATTAGGTCATGTCTGAAAACCGTTCAAGAACATCTCGACCCGTCTGTTCTCAGACACGCCCTAGAGTCATGCAGGAAGAAATCTAATAATGCAGGAGGTCATTGCGAAGATGGCACTTATTCAGGTTAGTTACTTTTCCCTATGTCTGTCCAGGGAGACGACATTCAATGTGCTGCTGCCGATCGATTCCCCGATACCGGGCCATGCGGCGGCAAGCGGCGAGAAGCTGCGAACGCTGTATCTGCTGCACGGTTACTCCGGTACCTACACGGATTGGCTCCATTATTCGCGTATTCGAGAGCTGGCGGATCGCTATCGCATCGCCGTGGTTATGCCGTCAGGAGAGAACCATTTCTATGTCGATGACGAGGACAAGCGAGCCCGCTATGGAGAATTCGTCGGTCGGGAGCTGGTTCAGCTTACACGGCGCATGTTCCCGCTGTCCGAGCAGCGTGAGGATACGTGGATCGGCGGCCTGTCGATGGGCGGATTCGGGGCGATCCGCAACGGCTTGAAGTATGCCGGGCATTTCGGGAAAATTATTGCGTTGTCCTCGGCGATCCTCACCTATCGTATCGCCAATGCCGAACCGGGCTATACCGACGGTGTCGCCGATTACAATTATTTTACAAGGGTATTCGGCGATCTGACGCAGGTGACCGGGAGCGATAAGGACCCGGAGGCTCTCATCCGGCGTCTACAGCAAGAGCAGGCGGAAATTCCGCAGCTATATCTCGCCTGTGGAAGTGAGGATTTCCTGCTGGATGTCAATCACGAGTTCCGGGATTTCCTGACCAAGGAACAGATTCCGCATGTGTATCACGAGACGCCTGGCGGCCACACATGGGATTTCTGGAATGAATATATCAGTCTGTCGCTCGATTGGGCAACCCAAGCAAGCAGCGACAGCAGATAAATTCACATGTAGCTGTATCCTCCCTATCAAGCCGGTGAGCTATGCTTGATAGCATAGCGCTGAGGGGATATGTATCCGCCTGTACAAGCCGCCCCTGAGGGCGTGAAGTATGCAGTCCTGGCACGTGACAAATGCCGCATTGAAACATCTTCTCCGGTATGGTATCTTGTAAGCTGATCTAGTACAGCTTGCCCGGATAAGAAGAGCAATGCGGCTTTTTCTATGAGGCACCGGCTTCTACCCCCGCATATCGATAGCGGAAAAGGAAGGTGCGAACATACTACGAACATATGCTATAATGAACGATAGATAGTTAGCGATACATAGGCAGTATGAAGATGGGAGAGAACACGGTGCGGGTATTAGGAATAGATCCGGGCATTGCGATAGCCGGCTTCGGGTTTGTCGACAAGGTAGGCAGCAAGCTGGTGCCTGTGCAGTACGGAGCGATTCAGACGGAAGCGCACACCCCGCAGGAAACGCGGCTCATCCAAATCTATGACTCGGCTTGCGCGCTGCTGGAGCGCTATAAGCCCGATGCGATGGCGGTGGAGAAGCTGTTCTTCAACCGCAATGTCACGACGGCGTTCGCGGTCGGGCAAGCGCGGGGGGTCATCATTCTGGCGGCCGCCCAGCGCGGCATACCGGTGGCGGAGTATACGCCGCTTCAGGTGAAGCAGGCCGTTGTCGGCTATGGGAAGGCGGAGAAACGGCAGGTGCAGGAGATGGTGAAGATGTTTCTGAAGCTATCGGCGGTACCGAAGCCGGATGATGTGGCGGATGCGCTCGCTATTGCGATCTGCCACGCCCACTCTGCTGTGCTGCTCAATAAAATGAATGAGGTGCAAGGCACATGATCGACTTTGTTAAGGGCTCCGTCGTCCATCTGGAGACGGACTATGTGGTGGTCGATGTCCGCGATATCGGATACCGGGTGTTCACTCCGAACCCCTATTATTTTCAGCGGACGGAAGGGCCTGTTACCCTATATATTCACCATCATGTGCGGGAGGATGCCATCCAGCTATTCGGCTTCGCTACCCGTGAGGAGCAGAAGCTGTTTCGCAAGCTGCTGGAGGTGTCCGGCATCGGTCCCAAGGTGGCGCTCGGCATCCTCGCAGGCGGCAAGCCGGAGACGATCATTGCTGCGATTCAGCAGGAGAACCTCGCCTTCCTGACCAAGCTGCCGGGTATCGGCAAGAAGACCGCCCAGCGCATGGTGCTCGATCTCAAGGACAAGCTGGAGCTGTCGGGGCTGCCTGTGGATGGAGGGATCTTCTCCGCGGAGAGCAGCGAGCTGCAGAGTGGTCACCTCGCCTGGGATGAGGCGAAGGAGGCGCTGGCAGCGCTTGGCTATACCTCTGCGGAGCTGGATCGGGCGTGGCACGGCATTAAGGACACTGCAGCCGGTGAGGAGTCGGTGGATGTCCTGATGAAGAAGGCGCTGCAGTGGCTGTTCAAAGGCTGACAGGAGGCGAGGCGGTATGGAAGAGAGAATTATATCAGCCAATCTGATGATGGAAGACCAGGCAGTAGAGCTGAGCCTGCGCCCCCGTTATCTGGCGGAATATATCGGGCAATCGCATGCGAAGGAAAATTTGAAGGTCTATATCGAGGCGGCCAAGCTGCGCAAGGAAGCGCTGGATCATGTGCTGCTCTATGGGCCGCCTGGACTTGGCAAGACGACGCTGTCCAATATTATCGCCAACGAGCTGGGCGTCAATCTGCGCACAACCTCCGGGCCAGCTATCGAGCGTCCAGGAGATCTGGCGGCGATTCTGACGAATCTGCAGGAGGGCGACGTGCTGTTCATCGACGAGATTCACCGGCTGCACCGTACAGTGGAGGAAGTGCTGTACCCTGCTATGGAGGATTTCGCGCTCGATATAATGATTGGCAAAGGGCCGAGCGCTCGCTCGGTTCGGCTGGATCTGCCCAAGTTCACGCTGATCGGCGCGACGACAAGGGCCGGACTGCTGTCCGCGCCGCTGCGGGATCGCTTCGGGGTGATGAGCCGCCTGGAATTTTATACGGTGCCGGAGCTGGCGTTCATCGTCTCGCGTGCAGCCGATATATTGGGTGTGGAGATGATCGGAGAGGCCGCGGAGGAGATCGCGCTCCGCTCCAGGGGCACGCCGCGGATTGCGAATCGTCTGCTCAAGCGGGTGCGGGACTTCGCTCAGGTGAGAGGCGACGGAATTATTACGAACGAGCTGGCAAGCTCAGCGCTGGAGATGATCCAGGTGGACCCGCGGGGGCTGGATCAGATTGATCACAAGATGCTGCGCGCGATGATCACGAGCTTTCGCGGCGGGCCTGTCGGGCTGGATACGATAGCGGCTACGATCGGAGAGGAAGGGCAGACCATTGAGGATGTCTATGAACCGTACCTGATGCAGATTGGCTTCCTGCAGCGGACGCCGCGCGGTCGGGTTGTGACTCCGCAAGCCTATCATCATCTTGGCCTGCCGGTTCCGGGCGAGCCAAGCGAGCCAGGTGGCAGCGATTCGGAGTAGAAGCGTTGGAGGAAAGGGAGAGATGACCATGCGCAGATGGATAGCGAGTGTGGCACTGGCAACGGCCTGTGCGCTGTTGCTTGGAATTGGGCCAGCGGAGCGCCAGATGGCTGCTGCAGGCGATGATGTGCGCGTAGCGATCTACCTTAATTTGCCGGGGAAGGTAACGTCTACGCTTGCCGCTGCGACGCTTAGCGGCAGCCAGCCGCTGACCATTGGCGTGCGGCAGCCAGCCGGGCCGGAGAGCTGGACGTCTGTGGGGGCTGGCCAGGAGGCTCGCTTTGCCCTGGATGACTACAAGGTTCGGCTCGGAGAGACGACTGATTTTCAGACGGCGCTGAGCTGGCTGAATGCGGCGCAGAAGAGCTCCAGCGCGGTGCTGCTGACCTCACTTAGCAAGCTGGGCAACACCGTCTATCAGGTAACGGAAGGCTCCTATGAGTCTGAGGAGGCAGCGAAGGCGGCGCTTAGCAAGTGGCAGAGCAACAGTACATTAAGCAAGCTGCTTGGGCAGAGCAAGTCTGTGATAGCGGGGCCGCTTCATCTGGAGGCGGGGCCCTACGCGACGCTGGCGGAAGCGAAGAAGCAGCAGGCCGCGGCAGGCAGTGCGGGGGTCGATGCTTATATCGCGCTCAAGCAGCCGACGGGCAGCGGCAAGCTGAGCTACTATATTCATGTGGGCGCTGCTGCTAATCAGGCTGCGCTGGCTCAGGTCAAGACCGAGGCGGACAAGGCGGGGCTTAGCAACCTGACTGCTGCGGATGCGGCGACTCCTTATCTACAGCTTCAGGATGACCATACGCTGTCCAAGAAGGCTGGCGAGCCGGCTCCGCTCTACTTGGCGGGTAATAGCGCCAAGGTCTGGGTGAGCACAGCAAGCAGCGGCACCATCAAGCTCAAGGAGCGATCCGAGCGGACGTACCGCGGCAGCTTCGAGCTAAGTGCGTTCAATGGCAAGCTGGCGGTCATCAATGAGCTGCCGCTGGATCATTATCTATACTCGGTCGTTGGAGCGGAGATGTCGCCTTCCTGGCCGGATGAGGCGCTCAAGGCACAAGCAGTGGCGGCGCGCAGCTATGCGCGCTACCAAGGCATGGGCTTTCAGATTGCCCATGTGGTCGACAGCGTGCTAAGCCAGGCTTACGATGGAACCGTTAGGGAGGCGCCATCGACCATCCGTGCGGTTGATGCGACCTCAGGCGAGGTTGTAAAATACAAGGGCGCTGTAATCGAGGCGGTGTACTCCTCCAGCTCCGGCGGCATGACAGCGGAGGGCAAGGAGGTCTGGGGCAATGCTGTAGCGTATCTGCAGCCAATCAAGAGCCCGGACGAGACGTCTGAGAAGGGATTATACTCCTGGTACCGTGTTGTGCTGCCCGGCGGGCAGGTGGGATACATTCGGGAGGATCTGCTCGAGGATACCGGTGCGAAGACCGCTGCGGGCAGCGCGATGATGCGGGTGAAGCAGAACGGCACCAACGTCCGTCAGATTCCACTCGTGCAGACGTCGGTGGAGCCGGTCGCGAAGGTCGATAGCGGTACGAAAGTGGTGGTCTTGGAGAAGGTCGTGCAATCCAATGAGAACCGCTGGATTAGAGGACCGTATACACCCGCTCAACTGATCGAATCATTGAAGTCGCGGGTGCAGACGCCTGTTAGCGGGCCTGTGCAGTCGCTGAAGGTGGACAAGCGAGGAGAGTCGGGTCGTGTGCTGTCCATCCTAGTGAATGGCAAGAAGGTGGAGCTGCGTTACCCTGACCTGCTTCGTTCGGCGCTTGGCGGCTTGCCAAGCACGAAGTTCGAGGTGGAGGAGACGGCACGGATTGCGGTGAAGAGCGGCAGCACAAGCCGTGAACGCACCGGCTCCGAGACGCTGTATGCGCTCGGAGCAGACGGGCAGGCGAAGGCGCTGTCCAGTGCTACGATCTATGTGATGAACGGCGCGGGAACGATTCGCCCGGCGACGAAGGATACGCAATTCCGATTCATCGGGCAGGGCAACGGGCACGGATTGGGCATGTCCCAGTACGGAGCCAAGGGACTGGCCGAGCAGGGGTATGACTACAAATCTATATTGCAATACTATTACAAAGAAACCACTATAGTTAAGGAATGACACCTGCAATGAATGTAGATTGGTTTGATTTTGAGCTGCCCGAGCAATTGATTGCACAGACGCCGCTCGCGCAGCGAACCGCATCCAGACTGATGGCTGTAGAACGTGGAACAGGCAACATCTCCAGCGGTCGCTTTACCGACCTGGCACAATATTTGCAGCCTGGGGATCTGCTCGTGTTGAATGATACGAAGGTGCTGCCCGCTCGGCTGCTTGGCATCAAGCCGGATACCGGCGCGCGTGTCGAGCTGCTGCTGCTGAAGCAATTGGAGCATGATCGGTGGGAGACGCTGGCTAAGCCGGCCAAGCGGCTCAAGCTGGGCGCACGTATTGCATTCGGCGAGAGAGAGGACGGGCAGCCGCTGCTGACAGCGGTTGTGGAGCAAGAGGGGGAGATGGGGGCGCGGATCGTCCGCTTCGAATATGAGGGCATCTTCACGGAGCTGCTCGATCGGCTGGGCGAGATGCCGCTGCCACCCTATATCCATGAGCGTCTGGAGGACAAGGATCGTTATCAGACGGTGTATGCAAGAGCGCAAGGCTCGGCGGCTGCCCCGACGGCGGGGCTGCACTTCACAGAGCCCTTCCTGCAAGAGCTTCAGCGTAAAGGGGTTCAGCTCGCCTATCTGACGCTTCATGTAGGGCTGGGCACGTTCCGCCCGATGTCCACGGAGCGCATCGAGGATCATGTGATGCACTCGGAGTATTATGAGCTCGATGAGGCGAATGCCAGGCTGATTCAGGAGACGAAGCGGGGAGGCGGGCGCATCGTGGCAGTCGGGACGACCTCATGCCGCACATTGGAGACTGTTGCAGGTCGCTTCATGGATGGACAGGTCAAGGCATGCAGCGGCTGGACCGATATATTTATCTATCCCGGCTATGAATTCAAGCTGGTGGATGCGCTGGTGACGAACTTTCATCTCCCCAAATCGACGCTGGTGATGCTGGTGAGCGCACTCGCAGGTCGAGAGCTCGTCATGCAGGCATACAGCAAGGCTGTGGAGGAGCAGTACAGATTTTTCAGCTTTGGCGATGCGATGTTTATCTACTAATAGGATTGGAAGAGTGAACTGTGGCCATAAAATATGAATTGATCAAAACGTGCAAGCAATCCGGCGCCCGTCTGGGCAGAGTGCATACGCCGCATGGCGTTGTGGAGACGCCGGCGTTCATGCCTGTCGGCACACAGGCGACTGTCAAGACGATGAGTCCTGAGGAGTTAAAGCAGATGGATGCGCATATTATTCTGGGCAACACCTACCATCTGTTTTTGCGTCCGGGGCATGAGCTAATTGAGCGCGCCGGCGGTTTGCATCGGTTTATGAACTGGGATCGGCCTATTCTGACCGATAGCGGCGGCTTTCAGGTGTTCAGCCTGAGCAATATGCGCAAAATTACAGAGGAGGGCGTGCAATTCCGCTCTCATCTGAATGGAGATAAGCTGTTCATCTCTCCGGAGAAGGCGATGGAGATTCAAAATTCGCTCGGCTCAGACATTATGATGGCCTTCGACGAATGCCCGCCCCATCCGGCGGAGCACAGCTATGTGAAGCAATCGCTGGAGAGAACGACGAGATGGGCGGAGCGCTGTCTGGAATCGCACCGCAAGCCGGACACACAGGCGCTGTTCGCGATCGTTCAAGGCGGCATGTATGAGGATTTGCGCAAGCAGAGCGCACAAGATTTGACTTCCATGGATTTCCCGGGGTATGCTATTGGAGGGCTTAGCGTAGGCGAGCCTAAGCCGCTCATGTATGAGGTGCTGGATTATACGGTTCCGCTGCTGCCGGCAGCCAAGCCACGCTATCTGATGGGCGTCGGTTCGCCAGATGCGTTGCTGGAAGGCTCGATTCGCGGCATTGATATGTTTGACTGTGTCTTGCCTACCCGAATCGCCCGTAACGGGACGACGATGACGAGCGCAGGCAGGCTCGTCGTGCGCAATGCCAAATATGCAGAGGATTTCGGCCCGCTTGATCCGAAGTGCGGCTGTTATACGTGCCAGAATTATTCCAGAGCCTATATTCGCCATCTTCTGCATGCCAACGAAACGTTCGGCATTCGCTTGACGACGTATCATAATCTACACTTTTTGCTACAGCTCATGAGAGACGTGCGCCAGGCGATTGCGGAGGATCGCTTGCTTGATTTCCGCGATGATTTCTTCACGGCGTATGGCCTTTTCAATAATGAGAAAGGATTCTAGAGAGGGGGAGAGACAATGTGGCTAGCGACTGACGCACCTGCTGCCGGAGGCAGCATCTGGGGGATGCTGCTGCCGTTCATCCTGATGTTTGCAGTATTCTATTTCCTGCTGATTCGTCCGCAGCAAAAGAAGCAGAAGACGCGCAATCTGATGCTGAACCAACTGAAGAAGGGTGACAAGGTTGTAACGATCGGCGGTCTGCATGGCACGATTCACGAGATTACGGATGACATCGTCGTCCTGCGCGTGAATGATGCAACCAAGCTGACCTTCGACCGCAGCTCGGTTAACAATGTGCTAACGCAATCTGCTGAATAATACACCTTGCAAAGCAGTCTGTACACAAACCATCCGTTTGTGTGGAGGCTGTTTTTTTGTGTTTTAGAATTTTTCTCCGCGAAACGAAGCGTTGCTCAGAGCGGCGGTAGCGTGTGCACTTATTTTGCGAACAAAGAACTATATATAAATATTCGTATATATGGTATCTTCTTGTAAAAAATCAGGAGGAGGAGGATATGAGAAAGTTATCGATCATCGTCGTGAGTTGTGTGGGGATTATCGCTGCTGGAGTGCTCTGGATTGCATACACGACTACAGCCAAGCAAACCATCGATCAAGCAGCCATCGAGCGAGGATTTGACGACATCGGGGCTCAAGTGAATCAGCGGATGTATATGGAGGCGGGGCGGTCGGGTATTGACTCCTTATCCATTACTCCTGAACAGTTCCTATTCTACAAGATGAATATTGAATTATTTCATCATGTAACAGACAGCTCGTCTGCAATCCCTAATGACCAGCAATTGCTGGACAATCTGCTGAAGGAAAAGCTGGTGGTGCAGAAAGCGTTGGAGTTGGGCATTACGGTAGAGGATCAGGAGGTCGAGGACTACATTGCAGAGCAAAAGAACATCTATGAACAATTTCAAGCGGAGGAGCAGGGGGATGAGATCGCCTATGAATTTATGAAAAACAGGATACGGATTACAGGACTTTCGGAGGAGCAATTCTGGAACAGCAATGTGATCCGAGAAACCTATTATGAGGCCATATTAAGCAGTAAACTAAGGGCGAAGCTGCTTGCGGATGGAACACTGAGCGAGCCGGAGCAATTTTACCAGTTTCAAGAAGAGCTATTGATAGGGGCGCGTGATATGCTGCCTCGTCTTGAGGATGTGCAGCAGAAGAAATAGTGCTGTCGGGCGGCAGCTTATGAAGGAGTAACGAGTGCATACGGGCCCAAGCGGCAGGGCAACACTAACAGGAGCGATGGAGCAAGCCTAACCAACAACATATACCTGCTGCAAGGAGATGAGCGCAATGCCGCTTGACAATATAAACGGAACCGTGCTGCATTATGCCGTGAAGGGGGAGGGGACGCCGATCCTGTTCGTTCATCCTCCATTGCTGACCAGCGCAAATTTTCGCTACCAGCAGGCTCAGCTTTCTGATGAGTTCAAGGTCATTACCTTCGATGTGCGCGGACATGGGCAGAGCGGTCGCTCGCATGCGCCGTTGACTTATCCGCTTATTGCTGAGGACATAAGGCAACTGATGGATCGTCTCGGACTGGAGAAGGCCTATCTATGCGGTTACTCTACGGGCGGTACAGTGGTGCTGGAGACGCTGTTGACCTACCCGGAGCGGTTCATGGGTGCAATCCTGGTTAGTGCGATGCCGGAAACCAGTGACTGGGTGCTCCGAATGCGTATTCGCGCGGCAGTAGGTTTATCCAGGTGGAAGGCGGCTCTAGGTCTTCTGATGCTGGGTATCACCTGGGGCAATGCCGACCAGCACAAAACGTTTCAGAACCTGTGGAGAGATGCCAGAAGAGGCAACAAGCGCAACATACACCAATATTACAAGTATAGTCTATCCTATAGCTGTACAGATCGGCTGGGACGCATCAGCCAGCCTGTACTGCTGCTCTATGGGAGCAAGGATCGAGGGTTCAAGCGTTACCGCAAGCTGCTCGAAGACGGTCTTCAGCGCCGCGACGTCGTCGTGCTTGGCAAGGAGAAGCATCAATTGCCGACCAAGGCGCCGGAAGCGATGAACGGTTATATTCGCCGCTGGATTCGCTCGCTGGAATACCAGAGCAGTCATGTCAGAAGCGGGCAGCAAGCGGAAAAGGCTGTATCTTCGGCAGCGGAGAACAGCTCCGTCATGTGGCGTGAGGTCGAACAACAACCCTATATACAGGAATAGCAAAAAGGGATCATTCACGCCAACAGGAAAGTGGCGGTTGAATGATCCCTTGCTTGATCAGCAATCAGGTTTCAGTGGAGCGTTGCGCCTGCTGAAGCGAGGCGTTGTTGCTGAGCGGCTGCTGGTGCAAGCGTGACGGCATCTTCGCAGTCGTCGGCTGCAAGCCGCGGGTCGTGTAGGCACTCAGTCTGATGCCAGCCGCCGAGGCGAATAATCCAAGAGCCGTGCCAGCCAGCATGTCGGTTAGCCAATGAATCCCCAAGTAGAAAATAGCAAAAATAATGGCTCCCGCGCTGATGGACACAAACCACGCCCAGCGCTTGTTCCCCGAGCGCAATGCCAGCATCGCAAGCGTAACGGAAATCGAGGTGTGCAGGCTCGGGAAGCAATTATCCAGCCCGGACAGCTCCCGGTACGATGATTCGAACGACGGGAAGATATCTAGCATAATAAAACGTACACTGGGATCAAACGACCAGACCTCTGATACAGGAACGAACAGGTAGAACGGGATTGCGACCAAGTAGTTGATCATAATCGCGTAGCAGGTAGCATAGAACATTCTATCATTGCCCTGAAACGAATAGATGCCCAGCGACGTCAGCAGCAGCGCCTGAAAGACAACAATATACATAAACCCCAGTACAACGGTCAAGACAGGGTGCTCAAATAACGACTGAACGCCGGCCACAAAGCCTTGCTCGATGGATTGAACGAGAGGTGTAAAGTCGTAGTTATATGTCATGCGGCTTTCAATCATCATCTCGATTTTGTTAAAAAACAGAATCATCAGTACCAAGGCAATATGCAACAGATGCATGCGGGAGGTGAACAGCTTGCGGCCGAACCCGTATGCCACTCGCAGCGGACTGCTATTGGTGCCGTACCACAGCAGCAGCATAATTACCAGAGCCGTGTACAGTGTCACAGATCCCATCGAATGAAATAAAACCATACTCCACGCCTCCTTTGATGCAAGCCAACAACGTTGGCAATTGACAGTATAGCATATGAGAGGCGTGATACCTATTGAATAAATCTAAAGAAAACATAAAGATTATTCAATATTTGGTTTCTTTTGTTCCTCCCGCAGATGAAAGTCTAGACCTGTCAACCTTTCTTCGTATTGACGCCGGCCATTCCCCCGACGGCTCCAGCAGCCAGCACAAGGCTGAGCAGAGCAAGGCTGTGCGAGCTTAATGACAGGTCAAGCGACAAAAATCCAATCATCATAATGACGAGACCGTAGACCATTCCACAGAGGCCTCCATGATACCAGCCTCGCCGCGATGCCCTTCGCCCGGCAGTGATTCCGCCTACCAGGCTGCATACGCCATGCGCCGCATAGGACAGATTGGGAAGGGATGTTTCCTGCATGGAGCTGAACTGGAGCAGTAGAGACAGCAGGAAGATACTGGCTCCCAGACCGATGAAGGCGTACAAGATGCCGGACAAGAGCGGCGAGGCAATGTGAATACGGGTGGTTTTTTTAATCAGGTTCATCCATCAACTCTCCTTTATCACTTTGCTATCAGAATATGGTCAAGCGTGCAGAAATAGTACAGGCGGCTTGTTTCCAGTATTTCATAGCGCGGCTGGCTGCATGGAGGCTAACCGGCGCGGCAAAACTAATCCACACTTATGTTAAGAGGCGGAGGGAGAGCGTGCTGTGTGGGAACAACATCTGGCTATTTTTCTGCGGACCATACTGACCTATTTTGTCGTCTTTCTTGTGATGAGGCTTATGGGCAAGCGAGAGATCGGGAAGCTGACGATCTTCGATCTGGTCATCTCCGTTATGATCGCGGAGATCGCCGTCCTGATGATCGAAGATACACAACGTCCGGTTACAGAAGGGATGCTGCCCATCGTAGTGCTGATGCTGCTGCAGATCGGATTTGCGGTGTTGACACTGCGCAGCAGGAAGCTGAGATTGCTGTTCGATGGCAAGCCCAGCATCATGATTGAGAACGGCAAGCTGAATCGGGATGAGATGAAGAAGCAGCGATATAACCTCGACGATCTGCTGGTGCAACTGAGAGATAAAGAAGCGATCAGGCTGGCTGATGTCGAGTTTGCCGTACTGGAGACGAACGGCAAGCTGTCTGTTATCCGCAAGGAGCAGGAGCAGCCGCATTCAGCCAAGAGTAGTAAGGCTGAGGGAACTCCAGTATCATTTCCTCCGGGCTATCGGTTTGAGGATTTGCCCGTGCCGCTTGTTATGGATGGGGAAGTGCAGGAGGAAAATCTTCAGTTGCTTGGACGCAATCGCTTCTGGCTGAAAAAAGAATTGCGCAAGCATGGCGTCACCGATACGAAGCAAGTATTCTTATGCACCATCGATCACCGGGGACGGCTCTTCATAGACACGAAGGGGAAGCCGTCCAAATAACTTGAAGCTATTCAATGAGGCAGCAGGCTTCTAGCATCCGTCTATCGGTTGAGCCATCGTCCGATGAGCGGCAGACGCACGAGGTCATGTCGATCGACAATGCCCGTAACAGCCATCAGCATGACATAGACCATTGCACCGAGTGCTCCGGCTGCGATCAGATTCACCCATTCTGCAGCCTGAAAGCCGTGATTCATCGTCCACCGTAGTGCGCCTCCCATGATGACCATGGCGGCGGCTACCTTGATGATGTCGAGCCAGCTCAGATGAAAGCCGGTTAACCGCCGCACGCTCCAGTAATGGAGCAAGGTGACGAGCACCGTATTGACATTAATGGCAATCAGGGCGCCATAGATGCCGAGCTCGGGCTTGGAGGCGAGCTGCACGATCAGCACAATCTTCACGATGGCTCCAATGAACGTATTCATCAGAGCCGTGCCCGGCTTCTCCAGCGCTTGCAATGCCGCCTGCAGCGGTGCCTGCAAGTAGATGAAGATGGCGATCGGCGCCATAAGCTGCAGCATCGGCGCAATCTCGCCATGACGGTACAGGATGCGGCAGATAGGCTCGGCCATCAAGCCCATTACAACGGCAAAGGGCGCGCCGCATACGAGCGACAGCCGCATCGATTGATGGAGGCGCTTGTGGATCGTCAGCTTGTCGTTACGTGCAGCGGCCTCGGATAGCGATGGGATGAGCGACACACCCAGCGAATAGGTGAGCGCCGTAGGCAGTAGCACGATCGGAATAATCATCCCCTGCAGCGAGCCGTATTGTGCGGTAGCTACACCTGTCGCGATGCCCGCTACAGCGAGGCTGCGCGCCGTTAGAATCGACTCCAGCAGGTAGGAGAGGGAGCCGACCATCTTGCTGAGTGTGACCGGCACAGACAGTCCGAGCAGGCGGCGTAGCACAGAGGTTCGCCCCGACTTGTGCAAGCTGCTCTGTGATTCGGGGG
This sequence comes from Paenibacillus sp. J5, assembly GCF_054955055.1. Classification (NCBI taxonomy): domain Bacteria; kingdom Bacillati; phylum Bacillota; class Bacilli; order Caryophanales; family Paenibacillaceae; genus Paenibacillus; species Paenibacillus sp. J5. The sequence continues at coordinate 383,203 of NZ_JBUEDD010000005.1, read as the reverse complement.
CAGATGGCTGTGCTGACAACTGCTGATCGGCGTCTGTAGCCGATGCGGAGCTGTCCCCGGCCGCTGGCTCAGGCGCCGCCGACAGCAGCTCCTTGCGTCTGTCTCTGTTGAATTGCAGGAGGAGCACCAGCAACCCGAACAATTCTCCGACGACCACCCCCAGCATGGCTCCGGCAGCAGCCCACTCGAGCCCCCACGGCAGGAACAGACTGGACAGCAGCAGCACGAAAATGATACGGAAGATGGTTTCTACCGTTTGCGACAGTGCGGTCGGGATCATATTTTGCTTGCCCTGGTAATAGCCTCTGTACACCGATGAGACCGCAGTAATGAGCAGCATGGGGGTCATCATCATGAAGGTGTGATAGACTCTGGGGTCGGTTAAGATGCGGCTGGTAATCCAGTCTGCCAGAGCAAGCGACAGCGTTGTCAGCAGAACGGCCAGCAGCAGTGTTAACGACAGCGCGGTTCGGAAGATCTGGCGCACGCGCTTCAGATCGCCCTGGGACTGCGCTTCAGCGACCCATTTAGCAACTGCAAGCGGTATGCCGCCGCTGATGAGCGTCAGCATGACGATAAGGAACGGATAGCCGAGCTGGTATAGTCCGACGCCCTCAGCGCCGATAATGCGCGGCAGTGCGATACGCGGAATAAAGCCGAGCAGCCGGTTGACGATGCCTGCAGCGAGCAGAATTAAAGCCCCTTTAATAAATGTTTGCTTGGTCACATGGCTTCCCTCTTCTTTCTGCGGAAGGTTGTTCACTCTTGTACAACATATGTATGCAGCGCATGTCCACTATCATTCTAAAAAATGGTGGCAGTAGGGCACGGTGTTGAACTGGAATCATTTGCATCCAGGCAGGAGATTGCACAAGAGATGGCGAAAGTATTATTATTCAGCTTAAAGAAGCAGGTGAGGAGGAGCGTGCGTTGACAGACGAGGATTGGGACGACTGGATCAAGCCGCTGTGCGAGAGCAAGGCGGAGGAGTTTCATCTGGTCGGCTACGAGCACGTGACGGCAATAGAGATTTGGGAGTGTGTCAGGAGCAAGTATCATAAGCAAGGAACGCCCGCGCTGCATCAGATCGTTAACGATATTTTGTCGCTCAAGGTCACCAAGTTTATGAATTTCATGACACTTAGCGCTTTGCGTGGAACCCACTTCTGAAGAAAAGGGTTCTTTTTTTTGACTCGTTTTTCTTGCATCGCTATAATAGGAATATTGAGATTTTTTAAGGGGGATTAGGGCGTTATGAAAAGAATGCTTGCGTTACTGCTGATTGTCGTCGCCACCTTTGGTGTCATCGCGGCGACCAGCCCGGCTCTGGTCCAGAAGGTGAAGCTTGGACTTGACCTGAAGGGCGGTTTTGAGATTTTGTATGAAGCGGAGCCTCTCATTCCTGGGGGCGAGGTGACGCAGGATGCGCTAAGGGAAACCGCGCGCAGTCTGGAGCAGCGGGCCAACGCGACGGGCGTTGCCGAGCCGGAGATTACGCCTGAGGGAGCGAATCGGATTCGCGTCAAGATTGCAGGCGTTACAGACGAAGCTGTTGTGCGCGATGTGCTGAAGAAGCCAGCCGAGCTGACCTTCCGCAGTATGCGCGGCTGCGAGCCCAGCCAGGGCTACTGTAAGGTAGAGCTGATCGGCAGCGACTTCAAGGAAGGCGGAGCAACCATCTACCAGAACCAACTGGGCGGCTGGGAAATCTCCATCACGCTGAACAGTGCGAGCAAGTTCGCTGAAGTGACACGCGAGCTGGCCAAGCTGCCTGAGGGCAGCAACAGACTGGCGATCTTCCTGGATGAGAATGTGCTGTCCGAGCCGCGTGTTTCGTTCGAGATTAACGATACCAAGGCGTCGATTACGGGCAACTACACTCGCGAGGAAGCGAAGAAGGTGGCCGACACGATCAACCTGGGCGCATTGCCGCTCAAGCTGACGGAGAAGTACACGCAGAGCGTTGGCGCTACCTTGGGTCAACTGTCGCTGCAGCAGACGGTGTTTGCCGGGGCTCTGGGCACAGCGCTTGTCCTGATCTTCATGCTGCTCTTCTACCGGCTGCCGGGACTGATCTCCAGCATCTCCCTGATTACGTACATCTGGCTGCTGCTGCTCGGGTTCAACCTGATGGGCGCAACACTGACGCTGCCGGGTATTGCCGCCTTCATCCTGGGGATTGGCATGGCGGTGGATGCAAACATTATTACCTTTGAACGGATTAAAGAGGAGATGCGCAGCGGCAAGAGCCTGCTCTCATCCTTGAAGGCCGGCTCCAAAAACTCGCTTCGCACCATCGTCGATGCGAACTTGACGACGATCATTGCGGGTGCTGTGCTGTTCTTTATCGGGACAGGCTCTGTCAAAGGATTTGCCGTTATTCTCATTATGAGCATCATCGTCAGTGTCATTACGAACGTGCTCTACTCCAGGTTGCTGCTCTACTTGCTCATTCGCAGCGGACTGCTGAACAAACCGAGCTACTTTGGCGTGAAGGAGAGTGACATCCGTGCACTATAAATGGGATTTTACAAAGGCTAGCAAATATTTTATCATCTTCTCCATCGTCATTACGGTGCTCGGAATTGGTTCGCTTGCTTTCTTGGGCTTTAATTATGGTGTCGATTTCCGTGCCGGGTCCAACGTCGACATCGTGCTGACGAAGTCGGTGCCTAAGGAAGACATCGAGAAGCTGCTCTCGGAGAAAAATGCAGGTCACTATACATTAACGACCGGTGCTGATCGGGTTACGATCCGCTTCGATGATATTCTGAGCGATGTACAGCAGAAGGAGCTGCGCGCGGACTTCACCGAGCAGCTCGATCCTGGAGCATCGATGGAGATCAATACCGTTGACGTTGCGATGGCTCGTGAGCTGCAGCTTAATGCGCTGCTGGCGCTGTCGCTCGCAAGTCTCGGTATTCTGATCTACATCAGCTTCCGCTTTGAATGGCGCTTTGCGGTGGCGGCGATCGTGTCGCTTGTGCATGATGCCTTCATCGTTGTCAGTGTGTTCTCGATCTTCCGCTTGGAGGTTAATCTGACCTTCATCGTGGCGGTGTTGACAATTATCGGCTACTCGATTAACGATACCATCGTTATTTTCGACCGGATTCGGGAAAATCTGCGCTTTGCCAAGATCAAGTCTCCCGCAGACCTGGCGGCACTTGTTAACCGCAGCATCTGGGAGACGCTGACCCGGTCGATCAATACCGTAATAACGGTAGTGTTCGGCGCGCTCTGCCTGTATATCTTCGGCAGCGAGTCGATCCGCCTGTTCTCGCTGGCGATTCTGATTGGTCTGATCGCGGGTGCCTACTCCTCGATCTTCATTGCAAGCCCGATCTGGCTGGCGCTTAGAAGCAAGGCGAAGCCGAAGGCAGCTAAGGCGCCGGCGACAACTTCGTAAGGAGGCGTCTCATGGATACGAAACTGCATGCTGCGCAAGCGGAGCGGACGGCAAGCGCCAGCCTGATGGGCAATGCAGGACTGGCCTTGGGCAAGGCGCTCGCAGGCGGCGCCTCGGGTAGCCCGGCTCTGCTGGCAGATGCGGTGCGCAGCGCCGTCGAGGCGGCCGCCGGCTCCATCGCCCTGCTCGGACTGCGCCGCCGCGGACGCATCGCGCCATCCGAAGCATTGGAGCGCATGCGCAAGGCGGAGCTGGCGGCGATGATACTTGTGACTGTGGTGTTGATGGTAATCGGACTGGAGCTTGCTGTGTCCTCATTCCGCCTGCTTGCGGACGGGCTGCCAGAAGCGCCACACTGGTCGGCACTGGCTGTGGCGGCGGGGGCGCTGCTCGTGAAGCGCTGGCTGCTAAGGCTTCCTGAGAGTCTGCCTTCAATGCTCGCCTCGCTCATTACGCTGCTGGGAATCGGGGCAGCGTATGCAGGCGAGCTAAGCGGGCAGGCTGCACTGTATTATTGTGATCCTGCAGCCGGGGTATTGGTTGCTGTGCTTGTCATGTACAGTGCTTACAGGCTGCTGGCCTCCTCAGTTATCCTGTCCCCTGCCGAGCAGGAGCATCAAGAGGACACAGAGGAGTTCATGCAGTTTGTGCAGCGGATTGAGGGCGTCATTACCATCGAGGAGCTGCACGCCCGAGAACACGGTCATTATGTGCGGCTGAACCTGCGCATCAGTGTCAATCCCCGCATTTCGGTCTATGAGGGACAAGAGATCGCCAAGCGGGTGAAGGAGCTGGTCTTGAAGCGGTTCATCCACGTAAGCGATGTGGAGGTCGTGGTTGACCCTTATGATCCGGGTTATCCTTACAAGTCGAACCATGATCCGAATCAGGAGGATGCGCCGACATTGCTTCAATAAGGCTGCGAAGCGGCTGTACACTAGGGGTACAGCCGCTTCTGTCTGAATAGAGGAGGGAGCTTAGCATGATACGTCCCAAGACAAGATGGGTGCTGGAGGCGGAGGAGGAACGCGAGCAGGCACTGTCCAGCCAACTGGAGCAGGAGCTTGCGCTCCCGCCGCTCGTATCGCGCTTGCTGCTGCGTCGAGGCATTGCTAATGCAGAGGCCGCTCGTGCTTTCCTGCATGGAGGGGAGGAGCTGCTGCATGACCCGTATCTGCTCAAGGGGATGGCTGCTGCCGTCAAGCGGATCGAGCAGGCGCGCGAGCGTGGCGAGCGTATCCGCATATTCGGCGACTATGACGCGGATGGCATATCCAGCACTTCCTTGATGATTCATCTGTTCCATCAGCTTGGACTGGAATTTGATTATTATATCCCCCATCGTCAGCTCGAGGGCTACGGACTGAATCTGCAGGCGATTGACCGGGCTGCGGAGGCGGGGGTGAAGCTGATCGTGACCGTAGATACCGGCATTAGCGCTGTGGAGCAGATCGCTTATGCCAGCTCGTTACATATCGACGTGGTCGTGACCGATCATCATGAGCCGCCGGAGCTGCTGCCAGAGGCGGCCGCCATCGTCAACCCGAAGCAGGAGGACTGTCCATATCCGTTCAAGGGACTAGCGGGAGCTGGAGTAGCCTTCAAGCTGGGTCAGGCACTGCTTGGCCGTCCGCCGCTCGAATGGGCGGAGATTGCGGCACTCGGCACCATCGCTGATCTGATGCCGCTCGTGGGTGAGAATCGCTATATCGTGCGCGCGGGCATGAAGCAGTTGGCTCAGACTGGCAACCTGGGTCTGCGGGCGCTCGCTGAGGTAGCAGGGATCGAGCTGGCGCAGATGACGTCCACACAGGTGGCCTTCGGCCTGGCGCCGCGCATTAATGCCAGCGGAAGGCTGGCCCATGCGGATCTGGCTGTGCAACTGCTGACGACGGGCAACGAAGAAGAGGCGCTTGCCGCCGCCCTCCAGCTTGATGAGCTGAATAAGCAGCGTCAGCAGCTCGTGGAGGAGATGGTGGAGGAGGCGCAGGCTCAACTGGAGAGCCGGTACGCTCGCCAGTCGGCCGAGCAGTCAACGTCCGGGGAGCCTCTATCCGAGGGAGCAGCGCCCTCCTCATGGAAGGAGCCAGCGGTGACCGTTGTTGCCGGGGAGGGCTGGAACGTCGGCGTTGTCGGCATCGTGGCGTCCAAGCTGATCGAGAAGCGGTACAAGCCTACGCTTGTGCTGGCGATCGATGCCCAGACCGGCATTTGCAAAGGGTCTGCCCGTTCGATCGATGGCTTTGACATCTATCGCGCGCTGCGCGAGTGCGAGCATCTGCTGCATCACTACGGCGGCCACCAGGCAGCGGCAGGCATGACGCTGCATCGCGATCAGCTCCCGGAGCTGGAGCAGCGGCTGAGTGAGCTGGCTGAGCAGTGGGTGGCTTCAGAGCAGTGGCAACGCCAGACGCGCATCGATGCCGAATGCAAGATAGCCGAGGCGGATCTGGAGGCGATCAGTCAACTGGCGATGCTGGAGCCGTTCGGCGCTGGTAATCCGAAGCCGCGGCTGCTGCTGCGCAGCGTGGCGGTGGAGGAGGCGCGAACGATGGGCAAGGAGGGGCGTCATCTGCGCCTCTCGCTGCGCCAGGGCGGACAGCGGCTGGAGGCGGTCGGCTTCGGAGAAGGCCCGGTCGCAGGCCGTCTGTCGACCGGAGCACTCGCAGATGTCGTCGGCGAGCTGTCGATCAATGAATGGAATGGCAATCGCAAGCCACAGTTAATGCTGGCTGATCTGCGTGTAGAGCAGCTCCAACTGTTCGATTATCGGAACGATCGCTACCCGGAGGAGACGCTGGAGAAGCTGCTCAAGGAACGGAGCCGTATCCGAGGAGCAGATGCGGTGGTGGCCGTGCTGCTGCAGGGCGGTCATGCGTATGCCGAGACGGCTGCGGCGCTCGAGACAGTGGCTTCCGGGCCGCGGGTTGTACCGCTGAGCTATGGAGCAGTGCATGAGCCGTTGGCATGCAATGAACTGGTGCTGCTCCATTGTCCGCCATCAGCGGCAGAGCTGGCGGCTTCCCTTGGCAGACTGCAGGGGCTGGAGGCGGTGACGGTGCTCTACAGTATGGATCGCAGGCATCGCGCGGGCTTTCCGGGGCGCGAGCACTTTGGCAACGTGTATCAGTTGCTTCGCAGTCTGCCGCAGCAGCAGCTCAACTCTACGGAGCTGCCCGAGCTGCTGAGCTCGCGCATCGGCTGGAGCACTGAGACGGTGGCTATGATGCTTGCCGTATTTGAGGAATTGGAGTTCATTCGCATTGAGTCTGGAGCTGTAGCTGTCCATCCGTCCCCGCGCAAGCGCGAGCTGAGCGAGTCGGCAGCTTACCGGAGCGGCTGCGCTGCCCATGAGGATAATCAGGTGCTGTTCGCGCCCGCCCAGGAGCTATCTGCTTGGATCAGCGCCAGAGTCGGTCGTTGCTAGCGCTGTATTCTGTCATCAAGCTGCTCCGGGCAACCTCACCATTTAATCCAGCGAATACAAGGAGAGAACAACGATGAATTTTAAAGACTATATTCGTGTCATTCCCGATTTTCCCAAGCCGGGCATCCGCTTCAAGGATATAACGACCCTGCTAAAAAATGGCCCCGCCTATCAAGCGGCAATCGAGGCGATGAAGCAGCAGGTGGCGGAGCTGGAGATCGATGTGATCGCGGGCCCGGAAGCGCGCGGCTTTGTGATCGGCGCGCCGCTCGCGCTCGCGCTCGGCGTTGGTTTTGTGCCCATCCGCAAGAGCGGCAAGCTGCCGGGCGAGACGGTGGAGGCGGATTATGATCTGGAGTACGGCAAGGATAAGCTGGCCGTGCACAAGGATGCGATCGCTCCTGGGCAAAAGGTGCTGATCGCTGATGATCTGCTGGCAACAGGCGGAACGATCGAGACGACGGTCAAGCTGATCCAGAAGCTAGGCGGCGAGGTGGTCGGCGCTGCCTTCCTGATTGAGCTGTCCTATCTGGAGGGTCGCTCCAAGCTTGGTTCTGTGCCTGTCCGTTCTCTGGTGACCTTCTAAGCCACTCTTCGATGCTTGGAGGGGAGCAGATGGGGACGGAATGATCGATCAGGAGCAGACAAGGCAGCAGTGAGCGCTGCAGAGCAAGCTTTGGGGTGAACCTGCCCGAAGCTTGCTCTTTTTTACTTCAAGAGACGCCAGCCGTTTGCACTTGTACAGACACGCGATCAGGAGAACAGGTCTGATACGGCGCCAGATCGTAACTTTCTGCTTGACCCAGTTGACGGGCGCTATAGTTACGGGCATAATATTAGAAAACTCGACAATAAACAGAAATTTTTCTTTGGGATATAAGAAGGGTCAGATTGGCCTGCGATTCTTATATGGCCGCGGAAGACGGTTTGCTGTGTGCTGTGCCGACTCGTCCCGGGCTGCAAACTGCTGGCGAAGGGCGCAAGACTCCATATGCCGTTGTCAGCGAGCAAGGATTCTATTTCGGAAAGGGAAGTTTCATGGGCATAGAGCAGTTACTCGAAAAGGCAGCGGCCTATCTAAAAGAGCAGGATTTACAGCATATCCGGGAAGCCTATGACTTCGCTGAGCAAGCCCACCATGGGCAGATCAGGAAATCGGGGGAGCCTTATATTTTGCATCCCGTGGCTGTTGCCGACATTCTGGTTAATATGCAGATGGATGTCATCTCGATCATCGCTGCTCTGCTGCATGATGTAGTAGAGGATACGACGGTTGCACTGGATGAGGTGCGTTCCCGCTTCGGGGAAACATGCGCCATGCTGGTGGATGGTCTGACGAAGCTGGAGAAGATCAAGTTCCGCTCCAAGGAAGAGCAGCAAAATGAGAATTACCGTAAAATGTTCGTCGCCATGGCGCAGGATATACGGGTCATTCTGATCAAGCTTGCCGATCGTCTGCACAATATGCGGACACTCAAGTTTCAGTCAGAGGAGTCGCAGCGCCGCATTGCGTATGAGACATTGGAGATATTCTGCCCGATTGCGCATCGGCTTGGCATCTCGGCGATCAAATGGGAGATGGAGGATATTGCGCTGCGCTATCTCAATCCCCAGCAATATTACCGGATCGCCAACCTGATGAAGAAGAAGCGGGCCGAGAGAGAGCGTCACATTGATGACGTTATTGGTCGTATTCGGGAGAAGCTGGAGGAGATGTCGATTGAAGGCGATATTTCCGGTCGGCCGAAGCATATCTACAGCATCTACAAGAAGATGACGGGCAAGAACAAGCAGTTCAATGAGATCTATGATTTGCTGGCGATTCGCATTATTGTGGACAACATTAAGGACTGCTATGCAACGCTGGGCATCATTCATACCCTCTGGCGCCCGATGCCGGGCCGCTTCAAGGACTATATCGCGATGCCCAAGACGAATATGTATCAGTCGCTGCATACGACGGTCATTGGGCCCAACGGGGAGCCGACAGAGGTGCAGATTCGTACCTGGGAGATGCACCGCACGAGCGAGTACGGGGTGGCGGCTCACTGGGCATACAAGGAAGGGCCGCAGGCGGGCGAAGGCAATATGGGCGACAAGGTGTCCTGGTTCCGCGAGATTCTTGAGCTTCAGAATGATACGCGGGATGCGGCTGAATTTGTCGAATCGCTCAAGATGGACTTCTTCTCTGATCTTGTCTTTGTGTTTTCTCCCAAAGGCGAGGTCTTCGAGCTGCCTGCCGGGTCGGTGCCGCTGGACTTCGCTTATCGGGTGCATACGGAGGTCGGGAACCGGACGATCGGAGCCAAGGTCAATGGACGCATCGTCCCGCTGGACCACAAGCTCAAGACAGGCGATATTGTGGAGATCTTGACCTCCAAGCATTCCTATGGCCCGAGCCAGGATTGGATCAAGATTGCGCAGTCTTCTCATGCGCGCACGAAGATTCGGCAATGGTTCAAGAAGGAGCGGCGCGAGGAGAATGTCGTCAAGGGACGCGAGCTGCTGGAGCGCGAGCTGAAGCGGCTTGGCCTGGAGCCATCGGCCTGGCTGACCGATGATAAGCTGATGGAGGTCGCGAGCAAATTTACTTTTAACGATATAGAGGATATGCTGTCGGCGATCGGCTTTAGCGGCATCACGGCGGCTCAGATCGTCACCCGTCTGACGGAGAAGCTGCGCAAGGAGACCGAGGCGGCTAACCAGATCGAGCTGACGAACGAGATGAAGGAAGTGAAGCCGCCGTCGCAAGCGCAGTCCAGGAAGCCTCGCCCGAGTCATGGCGTGCGCGTCAAGGGCGTGGATAATCTGCTGGTGCGGTTTGCGCGCTGCTGCAATCCGGTGCCCGGGGATGAGATTATCGGCTACATTACTCGTGGTCGGGGCGTGTCGGTACACCGTCACGACTGTGCGAACATCCCGCTTGGCGCAGAGGGTGAGGAAGCGGCGCGGGTGATCGAGGTGGAGTGGGAGGATGCTGTGGAGGCGAATTACAGCGTCGACATCGAGATTACCGGTCATGACCGGCGCGGACTGCTTAATGAGGTGCTTCAGGCGGTCTCGGAGAGCAAGACGAACATTGCTGCCGTGTCCGGTCGCTCCGACAAGAACAAAATATCGATGATTCATATGACAATTTTGATTCGCAATATTGAGCATTTGCAATCTGTTGTGGAGAAGATCAAGCGGGTTAAGGATGTATACTCCGTACAACGTATTATGCAATAGCTGGAGGGTATCGTGTGAAGGTAGTGGTACAGCGCAGCAAGGCGGCATCCGTCACGGTAGACGGAGAGGTCATCGGCCGAATCGAGCAGGGTCTGGTGCTGCTGGTAGGTGTGACGCATGAGGATACAGAGCGTGATGCGCGCTGGATGGCGGACAAGATTGCAGGTCTGAGGATATTTGAAGATCATGAAGGCAAAATGAATCTCAGCGTCGCGGACACTGGCGGGCAGATATTGTCGGTGTCGCAGTTTACGCTGTATGGCGACTGTCGCAAGGGGCGGCGTCCGAGCTTTATGGATGCTGCGCGACCAGAGCAGGCCGAGCCGCTCTATGAACAATTCAACAGCATGCTGCGCGAGAGCGGGCTAACGGTGGCGACCGGAAGGTTCGGCGCGATGATGGACGTGTCGCTGGTCAATTGGGGTCCCGTTACGTTGATCATCGATTCCAAGGCCTAGAGCTGCTGTTGCTAGGCACGATGTATGAGATAGCAGGAGACCGGTGCATCCTAGTACCATAAAGCCATATGCCTGCGGTTCATAGGAACCGTGGCAGCAGGGCGCTTACGGGAAGGAGGCATCGGTCTTCATGCGTCAAGGCGATAAGGAAGCGGGGATTCAGAGGGCGGCCGCCCGCATGCTTCATCTGGAGCGCCGCGAGGCGCTGCTCGGCTCCAGACTGGAGGGGGAGATGATTCGAGCGCTGGAGCATCAGCGGGCGTGTCCGTGTGGCGGCGCGAGCTACCGGGTGAATGGATGGTCAGGAGAGTGATGGCAGCCCTGGTGGCTGCCATCACCCAATGGACGGTCATCCGGTGAGCTGGTCTGCTGGTGGCACAGCGAACTTTTCGCTGACGTTCTAAGCAAATACAGCTCACTGGAGGAGGCTTGGCTGCCCGGGACTCAAGAAAACGTTTTAAATTTTGTAATGCAACTGTAATGCGGTTAACATCAATGCTTAACAGAGTCGGCCTATAATGATAGTCGACCCCCTTTTTTAAAATATAGTTTTCTTTTGGACCTGCGGCTGTCATGCGTGCAGGTTTTTTTCTATTTTCGGGTCGGTAGAAGTTGACTTTGCCGCAAGTTGCGGGTAGAATCAATAATCAGTATGACGGTTGAAACATGATGATTCCATGATGGGAACAAGTACTCCGCAGCACATATGCAGAGAGGGATGCCTTAGGCTGCAAGCATCCTTATGATGTACGGACGAACAGACCTCCCGGAGAACACACGGCGAACCCTACTTGGCACCAAGGCGATCGGATGATCCGTCGTTGTGGCAAGAAGCAGTAGCCCTGTGCGTAGGACGGGCGTTAACCGTATGAGCGGTCGCGAAGCAGCGCTTCGTTGCCGGAATGTGGGTGGTACCACGGGAGATATGCTCTCGTCCCTGGCTTGTTGCAAGCCGGAGGCGGGAGCTTTTTTTGATTTTGGGAATGGAGGAATGGCGATGGCATTTCAGAAGCCTCCCGGCACGCAGGATATATTGCCTGCGGCGGCAGGGAAATGGCAGTATGTGGAGGAGAAGGCTCGCGACCTGTGCAGACGCTTTAACTATCGTGAGCTGCGCACCCCGATTTTTGAGGCGACCGAGCTGTTTCAGCGCGGCGTAGGGGAGACGACAGATATTGTCGAGAAGGAGATGTACACCTTCACGGATCGCGGCAACCGCAGTATTACGCTGCGCCCGGAAGGGACCGCAGGCACGATGCGCGCTTATGTGGAGAACAAGCTGTACGGCGAACCGGACATTGCCAAGCTGTATTATATCGGTCCGATGTTCCGCTATGAGCGCCAGCAGGCAGGCCGGTACCGCCAATTCCATCAATTCGGCATTGAGGCGCTTGGTTCGGATTCGCCAGCGCTGGATGCTGAGGTGATAGCGCTGGCGTATACCTTCTATCAGGAGGTCGGCATTAAGGGCGTGCGCGTCGAGATCAACTCTGTCGGTACGCCAGCGATTCGCGCAGCCTTCCGTGACGAGCTGCTCGGCTTCCTGAGACCCAAGCGGGAGCTGCTATGCAAGGACTGTCAGTCGCGAATGGATCGCAACCCGCTGCGCGTGCTGGATTGCAAGGTGGATCAGCATCATTTCGAGGGGGCGCCGTCCATTCTGGACAGCCTCGACGATGCATGCCGCGAGCACTTCGAGCAGGTGCAACGCAGCCTGGATGGGATGAGCATTCCATTCTCCATTAATCCGCGGCTCGTGCGCGGGCTGGATTATTACACGCATACCGCCTTTGAATTCAAGGCAGAAGGAATCGGCGCGATCGATACGATCGGCGGCGGCGGCCGGTACAATGGACTGGTCGAGGATATTGGCGGACCGAATCAGCCGGGCGTAGGGCTTGCGATCGGCCTGGAGCGGACGGTCATGCTGATGCAAGAGCAGGAGGAGGAGCTCGCGAAGCGCCAGCGGCTTGATGTCTATATGGTGGCGCTTGGCGAGCAGGCAGAGCAGCATGCGTCAGGCGTACTGTATGCATTACGCCAGGCAGGGCTGTCGGCGGAACGGGATTATCAGAGCCGGAAGATGAAGGCGCAGCTCAAGTCGGCGGATCGTCTGCAGGCCAGATTCACCGCTATACTGGGTGAGGATGAGCTGGCTAAGGGAGAGATCGTGCTCAAGACGATGGCGACCGGGGAGCAGCAGACGGTGCCGCTTGCAGAGCTGGCTGCAGTTGTACAGCAATTAAGAGAACAAACACTCGAAGGAGAGGTATAAATCATGTTAAAAACGCATCATTGTGGAACACTGACCAAGGCCGAAGTCGGCCAGAGCGTTGTATTGAACGGCTGGGTACAGCGCCGGCGCGACCTGGGCGGCGTATTATTCATCGACCTGCGCGATCGCAGCGGCATCGTGCAGATCGTCTTCAACCCGGATTTCTCCGGCGACGCGCTGGAGATTGCTGACCGTGCGCGCAACGAATATGTGCTGGCTGTCAAGGGACAGGTTGTTGAGCGTGATCCTGAAACCTTCAACCCGAATCTGGCAACAGGCGAGATCGAGGTGCGCGTGACTGAGATTGAGGTGCTGAACACGGCCAAGACGCCTCCTTTCCCAATCGAGGACGGCGTAGAGGTGGACGAGTCGCTCCGCCTGAAGTACCGCTATCTGGACTTGCGCCGCCAGGAGATGCAGAGCACGCTGCTGCTGCGCTCCAAATCGGCCAAGATTTTCCGCGATTTTCTGGACAGCGAGCAGTTCATTGAAGTTGAGACGCCGATTCTGATCAAGAGCACGCCGGAGGGCGCGCGCGACTTCCTCGTGCCTAGCCGCGTGCATCCAGAGGAGTTCTTCGCTCTGCCGCAGTCGCCACAAATCTACAAGCAATTGCTGATGGTAGCCGGCCTGGAGAAATATTATCAGATTGCCCGTTGCTTCCGTGACGAGGATCTGCGCGCCGACCGTCAGCCGGAGTTCACTCAGGTGGACATCGAGACCTCCTTCCTGTCCCAGGACCAGTTGCTGTCGCTGATGGAGCAACTGATGGTGAAGCTGTTCAAGGAAACGGTCAATGTTGAGCTGGCGCTGCCATTCCAACGTATCAGCTACGAGGATGCGATGAACAAGTATGGATCGGACAAGCCGGATCTGCGCTTTGGGCTGGAGATTGAGGACATTACAGACATCGTGTCCAGTAGCGATGTGAAGGTGTTCGCCAGCGTAGCAGCAAGCGGCGGCGTGGTGCGGGCGCTTAATGCCAAGGGCTGCGCGACATGGAGCCGCAAGGAGCTGGATGACCTGCAGCCGTTCGCGGCCCGTTATGGCGGCAAGGGACTGGCATGGGTAACCGTCAAGGAAGGCGAATGGCGTGGCCCGATCGTGAAATTCTTCAAGCCGGAGGAGATTGCGGCGTTGACCGAGCGTCTGGCTGTCGAGGAGGGCGACCTGCTGCTGTTCTCCGCAGACAAGAAGAAGGTCGTTGCGGATGTACTGGGCAATCTGCGGCTGAAAGTCGGACGCGAGCTGAACCTGATCAATGACGCCGAATTCAAGTTCGCCTGGGTGGTTGACTTCCCGCTGCTCGGCTGGGATGAGGATGCCAAACGCTATGTGGCGGAGCACCATCCGTTCACCCGTCCGAAGGATGAGGACTTGCATCTGTTCGAATCTGATCCAGGTGCGATTCGCGCGCAAGCATATGATCTGGTGCTCAATGGCTATGAGGTCGGCGGCGGCTCGATGCGTATCTTCAAGCGCGATGTGCAAGAGAAGATGTTCCATGCGCTCGGCTTCACGATGGAAGAAGCACATGCACAATTCGGCTACTTGCTCGATGCGTTCGAATACGGCACCCCGCCGCATGGCGGCATCGCGTTCGGCTTTGACCGGATCGTCATGCTGCTGGCAGGCAGAACGAACCTGCGCGAGACGATCGCATTCCCTAAGACGGCCAGCGCAACCGAGCTGCTCTCTGGCGCTCCGTCTCCGGTCGATCTGTCTCAGCTCGAGCAGTTGCATATCCGTACAGTGCCTAAGCCAGGCAGCAAGCCTGCGGCTGCACCTGCGGAGCAGGAAGCTCAAGCGTAACCGAGCTTGGCACAGACATGCGGCGGCGGCATTCTAAGGGGCTACCCTTGTCTGCCGCGGCATGACTCTACCTACAGAGGAAGGAGACATTACGGATGCTTCACCAATTTTCCCGCACGGAGCTGGCGATTGGCCCGGAGGGGCTGGAAGCGATGAAGAACAGCACAGTGGCCGTGCTCGGCATCGGCGGCGTCGGTGCGATCGCAGCGGAGGCGTTGGCACGCACTGGCGTTGGCCGCATCATACTGATTGATAAGGATGTCGTGGACATTACCAATGTGAATCGGCAGATTCATGCGCTGACAACTACGGTCGGCCAGCCCAAGGCGGAGCTGATGCAAGAGCGCATCAAGCTGATTAACCCGGATTGCGATGCCATCGCGCTGCGAATGTTCTATACCGAAGAGACGTATGAGCAGGTATTCAGCTATGATCTGGACTATGTGGTTGATGCTTCAGATACGATCGAGTACAAAATCCACCTCATCAAGCAGTGTCTTGCCCGCAAGCTTCCAATCATCTCCAGCATGGGCGCGGCGAACAAGATGGACCCTTCGCGCTTCCAGGTGGCGGACATATCCAAGACCTCGGTTGATCCGATTGCTCGCGTCGTTCGGCAGCGTCTGCGCAAGGAAGGCATTAAGAAGGGCGTCAAGGTCGTCTTCTCGACGGAGGAGCCGCTCAAGCCGCGTGAGGATGTGACGCAGAAGATTGTGCCGGAGAATGCGCCGGAGATTCGCAAGGCGAAGCAGCCTCCTGCCAGCAACGCCTTCGTTCCCCCGGTAGCGGGTCTCATCATGGTCAGCGTGGTCGTCAAGGATCTGCTAGCCAGAGCAGGCGTTCCTATGCCTTAAAGTTGTACATGGTGTGCTGCATGCCCCTGTCCGCTGGTTTTGCCAGCAGGCGGGGGCATGCTTGCTTTATGTGCGGACAGGCGCACAGTTGCGTCATGTGTGGTATACTAGAATATAAAAAAATAAGGGCATTGCCACAATGAAAGAGGCTGCTGTTATGGATTTATTTACCTATCAACAAGCGGAGCAGCCCAGAGCGCGGCTGCTGGCGGACCGGATGCGTCCACAAACCTTGGATGAATATATCGGGCAAGAGCATATTGTCGGTCCTGGCAAGCTGCTGCGCCGTGCAATCGAGGGGGATCAGGTATCGTCGATCCTGCTCTATGGCCCTCCCGGCTGCGGCAAGACGACATTGGCGAATATTATCTCCCAGCAGACCGAAGGCGAATTCGTCCGGCTCAATGCGGTCGACGCCACGGTGAAGGATGTGCGAGAGACGATCGAGCTGGCGAAGAACAACAAGGCGTTATACGGCCGCAAGACGATTCTGTTTCTGGATGAGGTGCATCGCTTCAATACGGCCAGGCAGGATGCGCTGCTTCCGGCGGTGGAGCAGGGAATTATCGTCTTCATCGGCGCGACAACCGAGAATCCGTTCCATCATGTGAACGGGGCGCTGCTCTCCCGCTCGACGCTGTTCCAACTGGAGCCGCTGACCAAGGAGCATTCCAAGCTGGCGATGAGCCGGGCGCTGACCGATGTGGAGAGGGGACTTGGCTTCATGAGGCTGCGGGCGGATGAGGAGGCGCTGGAGCATCTGGCGGCGATGGCGGGCGGCGATATTCGGCGGGCGCTCAACGCCTTGGAGCTGGCAGCCGTCACCACGCCTTCAGAGCCTGACGGTTCGGTTCATATTACGCTGGCGGTGGCCGAGGAATCGATACGCAAGCCGACGGTGCGTGCCGATGAATCGACCCAATATGATGTGCTGTCCGCCTTTCATAAGAGCGTTCGCGGCTCCAGTGATGCGGCATTATTCTGGTTTCTATACGCGGTGGAGAAGCTTGGGATGGACCCGATGACCTTCCTGCGGCGCTTGATCGTCGCCTGCAGCGAGGACATTGGCCTGGCCAATCCACAAGCGATGGTGCAGGCCGTGACGGCGATGGACGCCTACCATAAGATTGGCTGGCCGGAGGCCAAGTATAATATTGCCCAAGCGATACTCTTTGCTGTAGAAAGCCCGAAATCCAATGCCACAGCAGTAGCGATCGGCAAGGTGATGGATACGATCAGCACGTCAGGGACGATGCAGGTGCCGCTGCACTTGCGCGATACGCATTATCGCGGTGCGGATAAGCTGGGGCATCAGGGCTATAAGTACCCGCATGATTATCCCGGTCATTACGTGGAGCAGCAGTATGTGCCTGATCCGCTCCACAAGCGCCGCTTCTACGAGGCGACCGGACAAGGCATGGAGGAGAAGATACGCCTTAATCAGGAGCGGCGAAGAGGCAGATAATGGCGCAAAGCGCTAATATTCCGAATTATCAGGCGATATTTGGCCGCCGAGGTGGAATAATGAGCATATTGGCCAGACTTTCGCGAATATGCATCAATAATAAGCCGATTCAAGGATTTGACTTCACCGTTGTTTATCGACTAAGCTGTTATTATAAACTTTATTTATAATTTCATTTCCAAAAGGAGGTGCACCTGTTTGTGTCTGACCTGCATGGCAGGAGACGGAAACAGGGAATCGTTGAGCGACCCTTTACCCATAATACCGTTTTTATTGAATGCGCTGCTGATTTTGTTTTTGGTGTTTCTGAATGGCTTCTTCGTAGCCGCCGAGTTTGCGATGGTGAAGGTGCGCGGCAGCCGGATTGACTCGCTGGTCTCTGAGGGACATAAGCGGGCGAAATTCGCGGCACATCTGACCAATAACCTCGACGCCTATCTATCCGCCTGCCAGCTTGGTATTACGCTGGCTTCACTGGGACTTGGCTATGTCGGCGAGCCGGCTATTGCGAAGATGATAGAGCCATATCTGAAGAGCTGGTTTGGTATGAGTGATGTTCTGATCTCGACCATTGCCTTCTTCATTGCGTTTTCGATCATTACGTTTTTGCACATCGTGCTTGGCGAGCTTGCTCCCAAGACATTGGCGATCCGCACTTCGGAGAAGATTACGCTATTGACGGCACCGCCTCTGATTCTATTTCACAAAATCATGTATCCATTCATTTGGTTCCTTAACGGGACAGCCAACTGGCTGCTGCAACGATTTGGCGTTGAACCGGCTTCCGAGCATGAATCGGCGCATACGGAAGAGGAAATTCGAATTTTGATGAAGGAAAGCCATAAGAGCGGCTTGATTAACAACACCGAGCTGACGCTGGTGGATAATATATTTGATTTTACCGAGACAAATGCCAGAGAAATTATGATACCGCGGACCGAGATGATCTGTCTGTATGCCGACGAGTCCTTCATAGAGAACAAGAAGATTGCGTTGCGCGAGATGCATACACGCTTTCCGGTATGTGAGACAGATAAGGATAATATTATCGGCTTCGTCCATATCAAGGATATGCTGAAGGTGGATGAAAACACCGTATCGAGCATTCAGCAGATTATGCGGCCGATTACGACAGTGCCGGAGTCGATGCAGATCAGTACGCTGCTCAAGTTGATGCAAAAGAAGAAGACGCAGATTGCCATCCTGATCGACGAGTACGGCGGTACCTCTGGTCTGGTGACGCTGGAGGATATTATGGAGGAGATCGTCGGCGAGATTCAGGATGAGTTCGATGAGGAACGGCCTGATATTGAGAAGAAGGATGAACTGACGCATTCGATTAATGGTCTGATGCTAATTGAAGAGGTGAACAGCTACTTCGGTCTTGAGATTAGCAGCGATGATTATGATACGATTGGCGGCTGGGTATACTCACAGATCGAGATTCCGCCTAAGAAGCTGCAATCGGTCAGCTACGAGGACAGCTATGACTTTATCATCGAGGAGACAGATCATCTGCGCATATCCCGCATTCTGGTTCGCAAGCGGCAGGATGAGCGCGATACGCGGGTTGAGCTGCAAGCCGAGACGGGCTAGAATGACGAGGCTGCAGTAGATGGTTACGGATGGCAACATGGCTCCCTGTTCGGTGTTCCGAATGGGGAGTTTTGCTGCGCAGACAGGCGGCTGCGACCGCGAGCTCTATCCATACGATGCAGAAGGCTGCGTGGCTGTGTTATCCCGCCTGATTGCTACGCATGAAACAGGACAAGAGCGCCGCTCAGCTTGCGCATAGGCAAGAGATGAGCGGCGCTCTTGTGAATTCACGATCACATACGGCTTATTGCACAATAGCCTCTGTAGCAGCGACCTTGTGTACCTGGTCAATCGTTGCTCCGCCCAGACAGACCTCGCCATCATAGAAGACGACGGCCTGTCCCGGCGTAATGGCCTTCTGCGGCTGGGCAAATGCGACGTCGACGGTCGTGCCGTCTGCGCGCAGCGTCAGCGTAACCTCCTGGTCAGGCTGGCGGTAGCGGAACTTCGCCGTGCAGCGCAGCGGCTCATTCGGTACAGCAGGCGAGATCCAGTTCAGGCCGGTTGCAGTGAGGCCGCTCGAATAGAGGCTGGGATGCGTCTCGCCCTGAACGACATAGAGCTGGTTGGCGGCGAGGTTCTTGTCTGCGACAAACCACGGCTCGCCCGTGCCGGAGCCGCCGATGCCCAGTCCCTGGCGTTGACCAAGCGTGTAATACATCAAGCCGTCATGACGTCCCTTGATCTCGCCAGACCGGATGTCAATCATCTCGCCCGGTTGTGCAGGCAGGTATTGGCTCAGGAACGTCTTGAAGTTGCGCTCGCCGATGAAGCATACGCCGGTGCTGTCCTTCTTGCGCGCCGTGGCCAGTCCCGCCTCGGCCGCGATGCGGCGCACCTCGGGCTTCGGAAGATGGCCGATCGGGAACATCGCCTTGGCCAGTTGATCCTGCCGGAGCGCATGCAGGAAATACGTCTGATCCTTATTGCCGTCAACGCCGCGCAGCAGGCGGGCTTCGCCGTTCACCTGCTCGACACGGGCATAATGTCCAGTGGCGAGGTAATCTGCGCCGAGTGTGAGCGCCTTGTCCAGAAATTCCCCGAACTTGATCTCGCGATTGCACATGACGTCAGGATTCGGTGTACGGCCCCGCTTGTATTCGTCGAGGAAGTACGTGAATACCTTGTCGAAGTAAGCCTGCTCAAAATTGACCGTATAGTAAGGGATGCCGATCTGGTCGCATACCCGTGCCACATCCTGCGCGTCTTCTTCTGCTGTGCAGTGGCCGAATTCGTCCGTATCGTCCCAGTTCTTCATGAAGATGCCGATGACATCATAGCCTTGCTGCTTGAGCAGCAGTGCCGTCACCGACGAGTCCACCCCGCCAGACATGCCGACGACAACACGGGTGGATGCTTTAGATTTTGCCATTACTGAACACCGCCTCTATAATGAAATACAGTCCGTCCGCAACCGCCCAAAGGGTTTTGCACGGCTGTAGCTTTCGGTTCGCTGCCTCAGGCAGCATGTGGAGCCGATCAAGCGACGCCAAGCGCCAGCAACAGACTCTTACGCTATTGTACCATAGCTTGCACAAGTTTTTCATAGAGAAGCCACGCTTTTTTACCCATTCAGGCAGGATGTATGTTAACATAGATGTATTATGGGAATACCATGTTTTATATAGGATGGCACGGCAGCAGATGAGCTCTCTTGTTGTGCATGGACGGATGACCATCTATAGATTATATCATATGAAAGAGAGGGATTATCCTTGAAAATATCGACTAAAGGACGCTACGGTTTAACGATTATGATGGAGCTTGCCACCAAGTTTGGCGAAGGTCCGATCTCTCTGAAGAGCATAGCCGAGCGCAACCAACTGTCGGAGCACTATCTGGAGCAGCTCATTGCGCCATTGCGCAATGCCGGGCTGGTCAAGAGCATACGCGGGGCATACGGCGGCTATATTTTGTCCAAGAATCCAGAGGACATTACCGCGGGCGATATTATACGCATATTGGAGGGGCCGATCTCCCCGGTGGACTTCACCGAGGAGGATGATCCGGCCAAGCGTGACCTGTGGGTACGCATCCGTGACAGCATCGCAAGCGTGCTGGATTCGACTACGCTGGAGGATCTGATCTCATTTGCCGGCGCGGATGAGGCGGACAGCTACATGTTCTATATCTAGGCAGCGCCCCTTCAGGGAGCGTGGTATCCTGGCTTCAACACTTCATGTATACACTTGCCGGTGAGTGAGGCTATCATGTATACGTCAGGTGGAAATGATATAGAGCCGGCAAGCCGGCTTGGCATAAGCAAGCACCCCTACGGCGAGGACATCGTAACTTAGGAGGTGCTTTCTGCCGTTTGCAAGCGCGCAGAAGGATGGCGTGGTATGGCAGAAATGATCCCCGGCGCGGGATATTCACAAGGAGGAGCTATGGTTCGAGCAATGTATTTTGATCATGCGGCGACAACGCCGCTCCACCCGGAGGTACTGGCGGCGATGCTGGACATCTGCCAAGAACCGGTCGGCAATCCGTCCAGCATCCACGCCTATGGCCGCGCAGCCAAGGGCAAGCTGACCCGTGCCAGAGACAGCATCGCGACCCTGCTCGGCTGCTTGCCGTCGGAGCTGGTGTTCACATCAGGGGGGACCGAGAGTGATAATACGGCAATCCGCGGGGTTATGGCGGCCTTGCACAGCTTAGGCAAGCGGCATCTGATTACATCTGCCTCCGAGCATCATGCGGTGCTGCATACTGCCCTGCAATTGGAGCAGGAGGGCTTCGAGATCACCCTGCTGGAGCCGGATAGAAACGGGTTAATTCATGCGGATCAGGTACGGGCGGCGATCCGGCCCGATACGGCATTGGTGAGCATCATGTATGCCAACAATGAGACGGGAACGATCCAGCCTGTGCAGGAGATTGGAGAAGCTGCCAAGGCAGCAGGGGTGCTCTATCATGTCGATGCGGTACAGGCGTTAGGCTCGCTTCCGTTGCAACTGAGGGAGCTGCCTGTCGATCTGATGAGCTTCTCCGCGCATAAGCTGAACGGTCCGTTAGGAATCGGTGCGCTTTACATCGCCAGGGGCACGCCATATCAGCCGCTGCTGGTGGGAGGCTCGCAGGAAAGCAAGCGGAGGGCGGGAACGGAGAATGTCGCTGCAGCGGTCGGCTTTGCCAAGGCAGTAGAGCTGGCGGTGGAGGGACAGGAGGAGAAGCATGCACGGCTGTGCGAGCTTCGTGCCTGCTTCTTGCAGGAGCTGACGACGCACCTTGGCGAGCAGGCATATGAGATTAACGGCGATACCGAGCGGACGCTCCCGCATATCGTCAATGTCAGCCTGCTGGGAGCAGATACGGAGACGATGCTGATGAATCTGGATATGGAGGGAATCGCCGTCTCCAGCGGCTCCGCCTGCACCTCCGGCTCGCTGGAGCGCTCGCATGTGCTCAAGGCGATGAGGCTTCCAGAGGCTCGTCTGAACAGCGCGATACGATTTAGCTTTGGATTGGGGAATACTGTAGAGGACATCGAATATGCTGCCAAAAAAATTGCAACCATTGTGGAGCGTATTCGTACTACAGTTTAGGAGGCCTTTCACAGTTATGATTAAGGTGCAGCGTTTGATAGGTCAACCCGTGATCGATGCCACAACCGGCAAGCAAGCCGGGAAGGTGAAGGATATATGGTTTGATGAGCATTGGCGCCTCAAGGGGATGATTCTGGAGACGAGGGGCTGGTTCTCTCGCGGACTAACCGGGCTGCTCTGGGATGCAGTAGTCGCTTGCGGCGAAGACGCCGTGCTTATTGCGGACAAGCAGGCGATATGCAGGCTGAAGGCAGATGAGGTGCTGCGATGCTTCCAAGCCGGGGTTGTCAAGCTGCGCGATCTTCCTGTAATTACGCGGGAGGGTATTCAACTTGGCCGAATAACAGATGTTTACTTTGACCAGAATATGGGTACACCTATAGTAGGATATGAATTAACGGATGGTTTTATCTCGGATCTTAAGGAAGGGCGCAAATGGTTGAGGATTTCCGATTATCCCGATGATGTGATACTCGGGGAGGATGCAATTCTCGTACCTGTTCGCGCTGAAGAAGACCTAGAGCATATGGCCACTTCGGAATCGGTGAATTAGGGAGAAATGAACCATGAGATGTCCCAACTGTAATTCCAAGGATATCGGCAAGATCGGCTCGCACCAGTTCTATTGCTGGGGCTGCTTCATAGAACTTACCGTCAACGGCGAGAAGATGTCGGTCTACCAGGTCGAGGAGGACGGCACGCTTAGCTCGCTGGATGATCTGTTTTTTGGCGAGGAAATGCCCGAGCTGCACGCATAATGGATCCTATGCCTGCAAGAAACCGCTATGCCAGCATCGTGTGATGTTGGCATAGCGGTTTCTTCGATGTACATGACTTTTATAAGTGCGGCCGGAAACCCTCGGACAAGGATGTTTTGTCCGCCTCCTACATATACTGTACTAAGCGTCCTTGTATGAGAGCGGGCGCGAAGACAGAGAAAGCGGGGCGGGTAGCGTGGAGAGGTTCGTGAAGCAAAAGCCGTTCGTCATCCTGGTCTATATCATTCTCAGCCTGCTTGCGCTGTATTTGCTCATGCAGGTGAAGCCAATATTTACACAGATGTACTTGTTCTTGAAAGCCGTGCTCGCACCGTTTATAATTGCCATGATTATCTCCTATGTGCTTAACCCGCTCGTCTGCCTGCTCGCTGACCGCGGGGTGCCGCGCTCCGTGGCTGTCATCCTTATCTATGCCGTTTTTTGCGGCGCATTCGCAGTCGTACTGATGAATGTCATCCCGATGCTGCGGGAGCAGATGGAGACGCTCAACCGTCATGCCCCAGAGCTGTCCATGCGCGCTCAGAGCCTGATTGATAATATGAACAACAACTCTTTCCTGCCAGACAGCGTGAGAACGGGACTAACCCGGTCGCTGCAGGAGCTGGAACGCCGACTGGCGGAGGCGGTGTCGGCCTTTGTCAACAATATCGGGGAGATGCTGAATGTCGTCTTCATCGCCTTCATTATCCCGTTTCTTGCCTTCTATATTCTGAAGGACTTTGATGTGTTCGAGCGAACGGCTATTGCCTACCTGCCGCGGGCACACCGCAAAAATACAGTTATGCTGTTCCGCGACATTGACGCCGCGCTGGGGAATTACATTCGCGGGCAATTCCTCGTCTGCTTCATCGTCGGTCTGCTCGCGTACATCGGTTATTGGTTAATTGGCCTCCCTTATGCGCTGTTGCTGGCATCGCTGGTGGCGGTATTTAACATTATCCCGTATCTCGGTCCGTTCTTCGGGGCAGCGCCGGCGCTGATTGTTGCATCGACTGTCTCGGTCAAAATGATGCTGCTGGTCGTTCTGATCAATATGGTGTGTCAGATGCTGGAGGGCAACGTCATCTCCCCGCAGGTGGTGGGGCGAACGCTGCATATGCATCCGCTGTCGATCATCTTCGTGCTGCTGGTCGGCGGGCAGGTGGCGGGGGTGCTGGGCATGATTCTGGCTGTGCCCATCTACGCCGCGCTCAAGGTTGTGCTGCAGCATATATTCGGATATTACGTGCGCAAAAAGACAATTTGACAGCATTCGTGCTCAGACGCTATACTAGACTTTGAAAACGATGACGGAACAAAGTAGGCGCTTGAATCCATCCACCAGAGAGAGCGGCCCGCTGCATGCACCTTGGACTTTAGAGGCTGCAGGCAACGGCTGGGAGGCTGCTTCGGAGCTGGACACGCCGAAACGCCGGTTCCGGAGTGTGAATGAACTTCACCGGGAGAGCCCGTTAACGCTCATTGAGGCGATTGCGCTGTAAGTCATGAGGCTGGCGCGATAACCAGGGTGGTACCGCGAAAGCATGAATTTCGTCCCTGCATATTGCAGGGGCTTTTTTGATTAGGAAGCAAAGCTAGGTTAAACAAAGCTTGGCCGGTTAAGGACGGCCATAGCTGTTTGCGTTTTGAAGATCCATCCATAAATTATAGAGAAGGCGTGATATGTAATGAAAGCTAGTGAGATTCGCTCCAAATGGCTTGCTTTCTTCGAAAGCAAAGGCCACATCATCGAGCCGAGCGCTCCGCTCGTCCCGCATAATGACCCATCCCTGCTCTGGATCAATGCGGGCATGGCTCCGCTCAAGCCATACTTTGACGGGCGCGTGAAGCCGGACAACCCTCGCATCGCGAACTCGCAGAAGTGCATTCGTACCAATGACATCGAGAACGTCGGCAAGACGCGCCGCCACCATACTTTTTTTGAGATGCTGGGTAATTTCTCCATTGGCGATTATTTCAAGGAGGAGGCCATCACCTGGGCGTGGGAATTTCTGACCGACCCGAAGTGGATCGGCTTCGATCCGAAGCGACTGTCCGTCACAGTCTATCCTGAGGATCAGGAGGCCTATGACTTCTGGCATAACAAGATCGGACTGCCTGCCGAGCGGATTGTCAAGCTCCAGGACAACTTCTGGGACATCGGCGAAGGCCCTTGCGGTCCATGCACCGAGATTTTCTATGACCGCGGGGAGAAATACGGCGACCTGTCTGACCCGGATTGCACGCCAGGCGGTGAGAATGAGCGCTTCCTGGAGGTATGGAACCTGGTATTCTCACAGTTCAACCATAACAAGGATGGCAGCTATACGCCGCTGCCGAACAAGAACATCGATACGGGAGCGGGACTGGAGCGGTTCGCATCGATATTGCAGGATGTCGACTCCAACTTCGATACCGATCTGTTCCGTCCGATCATCGACCGCACCTGCGAGATTGCCGGCATCGAATATGGCAAGCAGGAGGAGCATGACATTGCGCTCAAGGTCATTGCGGATCACATCCGTACTGTAGCGTTCTCTGTTGGCGATGGCGTGCAGCCGTCCAATGAGGGCCGCGGCTATGTCATTCGCCGTCTGCTGCGCCGCGCGGTGCGCTATGGCAAAAATATCGGCATCGACCGGCCGTTCTTGTTCGAGCTGGCTGCTACCGTCGGAGAGGTTATGGGCGTCTACTATCCAGAGGTAGTGGAGAAGCGTGAATTCATCGAGCGCATCATCCGTATTGAGGAGGAGCGGTTCCATGTCACGTTGTCGGACGGGCTGGCGATTCTGGATAAGCTGGTGCAGTCGGCCAAGCAGTCGGGCAGCACAGTTATCGGTGGAGCGGATGCGTTCAAGCTGTATGACACCTACGGATTCCCGTTTGACCTGACCGAGGACTATGCGCTGGAGAATGGCATGACGGTCGATCGCGCAGGCTTTGACGAGGCGATGGAGACGCAGCGCGAGCTGGCTCGCTCCGCTCGTCAGGATGCCGGCAGCATGAAGGTGCAGGGCGGACCATTGTCCGAGTTGACGGCTGCCAGCGAGTTTGTCGGCTACTCCGATCTGGCAGTACAGGCGAAGATAACAGCGATCATCCTGGATAACGAGCTGGTCGATATTGCCCCGCAGGGCAGCGACTGTCTCGTCGTGCTCGACAAGACGCCGTTCTACGCCGAGAGCGGCGGTCAGGTAAGCGATCATGGCGTACTGCGCGGCGCATCGGTGCAGGCTGAGGTGGAGGATGTGTCGAAGGCTCCGCAGGGTCAGCATGTGCATCATGTTCGGATCAGCTCCGGCACGCTGCGTATCGGAGAGGAAGTAACGGCCGAGGTGTCCCGTGAGCTGCGCGAGGACATCGTGAAGAACCATACGGCAACTCACTTGCTGCACAAGGCGCTCAAGCAGGTGCTGGGCGATCATGTCAATCAGGCGGGCTCGCTTGTGAGCGCGGATCGGCTGCGCTTCGACTTCTCCCATTTCGGGAGCATTAGCGAGGCGGAGCTGGCGGATATCGAGAAGCGTGTCAACGAGCAGATCTGGCTGGCGACGCCGGTCGTCATCGAGAGCAAGCCAATCGCTGAGGCCAAGGCGATGGGGGCGATGGCGCTATTCGGGGAAAAATACGGCGATGTTGTGCGTGTGGTGCAGGTGAGCGATTATAGCATCGAGCTGTGCGGCGGCTGCCATGTGCAGAATACGTCGCAGATCGGCCTGTTCAAGCTGCTGGGCGAATCGGGTATCGGCTCTGGCGTCAGACGGATTGAGGCCGTCACCGGAAAACAGGCGTATCTGTATATGGATAGTCAATTGGAGCTGCTCAAGCAAGCGTCCGAGCTGCTGAAGGCGCAGGCGGCTGATGTGCCGAAGCGAATCGAGGGGCTGTACAGCCAGATCAAGGAGCTGTCCCGCGATAAGGAGGCGCTCCAGGCGAAGCTGGGACGGATCGAGGCGGGCTCGCTGGAATCGCAGGCGAAGGAGGTCGGCGGCATCACCTTGCTGGCGGCACCGGTAACGGCGAGCGGCATGGAGGCGCTGCGCGGCATCGCCGATGAGCTGAAGAATAAGCTGGCGTCTGCGGTCATCGTATTGGGCGCAGTGCAGGAGGACAAGGTGAACCTGGTCGTCTCCGTATCGCCAGACCTGGTGAAGAAGGGGCTGCACGCTGGCAAGCTGATCAAGGAGATTGCAGCGGCATGCGGCGGCGGCGGCGGCGGTCGGCCCGATATGGCGCAGGCGGGCGGCAAGGACCCGTCCAAGCTGGCTGAAGCGCTCAAGCTTGCGGAAGAACTGGTTTCTACCCACGCAAATGTGATATGATATAGGCAGGATCAACTGCTTTTGTCTAGAAAGGTAGGTGCTGGCGATGAGTTCGATGGACAAAACCATGAAGTTTAGTGTGAAGGCGGAGGAGCCTGACGCATCATCAGAGAATATTCTGCTGACGGTCTACGATGCACTGTTGGAGAAGGAGTACAATCCGATCAACCAGATCGTCGGCTATTTGCTCTCAGGTGATCCGGCTTATATTCCTCGCCATAACAACGCCCGCAGCCTGATTCGCAAGAAGGAGCGGGATGAATTAATTGAAGAGCTGGTCCGGAATTATCTCAGTCAGCACAGGTAGACGGATCATGAATGGGAAATGAGGCGGTCGGTACGATGCGTATTATGGGATTGGATTATGGCGACCGCAGAATTGGTGTGGCAGTCAGTGACGCCCTGCAATGGACAGCCCAAGGCATCGGGGTTGTCGAGACAAGGCGGGAGGGTCAGGAGCTAGATGAGATTGAGCAACTGATCAGCCAGCATGAAGTGAGCGAGATCGTAGTCGGTCTACCAAAGAACATGAACGGCACGATTGGCCCGCGTGGCGAAATTTGCATCGCATTTGCGCAAAGCTTGCGCGAGAAACTTAACTTACCTGTTCACCTGTGGGATGAACGGCTGACTACGAAGTCCGCGGAACGAACGTTGCTTGAGGCGGATGTCAGCCGAAAGAAAAGAAAGTCAGTAATAGACAAAATGGCCGCTGTGCTGATTTTACAAAATTTTCTCGACTCTAAAACGAAAAGGTGAGGGTTACGATGACAAAGGACGACATGCAGTTCGAAGAACCGGAAATTATCTACATTCCGGATGACGATGGCAATGAGGAAGAATTCGAGGTCATCATGAAATTTGAGATGGACGGCTCCGATCAGAAATATATGATGGTCGTGCCACTAGGCTCGGAGGACGACGAGGAGTCCGAGGAAGTGTATGCCTTCCGCTATGAGGAAGAGGGCGATGATCTGAAGCTGTATACCATTGAGGATGAGGAAGAATGGAATATGGTGGAGGAGACGTTCAATACGCTGCTCGGCGAGATCGAGGACGAGGACTAATGGCAGACCACGGGCAAGTGCAGGTGAAGCGCATTGCGCTGCTGCAGGAAGCCTACGGCCGCCAGCTTGAGCTGGTGTCCGACTCCGGGATGGAGGAGAGCTATCGAATTGCCGCCGAGTTTGAGCTCGGCGGCGAGCGGTATGCTGCGCTGCAGACAGCCGCGATGAAGAAGAATGATGAGCTGGCCTTCTTCCGCATCACGGGAGCAGAGGGCGAGCTGGAGCTGGAATCGATCGAGGATGAGGACGAATGGGAGCTGGCAGCCGAAGGGTATGACGAGCTTATGTTCGAAGAGATGGGGCTGGAATAGCAGCTTCGAGCTCGAGCGTATGCGGCTTAGCCGCGTGTCATGAGGCCGCCGTTGTCTGCCGCAGTCATCGCAGACGCTACCAGTCTTAGCGGACAAGGCTTGGTGGCAGTCTTTAATTTTCACATGAGGAGGGCGGTGCGAACCGCCCTTTTATGCTGATTATTATTCGGACACGATATGGCAGCGTGCAGCCAGGCATGGCTGTCCAGCACGGACATGCTGTGTACGCTTGAGCTTGAGATGGCATAGGGAGGAAGATTGGGGACGTGAACAAACCGATAAGTCGCGGTTGGATTACATTTTGGGTTATCGTGTCATTACTGTCGTTCATAGTGCTTGCTGTAGGGGGGGCGGGTCTCTATGTCTGGAACGGACTGCGTCCGACAGCAGCGGGAGAGGTCAGAGAGGTTGTCATTCCGAAGGGATCGAGCGCCTTCAAGGTGGCTGAGGTATTGGAGAAGGAAGGCATTATTCGGGATGCTTTTTTGTTCAAATATTATTTGCGTTACAAGAAGGAAGGCGGCCAGTTCCAGGCCGGAACGTATGAGCTTATCCCTGGGATGGATCGGGATGAGGTCATCGCCAAGCTCAACAGCGGCGACACGGTGAAGGAGGAGACGGTTCGCTTCACCATCCCTGAAGGCTACACGGTGCAGCAGATTGCCGATAAGCTGAGCAGCGAAGGAATCGTCGACAGGCAACAGTTTTTGGAGGTTGCGGAAGCGAAGGAGACGCTCTCCTATTCGGGAGAGGGATCGGTGCTGCAGCCAACGGCTGAGATGAAGCATGTGCTTGAGGGATACATGTTCCCGGATACGTATGAGATGAAGAAGGACAGCACGGCCAAGGATATTGTGGTGCGGATGCTGCAGGAGCTGGATCGCAAGCTGGGCCAGTTGCCTGAGGATTGGGGCAATGTGCTGGAGCAGCGCAAGCTGAGCTTCCACCAGTTGCTCACGATTGCCTCGATGGTGGAGCGAGAAGTAGTGAATGATGACGAGAGGGCGGCTGTAGCTGGCGTTATCTTCAACCGTCTGCAAAAGGGGATGCCGCTGCAGATTGACGCGACGATCCAATACATGCTGGAGGCGCCGAAGGAGAAGCTGCTTACGGCGGATACGCAGATTCCAGGGCCCTATAATACGTATCTGAATGTTGGCTTGCCGCCAGGGCCGATCGCGAGCCCGAGTCTGGCCTCGATTGAAGCGGCATTATATCCAGACCAGCATGATTATCTCTACTACGTGACCAAAAAAGACGGCACGGGCGCGCACTATTTCAGCAAAACGTATAATGAGCATTTGCGCAACAAGAAGCAATCGGAGCGCAATGAGAAGAACGGAGGGGAACAGCGTTGACGGTTAAGCCCGAATTACTTTCTACAGCAGGCTCAATGGAAGAGCTGGAGCGGCTTGCTGCAGCCGGGGCGGATGCCTTCGTGCTTGGTGAAGCGCGTTACGGGATGCGGCTGAGCGGTGATTTTGACCTGCCGCTGCTGTCGGAGGCGGTTCGATATGCCAAGCCGCGCGGCATCCGTATCTATGCTGCGGTCAATAATCTGATCGATAACGAGACCGTGCCGATGC
This sequence comes from Paenibacillus sp. J5, assembly GCF_054955055.1. Lineage (NCBI taxonomy): Bacteria > Bacillati > Bacillota > Bacilli > Caryophanales > Paenibacillaceae > Paenibacillus > Paenibacillus sp. J5. The sequence continues at coordinate 353,090 of NZ_JBUEDD010000005.1, read as the reverse complement.
TCCCGGATTATGTGAAGGGGCTCGATGCGGCAGGGGTTGAAGCTATTGTATTCGGTGATCCGGCTGTGCTGATGGCTGTCAGGCAGCATGCGCCGAAGCTAGAGCTGCACTGGAACACGGAGATGACGGCGACGAACTATGCGACTGCGAACTACTGGGGGCGCAAAGGGGCAAGCCGGTTCGTGCTGGCTCGCGAGCTGAATCTCGAGCAGGTCATTGAGATGAAGCAGCATACGGAGCTGGAGGTTCAGGTTCAGGTGCACGGAATGACGAATATCTACCACTCCAAGCGTAATCTGGTGAACAGCTATATGGATTATCGAAGCAGCGCTGGCGTGTCAGGGGAGCAGCAGACGCTGCGCGCCGACATGGAAAGCGGGCTATACCTGATTGAGGTGGAGCGGCAGGATGAGCGTTTCCCGATTTATGAGGATCGAAATGGAACACATATCATGAGCTCGGACGATCTGTGTATGCTGGAAGGGCTCGATGAGCTGATGGCAGCAGGCATCGATAGCTTCAAGGTGGAGGGACTGCTCAAGAGCATCGAATATAATGAGACGGTTGTTCGTTCCTACCGTCAAGCAATCGATCAGTATATAGCCGATCCTGCGGGCTACCGCTTCAACGAGCAGTTGCTGGATGATATTCGGGCGATGCAGGATCAGGAGCGGGAGCTGTCCTTTGGCTTCTTCTACAAGGAACAGGTATATTAAGGCACGCAGGAGGTACACATGGAGACATTGACAGAAATCAAGTACCGCGGCAAGCGGTACCGCCTTGACCGGCCCGAGCTGCTTGCGCCTGCAGGCAGCCTGGAGAAGCTGAAATTTGCCGTGCATTATGGAGCGGACGCTGTCTACATCGGCGGCCAGCATTATGGCTTGCGCTCCAATGCCGATAATTTCAGCCTGGAGGAGATGAAGGAGGGCGTCAAGTTCGCCGAGCAATATGGAGCCAAGGTGTTCGTAGCGACGAATATTTATGCGCATAACGAGGATTTGGCGGGGCTTGAGGCTTATTTGAAGGGACTTGAGGAGGCCGGCATCTCGGCCATTATTGCTGCTGACCCGATTATCGTCGATACCGCGCTGCGTGTGGCGCCGAAGCTGGAGGTGCATCTAAGCACCCAGCAATCCACGCTGAATTGGCAGGCTGTCCAGTTCTGGAAGGACGAGGGACTCCCGCGGGTGGTGCTGGCGCGCGAGACGTCGCTGGAGGAGATCGCAGAAATTAAAAACCATGTCGATATTGAGATCGAGGCCTTCATTCATGGTGCGATGTGCTCGTCGTTCTCAGGTCGCTGTGTGCTGTCCAATCATTTCACCGACCGCGACTCCAATCGCGGCGGGTGCTGTCAATCCTGCCGGTGGAAATACGATCTGTTCGTTGATCAGGACATGGTAAACACGGAGGAAGAGCAAAAATTCACGATGGGCTCCAAGGATCTATGCATGATCGAGCATCTGCCCGAGCTGATCGAGGCGGGCGTGGATAGCTTCAAGATTGAGGGACGGATGAAGAGCGTCCACTATGTGGCGACGGTCGTTAATGCATACCGTCAGGCGATCGATGCTTATTTTGCCGATCCAGATCAGTATGAACTGAAACCGGAGTGGCTGGAGGAGATTAACAAGTCAGCCAATCGGCCGCTGAATACCGGATTCTTCTTCCAGACGCCGGGAGCGGGCGAGCATATCTATGAGCCCGAGGAAAAGGCGGCTCCGTATGATTTCGCTGGTGTCGTGCTTGATTATGATGCAGCTAGCGGCATAGCGCTTGTGCAGCAGCGCAATCATTTCAAGCCGGGGCAGGAGGTTGAGTTCTTCGGGCCGGGAGGTACATTCTTCAAGCAGATCGTCGGTGAGATTACTGACGAAGCGGGACAGTCGCTGGATGCGGCGCGCCACCCGATGCAGCCGATTCGCATGAAGGTTAATCATCCTGTGAAGCCCATGGATATGATGCGCAAAAAGATTCGCGCCTAAGCTGCTCACTGCGCTGAAGCTTGATGGATTACAGCAGACCCTTGCTGCACAGATGCAAGGGTCTGTTGTTTTTGCGCTCGCAGCGGCAGGGTTATACTGCCCGGCGTTGAGACGATGAGGCCTCGGCCTCCCATTTTGGTAGGCTCCAAGGTCGATATGATTAACACATTATGGTGCCAATGGTGGATGAAAGTATGAAGTAGACGGGGGGATAATGTCCTGTCGATAAAGCTTTTTTTAGGAATGAAAGCTTTTTCAAGAGACAATAGATGCAATAAAGTTTGTTTTTGTCTGCAATTTTCATGAAATATCCTCATATTTCCTTGCAGATTGACCGATATAAGAAATATACATATTTTCAGTTCATATAAGTGCTATCCGTCCCAGGCCTATGGACACTTATATGCTGATGTGAAACGAAGATTTGCCTGACGGTTATCGGCAAAGCCGTTTGAGCTGATATATAAAGCAATACACTTATCATAATGAACAGTTCATATATCGATTCGAAACGACGCTTCGCTGGCGAAGGAACGGCAGATCTCGTTTGTGCTTAATGGCTTTAATACTACGATATACGGGTGGTGCAGGTATGAAGCTCATAGACAAACTGAGAAAGAGAGTTGGGAAGGATAAGCTCAAGGACATCGAAGACAAGCTCCAGGACATTCAACACACGCAGGAGGAGATCAACACCATTCGTGAATCCCTCAAGAAAACAAACTTTAGCGTGTTCAAGTCTGTAGGCGCAAAGCTGTTTTTGCTTATCTTCAGCAGTATTGTTATCTGTGTGCTCGTTGTAGGTCTGATCTCCTACAACACCTCAAAGAATATTATTGAATCGAAGGTTGCGTCCTTTAGCCAACAGGCGGTGACGGAAGCGGCGAGCAAGATGGATATTCTGTTGCAGGGATATGAGGAGTTGTCCCTTCAGGTCATATTTGACAAGGATATTCAGAATAATATCATGACGATTAAGCAACAGACGGCTCCGGTCTTCGAGATATTCGAGGCGACCAAAGCGGTCGAGTCGAAGCTGATGTCGCTTATGATGAGCAATCAGACCATTCAATCTGCTTACCTTCTACCGCTCAACGGCTCGTATTCGGGGGTGTACTATGGCGGTGCGAGAATTGATTATGAAGTGGCCAAGGAAAAGGAATGGTATCAGAAGGCAGTAGAGCAGGAAGGCAAGACGTATTGGGCACCAACCGAGCTCAATGGATTCGCCGGAGGACAGAGCGAGCCGATGATTGGCCTGACACGTCTGATCAAGAACACCTCCTCCAATGATGCTGCTTTTGTGCTACTGATTGAAATCAAGTATAGCGAGATTGCCTCCCGGCTGGCCGGGCTGGCATTAGGCGATGACAGTGAAGTCAAAATTATCGATAGCACGAACAAAATTCTGTATTCCAATAACAAGGAAGATCTAGGGACGGCAAGCAAGATTGATTTCCCGCCGGATGAGAGCAAGACGAAGCCGAAGGCCTTCCGTCAGATGAGTGATAATGGGGAAATTCTGGTTGTTCATAAGCTGTTCAAGCTGATGGATTGGCGCTTGGTCGGTGAAATTCCGGTAGCTGAGCTTGTCAAGGATGCCGCTCAGATCAAAAATCTGACGTGGCTGTTTGTAGGCATCGGTGTTCTGCTGGCGTTCGGGATCGGATTCCTGGTCATTCGACTGATCGCCATGCCATTAATGCGCATTCGCAATCTGATGATTGAAGGGGAGAGCGGTAATCTGACCGTCCGCTCCACGATTCGCAGGCAGGATGAGATTGGACAGTTGGCTAACAGCTTTAATCAGATGATGGATAAAATTACGTCTCTCGTCAATCAGACGAACCAATCGGCAAATGAAGTGCTGCATACCGCAGGTGAGTTGACAGAGGCCTCCCGAAAAACCTCCGTCTCCGCCAGGGAAATCTCGATTGCTACGGAGGAGATTGCAACTGGAGCGACGAGCCTGGCGATGGAGGCTGAGCGCGGTGCTGACCTCACCTCAGGCATTGGTTCACAGATGAAGCAGGTTATTGAAGCCAACCACGAGATGGTGAGCTCTGCTGGCGAGGTGGAGCATGCGAGCAGACAAGGCACGGAGTACATGGGCGTACTGATTGAGAAGACGGGAATGACGGAGGAAATGACGCGCTCGATGGTGGAGAAGGTTGATCGACTGAAGGACAGCACCAGCTCCATCCGCAAGATTCTGGATGTATTGAACAGCCTTACCAAGCAGACGAATATCCTCTCATTGAATGCGACGATTGAGGCGGCCAGAGCTGGAGCGGCTGGCAAAGGCTTTATGGTCGTAGCCGATGAAATTCGCAAGCTGGCGGATCAATCCCGTGATTCTATCCAGGTGGTCGGACAGATTACGGAGACGATTCAACAGGAGATCGACGAGACGGTTCAAGTGCTGTCGGAGGCCTACCCGTTGTTCCAGGAGCAGATTCTGTCCGTGAAGGAGGCTAACCAGTTGTTCTTCTCGGTACAGAGCCAGATGTCCCAGTTCGTAGAGCGCCTGGATTCGGCGACCCATTCGATCGAGCAGCTTGACCGTTCGCAGTCGGTGTTGGCGGAAGCGATGGAAAATGTCAGTGGTGTGGCGCAGCAATCGTCTGCCACCTCGGAGGAAGTAGCCTCGCTGAGCAGCGAGCAGTTGAGCATTAGCGAAGGGCTCGTCAAGCTCTCCAACAAGCTGGAGTCGGTATCGAGCGAGCTTAGGGAGTCGCTGTCGCGCTTCCGCACATAATGAATGAGGATTGAGGTCCGCAAGCCATTCGGCTTGCGGGCTTTTTTTTAATCTAGGATAAGTGACAATAAAATCATGAAATTTCATGATTCGTCATTTATCGGGTAAATTTTCCTCGAAAAGAGGAAGATATTGCAGGAATTATGGGGAATGTGGAGAAGTTTATGGTAGGACTTTCGACATGATAGAGGTTATTTCTATAGAACTATATTGATATAGCTGGAATTTTCATGAGGCAGAAGGAGGGCGGCATGTTTGAGCACATGCAGACATTTACGATGCGAGCTATATATGAAGCACGGGGAGAAGGTCGACTCCCGCCCTATCTAGGTTCAACGATTCGAGGCGTTATCGGTCATCGCTTGCGTGAGTTTGTCTGTCGATTCCCGGATCTGAAGTGTCATTTATGCAGCCTATCGGCTGACTGCTCATACGCGCTGCATTTCTGTTCACCCGGAAATGAGGGAGGCGCTGTCAATCCATATGTCATTCGTCCATTGACTCGGGATAAGGAGCAGTGGCGCGCAGGTGATCGTCTGATGTTCGACATCACATTAATCGGCCGTACTGCTGACCAGGCGGCGTTCTATATTGATGCCTTGCAAGATGATGCGGCCCAGCGATGGGGAGCAGGAAGGATGCCGTTTCGCCTGCAGCAGATTATAGACCCGATTAAGGGAACCTTGATCTGGAATGAGGGTAAGGTATGGCTCCGCAATTGCCGTCCTGAACCGCTCATCCCGGAGAACCGCCATGCGCGCGCTGTTGTGCTTCGTTTTGATAATCCGCTGCGTCTATTGGTCAATCGGGAGCTGCGCCAGTCGGTGTCCTTTGTCGATCTCATCCGCTCGCTTAGCCGTCGCTTGGCGCTCTTGTCGCAGGCCTATACCGATTATAAGCTGCAGTGGGACGAGCAGGCGATGCTGGAGGCGGCGGCAGGGATTCGTACTGCTGCTCAGCATTGGCTTCGGGTCGATTTTCAGCGCTATTCGATGAACCGTCCGGCTGGGAGCAAGCTGGAGCTGCCGGGAATTGAAGGCTGGGTTCGCTATGAAGGAGATTTGACGCCATTTACAGCGCTGTTGGCGGCGGGGGAAAAGCTGCATGTCGGCAAAAATGCAACCATTGGCTTTGGCAGCTACAGTGTGAGCTACGATCAATAGAATGATTAATAGACGGGGGGATGAAGCATGAAGAAGAAGCAGCCGCAGACTAGCGAGGAAAAAGAAATGAAGCGTCAGAAGAAGGAAAAGAACGCGATCTCCAAAATTATTGGAAATTACCAGACGTTAAGTGAATCTCTTGCCGGGCAGCTATCGTTAAGCACGCCGAATCACGGCTTGACCACGGGAACCTATCGCGAAGAAATCTGGCGAACGCTGTTCGAGCAGATGGTGCCGCGCAAGTTTTGCATAGATCAAGGCGTATTTATTATTGATTCCCACGGCCGCATCTCGGATGAAGTCGATCTGGCGATCTTCGATGAACAATATACGCCCTATATATTCAAGTATGGGAAGATCAAGTTCATCCCGATCGAGGCGGTTGCAGTGGCGGTGCAGTGTAAAAGCACGGGTGTCGATGGGGCGCCCCAATGGGCAGCTTCTATTAGGCGATTGGAAACTTCGATTAATTCGGTTGCTCGAATAATTAGCGGTCTTAATGCGACAACACGTGAGCAAGCCGAACATTCCAATAGCCCTCTTGCCCAGACCTATACCAGACCTGTTCTGATCCTGTGCTCGCTGTGCAAGCAGTTTCCAACAGGAGACGAGCTTGATGGCAGCTTTGACATTCTCCTTAATGTGGACGAGGAGGGTCGATTAGAAAAGTCGATTCCAGAGGAAAAACGGGATTTTACCTATTGGTACAAGCAATTAAATCACTCCATACCTGAGCATTTCTCCGAGGATAAGAGGCTTAGATGGGAAGGACTGATTAAAGAGGGGCCAGAGCTAAAAAGAACGCTCAAGGAGCTAAAGCTTGTCCAGGAAACCGGAGAGGAAAACGTCATCCTGTCGTTGACCTTCCAGCTCAATCAGCTCTTGATGATTATAAATAATCCGATCTTCTTCCCGCACAGCTCTTATGTTGAGATGTTCCGTAATCATATCAAGCCTGCAGCCGAGCAAGCGGCAGCGAAGCAGGACGGAGAGTCACAAAAATCAGGAGAAGGAGAGGGAGAAAGCCATGATAATCGCTCTGTATGATGTGAGCGGCATTCAGGAATATATTTTTCAATCCAGCCGGATGCGTGAAAATATCGGCGCCTCCTCGATCGTTGGACGAGTGCTGAAGGAGCATTTGCCCCAGGTGCTGAACGAGCTCAAGGCGGAGCAGAAAAGAAATGTGGTGTTGGACTGGGAGGAGCAAGAAAGCTTTGCCTTCACAACGGATTCCGTGGTAGACATCGAGATTGTATACAACGGGGGCGGCAATGCGATGGTCGCTTTTCGGAATGTGGAGGACTTTCACACGGTCAATGAGAGGTTATCGCTTCGGCTGCTCCAGGTCAGCTATTCGCTTCATCTGGCGATTGCGGCGGTGGAATCAGACGGTGTGAATTTTGTAGCGGACAAGAGACGGCTGGACCAGAGGCTAACTGCGGTGAAGGCGCGTATGCTGCGGCCGCGGCCGATCGGGGCATTTCCATTCTCGGAGCAGGAGGCGCGGAGCGGCTTGCCGATCACCAGCTACGACCAGCATACGGGGCACAATGTATCAACCATGCAGAAGCTAAAGCTCAGGCAAGGGCACCAGGATGTGCAAGACCGCAACAATTCCTCTTCCAAGCGGTGGGCTGTTGAAATGGAGGAGCTCGTTCGTCAGCGGGAGGAGGACAGCTATGTGGCGGTCGTTCATATCGATGGCAATGGAATGGGCAAGCAGATTCGCAGCAGGATGGAGCAATGGGAGGCTAGTTACTCTTATGCAGAAGCTGTCTGTGCCATGAGAGAGTTGTCCAGCAGCATTACCGCACGTTTTCGGAACACATTTGATGAAACGGTCGCAGAGCTGATAGATAGCCTGCCTGTTGACCACTGGGTTAAGAATAGGGAGAAGCTGCCGATTCGTCCGCTGATTCTGGATGGCGATGACCTGACGTTCGTCTGCCTGGGGGAATGGGGACTTCCGCTTGCGGCGAAGCTGCTTGAGAAGCTGCATATGGAAACAAGCGAGTCCGGGAAGAGCGAGGAAGTATCGATGTCGGCTTGCGCCGGGGTGGCCTTTGTACATAGTCACTATCCGTTCAACCTTGCCTATGAAATTTCCGAGGATTGCTGCAAGAGTGCCAAGCAAGCACGGCTGACAGCAGGGGAGGAGCATGGGAGCTATATCGCCTTTGAGGTGGTGCGCGGCAGCCAGTTGGATAAGGAGGCAGGGAAGCGCCAGTCTTATCGTGTAGGCGAGGGGCAGATGGGGGAGCGTGACTATGCGAAGCTGGATCAGTATATGAGGCAGATGGCTGTGACCAACTGGCCGCGCTGGCGCCTGGAGAAGCTGTATGAGGCGATCAAAGGCCAGCCGGAGCTGCTGCAGTTATATGTGAAGGAATGCGAGTCGCGCGGCTACAGCCTACAATCGCTGGGTGTGGACAAGGATGGGGAAAACAGCATTAGTCAAACAGCGCTGCTGGACGCGCTTGAGCTGCAAGGGATGTTCGACATCGAGGTCTTTGCATCCGCTCTCAAGCAGAGGGAGGGGGAACGCACATGAAGGCAGGGTGGCTGGACATTGAATTAAGAAGTGAGCTGTGTACGGGCACGGGCAATACGACTGCCGGGTTAATCGATATGGAAATCGCACATGAGCACGGTCTGCCGATTATTCCGGCGAAGCGGCTGAAGGGCAGTCTGCTGGAGGCGGGCAAAGAGCTCGCGGATTGGGGGGTGCTGCAGCAGGATGAGCTGAGCGCGTTGTTCGGCGCAAGTGGAGAGGCAGGTAGCGCGGCGCTCCAAGTCTATGATGCTCATCTATATAGGCTGCCCCGCGGAGGCGAAACCATTGTCGTGGAGGATTATGAGGAGCTACGGCGCCAGCTTCAGAGTCAACAGGAGTTGAACGAGCAGGAGGTGCTGGAGCAATGGACCTCCTTGCATACCCGCACAGCTATCGCTGCGGATGGTGTAGCGGCGGATGGCAGTCTGCGGACGATGCGAGCGGCCAATAAGGGACTGGTCCTGCGTAGCCGCATCGAGCTGCATGTGGCTGATGAGGCGACATACCAGCAGCTTCACAAGACGCTGGAGCGATGCGTCTTGGCGCTTCGCTCGCTCGGACTGGCGACTACACGCGGCAGCGGTGAAGTCCGCTGCAGCTTGTCTGCGGCAGATCGCTTCACCCCCGGACAAGCTCACATGGAGCTGAACAAGCTAGAGACATCGCCTGCCAACGGTTCGGAATGGGTGGAGCTGCCCTACCGCCTTGTGCTGGAGCAACCGGTTATCGTGGCGGCTGAAGACGGACTGGACAGCGGGTGTGAGGATTGGATTCCGGGCCGCGCCATGCTGGGGGCGTTCGCCGGGCTGTATGTGCGAGCGTTCAAGCTGGGTGAGCGTGCGCATGAGGAGGAACGCTTTGCGCGCATATTTCTGCGGGGCGGCGTGCAATTCGGCTATGCGCTGCCTTTGTGTGAGAACCGAGTTTTTGCACCGTGTCCAGCCGTATGGCAGCAGGTGAAGAATGAAGACCGGATGTATGATGTATCCATCGAACGAGCCAAAGAGCAGGTCATTCTCCGTAATTTGAATAGCATGGTGCATCTGGATGCTTCCTCTTCGGCGCCAAAGCTATGGAAGTATGAGGTTCGCAAGCATGTCCGCATGCATCATGCCAAGGCGAGCAATCGGGCGATCGGCAGAGCATTGGGTCAGGAATATACGGCGCATGAAAAGGTGCACGGCGTGCTGGAGCACAACCAGGATGCGCGCGGCCAGTTGTATCAATATGAGTCTATGGTAGCCGGGCAGCAGTTCTATGGTGTGCTGCGCGGGAGACAGGAGGACGTGAAGCTGCTCCAAGAATTGATGGCACATCAGGACAACCGTCTCCGAATCGGACGCTCGCGCACGGCAGAGTATGGCAATGTGCGTATCCACTTCGGCCAGGAAGCAGCCAGACCGCTGCTCGTGACGGGTGCGGACGAGCAAAAGACGGGCAAGTACATGATTGCCTTGGCGACACCGATGCTGCTGCTCGATGAGCATGGAAGACCGGCTCCAGATCCTGCACGGCTGATGGAGGAGCTGCAGCAGGAGCTGAAGTGCACGATCAGCCTCCACTCCATGCGGCTGAAATATACCGTCCTGTCCGGCTATAACTCCAAATGGCGACTGCCCAAGCCACAGCGATCAGCGCTCGATGCGGGCTCGGCGCTAATCATCACTACGCAAGGGGAAGGTCAGATCGACATAGGCTTGCTGGAATCCAGACTGTGGGGCAGCAATAAGGGGGAAGGGTGTGGACAGATCAAGGTGATTCCGCTGCCGCTCGGTACTACCCAGGGCGCAGAGCAATTCATCCCGCTGTCGACCGATACTGCCCAGGGCGAGGAGCGGTTCATTCCAGTAGTGTCTGCAAAATGGAGTGCTGCTGACCTTCAGGGAAGCCGGGAGCATCGCCATCCGTTGCTGGAGAGAATGGTAGAATACCGCGAGGAGCACCAGAGACAGAGACAGCATCTGCTTGAAGGGGCGGAGAAAGCCCGCCAATACATGCTGGGAGCCGTCGTCAGCAAAACCCGCATTCGCCAGCTTCTGGAGTGGGCGGAGATGGACGACGGGGCGTATGCAAGTCTGCTGGAGAGAATTAACGGGATCACGGACGAGACCGCCAAGAACGGCTGTATTCAACTGCTCCAGCCATGCAAGGGCAAGGACAGTCACTTTATTCGGGGCTATCTGCGTGCACTGGAGCTGAAAGCGAGGGAGACGGGGAAATGAGCAATCCGATAGTGAAACGGTATTGTCTGCAGATCGAGGGGGTGCTTGCTTCTCCGATGCTTGCCGGCTCGGGGAAGGATGAGGTGACCGACAGTGATGTCATCCGAGATGCATACGGTTGGCCTTATACTCCGGGCAGCTCGCTTGCGGGGGCATTCGCGAATTATTTGAGACAGTGCCATGGCGCAGAGGAGAACGTTATTCAGAGGCTGTTCGGCTCGGCTACAGGCTTCAAGAGCCGATTGAACTGCTACCACATGGAGCTGGGCGACCGTAGACAAGTGAAGGTTGCTCGACGCGATGGCGTCAAGCTGGATGAATATAAGACTGCGGTTGATAAGGCCAAATATATAGTGGAAACCGTCGAGGCGGGAACTCCGTTCAAGATGCGGCTGGAGTGGGTGCTGCGTCAGCAAAACGTTAGCCGCGGCTTCAATGATGGAGCGCAAGGGGCAGCTTCCGATGAGGAAAAGGAAGCAGAGCTGCTGCATGTCCTGATCGATGGAATGGCGGACGGCACTCTGACCTTTGGAGCGAAGGGCAATCGAGGGTTCGGCCGGCTTCAAGTGGACAAGGTTCAGATGATTCGGTTCGAGCATACACCAGAGCGCATAGAAGATAGCCAGAGGTGGCTGGTGTGGAATTGGGACAGCTTCACTCATTCCATGCCATGGCAGCCGCGAGAAAGCGAGTTACTGTCCGGCAGGGGGGAACGCACTCGGTCGCAAGTCTCGGGATGGCATGAGCTGCGGGTGGAGCTGGCGGTTCGGCAGACGCTGATGATTCGGCAATATGCTTCGGAATCAAGCGATTACGAGCAGCTACGCAATGGAGCAGGAACGGCTGTCATCCCGGGCACAAGCTGGGCGGGGGCATTGCGGCGGCACATTCATCGACTGATGCAGGAGACTGGGCTTAATTCGGAAGTAGCGAAACAGAAGGCTGAGCTGCTATTTGGCACATGGCTGGAGGGCGATGCGTCACAGCGGGCGAAGCTGACGGCCTCCCTGCTGCGCGTCGAGGAATCAGTTGTTTGTGGCGGTGCTTCATTGCCCGTATCCAGAACAGCGATTGACCGTTTTACCGGCGGGGTAAAGTCGGGAGCCCTGTTCACCACCCAGCCTTGGGCTGGTGGCAAGACAGCGCTGGTCTTGCGCTGGCATGAACGGGATGCGGCAGGAAGGGTGCCGACAGATGCCCTGTGCGGTCTGCTGCTATGGGCGGTTCGAGACCTGCAGGATGGGCTAATGCCGATTGGTGGCGAAACGGCTATCGGACGTGGCGTGCTTGCAGAGCAAGGGGCGGTGCTCATCGATGGCAAGGCGGTCGAAAGTGATGCAGAGCAGCGCTATGGCAGGGCTGCTGCCCAATGGCTGCAACAGGAGGAGGATACTGATGAGCACGCTGACATTTCAAACTTGTAAGGACAATACGACTCTCTCCTGGCTGTGCGAGGAAGAGGAGGTATGGGGCAAGGCCGCTAGCGTGCTGGAGCAGGCACAGAATGTGTATGCCTATGCGATGCTGGATCATGCGGTGTGCTTCGGAACCTGGACATCTGGTCAACTGGTGTTAGGACTGGATGGTCGTCCTGCCCCGTTGCGATCATTGCGCTATGTTCAGGAGCTGCGGCTCTTTCACGCAGAGGGAGAGTTCAAGGCTGTGCGGATGGAAGCGGGAGAGAAATTCCGCTGTCGGTATCGTCTGGATCAGCCTGTGGAAGAACAGGGGAAGCAATTGCACATTATGGACGAGCAGCATAAGCTGTGGGGCGCCTGCCGTAAGGGAACAGATGAGATGGGCTGGTCGTTGTTAGAATCGGGCCGGGGAACCAAACTGTATATTCCAATGGCGCTACCCGAGCATGGAGAGGCGGCTGTTCAAGTTCGCCACTACATTCAGATGAATCAACTGAATCCGGGTACGGATACGGATGTTGAATCGGAGAATGATTCCATTCCATTGAACCGCAACAAGCCCGGCACGGGCGGTGAATTCGACGAGTCGGTGAATCCGTTTCAGTATGTGGATGAACGGCTAGTGACGTTCGCCGTGTGGACGCAGAAAGGGGGAGAGGGCTAGTGAGTCAGAATGGAAATGGTAAGCCAGAGCGCTTTGTTAATCCGTATAATTTTGTCCCGCTGGAGGGTCATTGCCATAAGGATACGCCAGCGCATGCTCAGACAGGGCCGCTGCTCACCGGATACGTGGAGTGTACGTTGAAGACGCTGACGCCCCTGATCATTCCGAATACCTCCAATGCTGCGGCACTGCATCGGGCTGAGGAGAAGGTGGAGGATGGCAACAGCTATGACTTTTTCTCCTACACTAACCTGGCATCCGGGGGGAAGGGAGCGGCCAACGGGAAATACGAACGGCCGGTCATTCCCGGCTCGGAGCTGCGCGGCGTGATTCGCAGCGTCTATGAAGCGGCCTTCAATGGCTGTCTGTCCACGGTCGATCTGAACCGCAAGCTGCATCGGCGCACAATGCAGACGAAACGTCCCGGAATTCTTAGGAGGAATCAGCGTGGAGACTGGGAGGTGGTGAAGTGCGAACGTGTAAAAATCAAAGTTGTTCCTGGCACATTTACGAATAACAAAGACTGTGTCATATCCATCAATGATTATGAAAAGTGGAGAGAGGCAGAATTTATTTCTGTAAAAAAAGGAAAAAATAATGTTGCTTGTTCGGTAAAGCCTGGACGAATTCGGCAAGATAGATCGTTAATTGGCCGCCTTCACAAAGGCGAGCCATTTGGAGAACGGACGCCAGAGTATCCATTGGGTGCTAAACGGTATGAGTCGGTCTTTATTCGGGGGAAGGAGGCTCCAATAACTGTTTCTGAGGCAGAAATGAAGCAGCTCAAAGAACTTCTGCGACAATACGCCGATCCTAAAATTAATAAGCATCTTGATATGGGGCATAGCGGATATACAGAATGGAGTAAACTCTTTGGGAACATGGAACGTGGCGATCATAGAAGTGAACTTCCGGTATACTACACTAAGCAGAGCAACAAGGCGACACATCTGACCCCGGCCATGATCTCCAAGGAGGTATTTCAGACGGGTATTGGCGAGCTGCTCAAGGCAAATGGGGAGTATCAGCCTTGTAATGATCGCGGTAAACTATGTCCTGCATGTACATTGTTCGGGATGACTGGCGATCGGTCGCTGGCATCGAGAGTGAGATTTTCCGATGGCGAGTGGCTTGATAATGGATCAACCCATTATGGCTTGAGGACGCTCACGCTTCCAGAGCTTGGGGAGCCGAAGCCAGGCACAGTAGAGTTCTATACCTTCCCTGTAGATAAGCGAAGGGCCGAGAAGTTCCCGATCTGGACTTACGATTATGTGAACCGATATAAAGACGAGCCACGTTCTTTGGACGAAGGCGAACTAAAAATCAGAGGACGCAAGTTTTATTGGCATCATGAACCATTCGGCAAATCTGATGGCGTCTCCACAAATGCCTACCCTGCAGATGGTAGCCTAAGCAGTATGAGGCAGCGTGTTCGAGCCGTCGACAAGGGTCATGCTTTTACATGTCGCATCTATTTTGATGCGGTGACAGCAGAGGAGCTCAATCGCTTGCGTTGGGCATTAACCTTTGAGAGTGCCGACTGCGCTCACAAAATGGGGCGCGGCAAGCCGCTTGGCTTTGGCAGTGTGCAGCTTGAGGTGGAACGAATCATGGTTCGTCAACTGGACAGCAGCTCCGGCAGGCGCCTGGTGCAGGAGCTGGATCAGGGAGTACTGGGAGATGCTCGGCTCGGTGAAACGGTGGGGATGCAGAAACTAAAGAAGATTTTAAACTGGAGTGGTAAGCCAAGCCATGTCTCCTATCCTCTAGGTGATGATAACAAGGACAGCGGGACAAGCAACAGTACAGCCTCACACCAGTGGTTTACAGAAAACAAAGAGGGAGGCTTCTTTGAGAAGGTCTTGCCGACCATTGATGAAGAGCTGGACAGTAACTCCAAAAATAAATGGTTGAACAAACTCACAAAGGCCAAGACGACTGATAAAGGACAGAATAAGAATTATAACGGGTCACGAAAAGACCCTAAAAAAAGCAGGCCTAGGTAAACCTCTTGAAAGACTATGAGGTACCCACTCCTCTTCTTGGCAACGGCTCTCAATGTGAATTGGGGGCCGTTTCTGTATGCTGACCATCCAGCTCCATGCATCATGCAAGTAAGCAAGCAACGTCCCTCTCTCACGTCTTGCTTAGTTTGTCTGGTCATTAATCCGTCATGGACATCGTCATATGTTCACTGATTGTGCAGCCGATGGAAGCATGTCATGAAAAGAATGGACATAAGGATAAGCGACAGCTTATACTCATGAGGGCAGGAAGTGAGACTGCCAGTTCGATCGTTGAGAATGAAGGAGGAGGAGCGGAGGCGGTACCTTGTACGGGATGAGATTGTCCAGTCCTTAGAGCTGGCGGATCATTCTGATGGAGTGAATAAGGTAACGCATAATTATAGAATACAGAAGGCTTGTGTCACAGAAGCAACTGCTATGCCCTGCGGGCAGGCATGGAGCAGCTTGCTATCATCATCTCTTATCTCATAGGCTCCTGCTTGTGGCGTAGGTTGAACCTGCTAAGTTATGAAATTCATCATGTGTACGTCGCTCGGGAGGAACCAGATGTTATATCTTGCGATTTTTTTATTCTTACTTACGTTGCTCTTCGTCATCTGGCAGCCCAAGGGTATCGGCATCGGCTGGAGTGCCGCTGGCGGAGCAGTACTGGCGCTCATATTGGGCGTGGTCAGCTTTGGAGATGTACGGGATGTTACCCTCATCGTGTGGAATGCCACGCTGACCTTCATTGCGATTATTCTGATTTCGCTCATCCTGGATGAGCTGGGCTTTTTTGAATGGGCGGCTCTGCATATGGCCCGGCTTGCTCGGGGAAATGGCACACGGATGTTCATCCTCGTTACGTTGCTAGGCGCGGTCGTCGCTGCTTTTTTTGCCAATGATGGTGCAGCCCTGATCCTGACCCCGATCGTGCTGGCGATGGTTCGGGCGTTGAAATTTGATGACCGCATGATTCTACCTTTCATTATGGCTGGCGGCTTCATATCGGATACGACATCGCTGCCGTTTGTCATTAGCAATCTGGTCAACATCGTGTCGGCTGACTTCTTCGGTATTGATTTCCTGAGATATGCGAGCCGAATGATGGTGCCTAATCTGTTTGCGCTCGTTGCCAGTATGGGGGTGCTGTATCTGTTCTTCCGCAAGAGCATTCCCAAGCAGTATGATATGGCGAGCCTGAAGCAGCCAGCAGATGCGATCAAAGACAAGCGGCTATTTCGCGCTTCATGGGTTATTCTGGCGATCTTGTTCGTGGCGTACTTGCTCAGTGAGTTCATTCGTGTGCCAGTCTCTGCGATCGCAGGTGCTGCGGCGCTTATCTTTGTGATGCTCTCTCGCCGGAGTGATGCGGTGGACACGAAGCGGATGCTGAAGGAGGCGCCATGGGCTGTTGTGGTCTTCTCCATCGGGATGTACGTGGTCGTATACGGCCTGCGCAATGTCGGGCTGACAACGGAGCTCAGCGGCATGATTCAGACCGTGGCTGAGCAAGGGCTGTATGCTGCAACGCTCGGCATGGGGGCGATCGCCGCCCTGCTGTCGTCGGTCATGAACAATATGCCTACCGTGATGATCAATGCACTGGCGATTCAGGAGACGGCAACGAGCGGAGTGCTGCGCGAGGCGCTGATCTATGCGAATGTGATTGGCTCGGACCTCGGGCCCAAAATTACGCCGATCGGATCGCTTGCAACCTTGCTATGGCTGCATGTGCTGGCACGCAAAGGTGTGAAGATCTCATGGGGCTACTATCTCAAGGTCGGGGTGGTGCTGACCGTCCCTACGTTATTCGTTACGCTGACAGGGCTATATGTCTGGCTCTGGCTGTTATCCTGAGTTCTATCTCAATGTCAATCTGGAGTAGCTGTGGCCGTCTAGGTCGCAGCTATTCGTGCTGCCGTCCACACTCGTCCAGCTATTGTCTCGTATTGTCGGCTCAGGCAGCGGGATGGACTATACGTATAGTCACAACATCCCATCTGATAGTATCGAATGCCCAAATTGGTCATACTGATTCTATACTGGAGGGATGAGAAGATGCAGAGGAAAGCAGCACCCAAAGGCATGAGAGCGATGCGCAACAAGCGGATATTCCTGCTGGGGATTGCTGTAACGGCTATCGCTCTGCTGCAGGTGCTGCGGCTGGCCTGGTTGCAATGGCTGCCGCATGCCCCGGCAGCAGCGAAGGCGACCCATTATCGGAGCGAATCCGTCGGACAGCGGGAGCGGACGCTGGTGCTGGACGGCGGTCGGGCCGACTTTGTCGATCGGAGCGGTCGGGCGTTGACAGGCAAGACGGTGATGGCGCTGGCTGCATATCCGGTGAGTCGCAAGTCTGAAGAGTACGACGAGCAGTACGAGCGGCTGGCGGCTATCCTGGAGACTCGCCCGGATCAATTGTTGTCCTGGCTTAACAGCCTCAAGGAGCCGTCCTTTTACTATGATGATAAGCAAGGCCGTCCGGGCAAGCAGCCGTACCGTCTGAGCACAGATCAGCTTGCACAACTGCAGGAGCTGCGACTGGAGGGCATCCGTGCGCTTCCGTACCGGGAACGCTACCTGGCTCCCTACCCGGCGATGCATGCGCTGGGCTACATTAGCCAGCACCCGGAGCGGATCGCTGCTCTGCATGGCGACAAGCTTCCGCTAGGCAGATGGTCGCTGCGGGACCAGATCGGCGGTGCGGGGCTGGAGAAGTCGCTGGACCCGTTGCTGCATGGCATCGGCGCGGTCTCGGTCGCACATTATACAGATGGGATGAACCAGTCGCTGCACGGGCTGGATATGCGGCTCTTACGTCAGGACAACCCGTATTATCCGCTGCAGGTGGTCACGACGCTCGACCTGGATATTCAGACTCGGCTGGAGCAGTATGCCGATAGCGCCGGGCTGAAGGAAGGGGCAATCGTCGTGCTGGATGCCCAGTCATCCGATGTCATCGCGATGGTGTCGCGTCCGCTCTACGATCCCTATGCGCTTCGTTCAGAAGGGCGGGAGATGATCAATCGTGCGGTTCATGCGATAGCGCCCGGCTCGGTCTTCAAGCTCGTGACGGAGGCGGCCGCTCTGGAGGCGGGGCGGACAAGCTTGAACGAACGCTTCCACTGTAGTGGCGAATACGGCAAGTATGGCTTGAGCTGTTGGAAGCATGGAGGACATGGCACGCTGACATTGCAGGAGGCGCTCGCGCAATCCTGCAATATTGCCTTCGCGACGCTCGGCGAGCGGCTGCTGCCGGGGCAGCTCCAGCATACGGCGGACAGGCTGGGGCTGGGCAAGCAGGTCGGCTGGCATAGCGATGGTGTATTTGAGCCGCTCGGGCAGCCGCTAAGGCTGCTGGGAGAGGAGGAGGGGGGACGCATATTCTATAGACTCCCGCAACAGCGAGATGGCGGATTGCTGGCGCAGACGGCGATTGGTCAGCGAGATGTGGCGCTCTCTCCGCTGCAGGCAGCTAATCTGATGGTGACGCTGCTGCATGGGGGCATCGTCCAGTCTCCTCGCATCGTCTCCGAGCTGCGCTACGGCAATGGGCAATTGCTGGCGAGCTTGCCTTCGCAGCAGCTACACTCGCCGCACGGGCGCATTGCGCCCGCGACGGCAAATGCGCTGCTGCGCGGCATGGAGGGAGTTGTGGCATCAGGCACTGGCAAGTCGCTGCTTGGAACGAAGTGGCCGCTGGCTGGCAAGTCCGGTACCGCCCAGACATTGCAGGAGGGCAAGGAGCGCAATCATCAGTGGTTTGTTGGCTATGGGCCAGCGCGCTCCGCACGCTATGCGGTCGCCGTTGTCGCGGAGAATCGGCTCCCGGGCAGCAGCAATCAGGCGACGCTGCTGTTCCGGGGCGTGATGGAGCGGCTGGCGGAAGGGAAGAGGGGGTGAGCCGGAATACGGCTCCGATCAGGTCGCTGCAGCTCCGCCGCCGTTCGGCGAAGCGGGAGGCGCAGGAGGGGGCGCTTGATCGTCATATTCATCCGTTGGTCTGCGAATCCAGCGCTTCAGATAGCCCTGGTCATACAGTGCCTTGATCAGAATGACGAGTACCGGAGACAGGATGACGCCGGCAACCCCGAACAGCGACAGAGAGACGATCATGAAGACCAATGTTGTGTAGGCCGATACGCCCAGTGAATCTCCGGTAATCTTGGGCTCCAGAATTTGCCGGGCCAGAAGCACCGCGAGCAGCAATGCGCTCAGGCATAGCGCAAGCGTCGTATTGCCCACGATGAAGAGATAGATAATCCACGGGATGAAGATCGTGCTGACCCCAAGCAGCGGCAACACATCAAAGATGGCCGAGATGACGGCTACCGTGAACGCATTGTCCACGCGAAGCACAAGCAGGACGGCCAGGATGATGATGAAGGTCATGCTGATCAGCTTCATCTGTGCCTTCAGATAGACGGCAAGACCGGAGAATACATTATCCTTCAGAAAGAAGAAGGCGGTCTTAAAGGTTCGCGGTGTCTTCTCCCCGGCAATCCGCTTCCAGTCTCCGATCTCGATGCTCAGGAAGTAGGCCAGCACCACGGCGATGACCAGATTGAACATGAAGGTCGAGAACGAGGTCAGTAAGCCGACAAACCCGCTCAGGAACGACTTGGCCAGCTCGCTTCCCCATTTGGTGACCGACTCGATCAGATTGGCAGACGTGCTCATGATATCGGGTGGAATGAGCGTGGATTTGTCGCTCAGATAGGTAGAGATGGACGCAATCTGCTCCTTCATCTCGTCCTGATATTGCGGCAGCAGCTTGAGCAGCCCTGTAATCTGATGGGTCAGGATCATCCCGGCTCCAACGAATGCGCCGACGATGACGATGGCGAAGAAGAATACTGAAATGGCGGATGCAATTGACTTGCTGATGCCGATGCGGTTCAATCGCCTTGCTAATGGCTCAATCATGGCAAATATGACGAAGGACAAAATGACCGGTGTAGCAATCCGGTATATAAAACTGAAAGCATACATAATAAGATATACAGTAAGAACAATGAGTGCAATGTCAAATGCGGTTCGCCAATATTTCTTGTAAAAGGGCAGCATATCTCGTCTCCTTCATAAATTGATCTTGCACGCGAGGCACACGGCAGCTTAGCGCAGTCGAACCCATCCGGCGAGGGGAGCGCCGGGGCCCATAGTCAGGCCAAGATGGAGCGAGGCTGGCTCATGCTGCCTTTTAACTGATTGTACTATGTTTTTAAAAAGATGCCTATTCATGTTTTCGTATGTTACAATAATATAAGTGTGCCATATAGAAATTGATGATTAGCTTGCGGGAGAACAGACTAGAGATTAGCGGGGATAATTATGGAGAATTTGATGCTATGGGGATTCTACATTTTGACCTTCTACGCTTTCCTGCCGGGGCTGATCAGCCGGACATTCGGCTTTCGGGTATTCAAGAGGGGGCGTGCCGATCGTGAGATTGCGCTAACCTTCGACGATGGCCCTGATCCGAAGTACACTCCGCTCTTACTGAATTTATTAGCCAAATATAATGCCAAGGCAACGTTTTTTGTTGTTGGCGCCAATGCGGAGAAACATCCGGAGCTGCTGCGGAGAATGAAGGATGAAGGTCATGTCATTGGTATTCACAATTATGTTCACAAGTCCAATTGGGTGATGCGCCCCAAGGAGGTCAGACGGCAGATCTACCGCACCTCGGAGATTATCCGCGATGCGACTGGATTGACGTCGGTGTTTTATCGTCCGCCATGGGGGATTGTCAATTTGTTTGATTTTTCACGGCTTGGCTATCTGCAGATTATTCTGTGGTCGGCGATGTTCGGCGACTGGAGGACAAGGGTGGGTGCGGAGCGGCTAACCAAGCGCATGCTCAAGAAGCTGCGTCCGGGCGAGGTGCTGCTGCTGCATGATTGCGGCACGACGCTTGGCGCGGATGAGGGCGCCCCGGCCAATATGCTGCGTGCACTGGAGAGCTACATGCAGGCTGGTCAGGAGAAGGGCTACCGGTTCGTCACCATTCAGGAGATGATTGATCTGACAGATCAGGCTCTTGGGAAGCAGCCCAGGGCTGTCAGGCAAGCGAAGCCGGGTCTGGCCAAGCGGCTGCTGATCGGGCTGTGGCTGGGCTGGGAGCGTCTGTTCCACCTGCTGTTCCGGCTCGTGCCGGTGAAGGAGGGGGGCGGCATGTTCCACTATCGCATTCGTACCTATCACGGCCAGACGCTGCAATTGCCTGAGGGGCAGCAGATCGCGAGCAATGATAAGATCGTCGAGCTGCATTTTGACAACAAGCGGCTGTTTGAGGTGATGCGCACCTCCAAGTCGCTTGTGCAGGTAGCGATTATAATGATTCGCGAGGTGGAGAAGGCGCTGCCCGGCATGGCGCAGCAGCTTGCTGCCCGTCGCGAGCTTGGGGAAGTGCGTGGCATCTACGGCATCAGTATGATTAATCGCGGCTCGGAGAATTTCGGGTTTACGGTGCTCGATCTACCGAAGGGAATCTTCAGCAGACTCACTCAGGTCTATCTGAAGCTTCTGCTCAGCGTGCTTCATCCTACTGGATTAAGTCGCCTCAAGGACAAGCGCTCGGTGCTGTCGCCGAAGATTATGGCGATGTCGATGAAGGAGTTTAACCGTCGTTATGTCAATGAGCCGCCCAATGAGGGCAATCGGCCTGAATCAGCTTCATCTGCCGAGGCGCGCGAGCAACTGCAGCCCGTGGCAAGGGACTTATCCTATAATGCTAATAAAACCGCTAAGGAGCTTATTCCTTAGCGGTTTTATATTATATTGAGATATTAGACCTTCATAACGCCGCCGGTGCTTGCAGAGGTTACCAGCTTGGAGTAGCGAGCCAGATAGCCTGTCTTCACCTTCGACTCGAAGCCCTTCCAGTTGGCGCGGCGAGCAGCGAATTCCTCGTCGCTGATGTGAAGCTCGATCTTGCGATTGTTCAGATCCAGCTCGATGATGTCGCCATCCTCGACGAAGGCGATCGGTCCGCCCTCGGCCGCTTCCGGCGAGATATGGCCGATGCTGATGCCGCGGGAGGCGCCCGAGAAGCGTCCGTCTGTAATCAGGCCGACCTTGGCTCCAAGTCCCATGCCGACAATCTGCGACGTTGGGGCCAGCATCTCCGGCATGCCGGGTCCACCCTTCGGTCCTTCATAGCGGATGACGACAACATGGCCTTCCTTCACATGGCCGTTCGCGATGCCATACAGCGCATCATCCTGGGAGTCGAAGCAGATTGCAGGGCCCTTGTGATAGCCGCCTACCGATGGATCGACAGCGCCGACCTTGATAATCGCGCCATCTGGAGCCAGGTTGCCGAACAGGACAGCCAGGCCGCCACGCTCGCTGTGCGGATTGTCGATCGGACGAATGACGTCCTTATCCACAATCTCGCAGCCCTCGACGTTCTCGCGCAGCGTCTTGCCAGTGACCGTAATCCGGTCGCCATGCAGTGCGCCTTCCTTCTTGAACAGCTCGTTCAGCACAGCGGATACGCCGCCTGCATTATGGACATCCTCAATATGATAATCGGATGCCGGAGCGATCTTCGCCAGATGCGGCACGCGCGCTGCCACTTCATTGATGCGCTCTACCGGATATTCAAAGCCCGCCTCATGAGCCAGCGCCAGGGTGTGCAGTACCGTATTGGTGGAACCGCCCATTGCCATATCGAGTGCAAACGCATTGTCGATCGTCTCGATCGTGACGATGTCACGCGGCTTGATGTCCTTCTCGATCAGCTCCATCAATTGCTTGGCAGAGCGCTTGACGAACTCGCGGCGTTCTGGAGCGACAGCGAGGATCGTGCCGTTGCCCGGCAGAGCCAGGCCGAGCGCTTCAGCCAGACAGTTCATCGAGTTGGCGGTGAACATACCGGAGCAGGAGCCGCAGGTCGGGCAACCGTACTGCTCCAGCTCTTGCAGCCCTTGCTCGTCGATTTTGCCCGCTTGGAAGGCGCCTACGCCCTCAAATACACTGGAGAGGGAGATGGAGCGTCCGTCGGAGGTTTTGCCTGCCTTCATCGGCCCGCCGCTGACGAATAGAGTCGGAATGTTGACACGCAGCGCGCCCATCATCATGCCCGGTGTAATCTTGTCACAGTTCGGGATACATACCATACCGTCAAACCAGTGAGCGGATACGACGGTCTCCAGCGCGTCCGCGATAATCTCGCGGCTTGGCAGCGAGTAGCGCATGCCGATATGACCCATGGCGATACCGTCATCGACGCCGATTGTATTGAACTCGAATGGTACGCCGCCTGCTTCGCGGATCGCTTCCTTCACGATCTTGCCGAATTCCTGCAGGTGGACATGGCCAGGAACGATGTCGATGTAGGAGTTGCAGACTGCGATGAACGGCTTGCCGAAATCCTCCTCCTTCACCCCGGCTGCGCGCAGCAGACTGCGGTGAGGGGCACGGTCAAAGCCTTTTTTAATCATGTCAGATCTCATTTTTTTTGCCGACACGGATAAACCCTCCTCTTGTATGTGGATATACAGCGTACTGATCTCCCCCACCTGCTTGATAGCATTTACCTATAATTTTACATTCAACTATAGACAATGAGGCAGGAATATCCATCTCTGGAGAGGGTCTTCATAACAGCCGCTGTACATCTGTCATCATATTAATTATAAAATATCGATACTCTCGAGTGTACCACAACAGACAAGCAATGGCTACCTTTCGACATCGTATAGGGAAAAAGTAAAAGCTGGAGAAGCCTTGTCCTGCAAGCGGCGCGAGCAGCATAGGGGAGAGCACGGACACGAACAGTCAAGCTTCGACATGTTAGGTATTTTACAATTTATTCAAAATTTCGTCATGTTTTATGACACAAACATCTTTACATCCTAGCGAGCCCTTTCTATAATGGAAGCATGACGTTGAATAAAACCTGACAGGGGTGTGTAATGGAATGCAGTTAACCGAACGCGAGAAGGAGAAACTGCTCATCACCATTGCTGCTGATTTGGCGAAACGGCGGCTGAATCGAGGGGTCAAGCTTAATTATCCTGAGAGTATAGCCTTGATAACATCCGAGGTGATGGAGGGGGCGCGTGATGGAATGACCGTGGCACAACTGATGGAATTCGGCACGAGTATCCTGCGCAAGGAGCAGGTGATGGAGGGGGTGCCGCAGATGATTCATGAGGTACAGGTGGAGGCTACCTTCCGGGATGGGACGAAGCTGGTCACGATTCATCATCCGATTCAGTACTAGACGAGATGACCTGCGAGGGGGCGTGGATAGGATGGTTCCAGGAGAGTATAGAGTGAAGCCAGGGCAAATTATGCTGAATGCGGGCAGAGCGACCTGCGAGCTGATCGTCGTTAATACTGGCGATCGTCCGGTGCAGGTGGGCTCGCATTTTCATTTTTTTGAGGTGAATCGTGCGCTGGCATTCAATAGAGAGGCGGCATTCGGCATGAGGCTTCATATTCCAGCCGGCACGGCGGTACGGTTCGAGCCTGGCGAGGAGAAGCCAGTGATGCTGGTTGAGCTGGGAGGCAAGCGCCGATCCTACGGGCTGAACGACCTTACGCAGGGCGAGGCGGTGCGGGGGCAAATGAACGAGCAGGTTCGTGCCAGGCTGGAGCGCTGGAAGGAGGGGCCAAGGTGAGCGGGATGAATCGCAATGACTATGCGCTAATGTTCGGCCCCACGACCGGAGATGCCATCAGGCTGGCGGATACGAATCTGTGGGCGCGGATTGAGCGGGATGCTACGGTGTATGGCGACGAGTGCAAGTTCGGCGGCGGCAAGGTCATTCGCGACGGTATGGGACAGTCCAGCGGCGCGCTCCGTGATGAAGGCGTGCTCGATACCCTCATTACGAACGCGGTCATCATCGACCATTGGGGGATTGTGAAGGCGGATATAGGGATCAAGGACGGTGTGATCGTCGGCATCGGCAAGGGCGGCAACCCGGATATAATGGATGGCGTCGACAGCCATATGATTGCCGGAGCCAGCACGGAGGTCATTGCAGGAGAGGGCAAAATTGTAACAGCCGGAGGTATCGATTCACATATTCATTTTATCTGTCCGCAGCAGATCGAGACGGCACTCTCGTCCGGGGTAACGACGATGATCGGCGGCGGCACGGGTCCGGCAACGGGCACGAATGCGACGACAGTCACACCGGGCGCATGGCATATGCGCCGTATGCTGGAGGCGGCGGAGGAATTTCCGATGAATCTGGGCTTCACCGGCAAGGGCAATGCGTCGTTCATCGAGCCGCTGGCGGAGCAGATCGAGGCCGGAGCGATCGGACTGAAGCTGCATGAGGACTGGGGGACGACTCCGGCGGCGATCGACCGTTGTCTGGAGGCGGCTGATCGCTATGATGTGCAGGTAGCTATTCATACGGATACGCTGAACGAGGCGGGCTTCCTGGAGGATACGCTGGCGGCGTTCAAGGGCAGGACGATCCACACCTACCATACGGAGGGGGCAGGAGGCGGTCATGCGCCAGATATTATCCGCGCGGCCTCGCAGCTTAATGTGCTGCCGTCGTCGACGAATCCGACCCGTCCGTTTACGATTAACACGATAGAGGAGCATCTGGATATGCTGATGGTCTGTCACCATCTGGATAGCCGGATTCCTGAGGATGTCGCCTTTGCCGATTCACGGATTCGGCCGGAGACGATCGCGGCAGAGGATATATTGCATGATCTGGGCGTGTTCAGCATGATCAGCTCCGACTCGCAGGCGATGGGGCGGGTCGGTGAGGTGATCCTCCGCACCTGGCAGACGGCGGACAAGATGAAGGCGCAGCGCGGCATGCTGGGGGCAGATACGGAGGAGAGCGGAGATAACGAGCGTATCAAGCGGTATATCGCCAAGTACACGATCAATCCGGCGATTACGCACGGCATCTCGCATCGGGTCGGCTCGGTCGAGGTTGGCAAGTTCGCGGATCTCGTCTTCTGGAGTCCGATGTTCTTCGGCGTGAAGCCGGATCTGGTGCTCAAGGGCGGCTCCATCGCATTCGCCCAGATGGGCGACCCGAACGCCTCGATTCCGACGCCGCAGCCTGTGTTCGGACGTCCGATGTTCGCGGCGCTGGGCAAGGCGAAGTATGCCAGCTCGATTACGTTTGTCTCGCAGGCGGCGTATGAGCGCGGGATCGCTCAGGAGCTGGGGCTGCAAAAGCGGGTCGAGCCGGTCAAGGGCTGTCGCGCGATCAGTAAGAAGGATATGATCCACAATGATGCGACGCCGACGATCGAGGTCGACCCGGAGACGTATGAGGTGAAGGTGGACGGCGAGCGAGTGACATGCGAGCCAGCGCAGGTGCTGCCGATGGCGCAGCGGTATTTCCTATTCTAGGTTCTAGGGCGGTGGGATGAATGAAGGAGCAGGCGGCATGGCTTGCGCTCCAGCAGTTGCTGGATTCGGCGCTGCCGATCGGCGGCTTCTCTCACTCGTTCGGGCTGGAGACGCTGGTGCAGGAGGGCGCCGTGCGCAATGGCTCCGGGCTGGAGCAATTCGCGCGGGCGATGCTGCGCCAGAGCTGGGCGCCTGCTGATGCGATGGTGATCAAGGCAGTGTATCGTGATGTGCCAAAGGGCAGGCTGGATCGGCTCTGGCAGGTGGATCGGCTCGTCCACGTGCAGCGGCTCGGCCTGGAATCACGCATCGGCCTGGAGAAGATGGGCAAGCGGCTGCTGCGGCTGGCGATGGCGATCCATCCCGAGCTGGCTCTCGCCGAGTTGGCGCAGGCGGCGAAGGCTGGCGAGTGTAGCGTCTCCCATCCGCTGGTGTATGGCTGGGTCTGCCTGCGGCTGGGCATCTCGCTGGAGCAGGCTGTACAGGGTTATCTGTATAGCTGTGTTCTCACCTGCGTGAACAGTGCGCTGCGACTGCTGCCGCTGGGGCAGACGGAGGGGCAGGCGATCCTTGCCCGGCTGCTGCCTGTCATCGTGGAGGTCTGGGAGGAACAGTGCGATCAGCAGCCGGAGGAGGCCTGGACGAATATGCCGCATGCGGAGCTGGCGATGATGCGGCATGAGAGCTTGTATTCGCGGCTGTTCATGTCCTAGATTAGGGGCGTGCAGGAATAAAGCCTAATGTATATTGTATCTTGTATAATGCATCATATTGCCTACTGGGGGAGGAACTGGATATGTGTCAAGGAACAGGACATCATCACCATGATCATTGGGAGCAGCCGGCACTGGATCGTTCGCGTCCTGTGCGGATTGGAATCGGCGGGCCAGTCGGATCGGGGAAGACGGCGCTGCTGGAGACGATTGCGCGCGAGCTGGCGGGCAAGTATAGCCTGGGCGTCATCACCAACGATATCTACACGAAGGAGGATGCGCGCATCCTGCTAAGCACAGGCGTTCTGCCGGAGGAGCGCATCATTGGCGTCGAGACAGGCGGCTGCCCGCATACCGCCATCCGTGAGGATGCGTCGATGAATTTCGAGGCGGTGGAGGAGCTGCAGGAGCGGATAGGCCATCTGGATATTATCTTCATCGAGAGCGGCGGCGACAATCTGGCTGCGGCGTTCAGCCCGGAGCTGGTCGACCGCTTCATCTATATTATCGATGTTGCGCAAGGCGAGAAGCTGCCGCGCAAGGGAGGGCCGGGCATTACCCGTTCCGATCTGCTCTTGGTGAACAAGATTGACCTGGCGCCCTATGTAGGGGCGCGGCTTGAGGTGATGGAGTCGGACACGAAGCAGGCGCGAGGCGGCAGGCCGTATGTATTCTCCAATCTGCATGGCGGTCAGGGCGTAGCGGAGATCATCGGCTGGATCGAGCATGAGATGGCGCACGCCCATGGAACCCCGCATCATCACGGCTGATTCGGGCGTGCAGCCTGCACAGTTGGCTGTGACCTTCACAGCGGCGGACGGGCAGACCTCCATCTCAGGCAAGTACCACACGGCCCCGCTCAAAATCGCCAAGGCGTTCCCGCTGCCAGATGAGCTCGGCATTATTATGATGGATGTCTCGCCGGGTCTGATGGATGGCGATCGCTATGAGTTGAGTTGGGAGGCGCAGGCTGGAGCCAGCGTCTACTTGACCAATCAGAGCTATACGAAGGTTCATCCATGCGGGCAGCACTCGGCTGCGAGCTTGACGCAGCGGTTCACGCTTGGCGAGCGTGCGGTTGTGGAGTGCATGATGGAGCCGGTCATGCTGTACAAGGATGCGGCCTACAAAGGTGTGACGAGTGTAGAGCTTGCGCGCGGCGCGGTCTGGATGCAGGCGGAGGTGCTCTGCCCGGGCCGCACGCTGCGTCAGGAGAGGTTCCACTACCGCGAGCTGGACAATCGGCTGCATGTCTACTACGGCAGCGAGCTGATCTTCGCTCAGCGGCAACGGGTGGTGCCCGCCCGGCAGTGGCTGGACGCTCCGGGCGCATGGCAGAATAGCACGCATACGGGCACGTTCTACTGCTTCTCTGACCGAGTTGCGCCGGAGCATGTGGAGCGTCTGCGGGAAGCATTGGCCGCCGCGCTGCCGCGCCGCGAGGGGCGCAAGGTAGTGACTGGCGTATCGCTGACTGACCGCCATGGGTTGGCTGTGCTGGCTGTGGGCGCCAGCGCCTGGGAGCTGCAGGAGGCGCTGGACATTGCGTGGCGCACGATGCGAAGGCTGGTGCTGGAGCGACCTCCGCTGCGTCTGCTGCGGAAGCAGGGAGGATGAGGGACAGCAGCATCAAGGAGCGAGCGGGGAGGAGGACTCTCTTGCTCGCTTCTTTTGCGTGATGGGTGGGGTGGGCTGGGCCGTAACTTGTGCGGATCATAGACAAGCCTTAAAAAAATTGGAATAATAGGTTAAACTATAGAGGACGAGGATGAACAGACTCCCTTGGCGGCGGTGCGGGCAGCTTCATGTGTTCGCTAGGTTGTTATGAAGGGAATGGAAAATATCGTAATGAGAGGACTGTACTCCATCAATGGATAGGGATAGTAGAGAGTGCCAGGGGCTTGGCGATAATTTGAATATGGACGAGGGGAGCTCATACAGTGCAGCGCTGCTCCGTGTGGACGAGGCTTTCCGGCAGCTTCGTCGGCATCAGATTTCCCAATGGAACAAAGTGGACATCTCGGGACTGGGGCTAAGTCAGGCGAGAATACTGCTCAAGCTTGCAGATGAGGGCCCGCAGAAGGCTTCGGCATTGGCGGAGATGCTGTTCGTGACGTCGGGCGCGATTACCGGTCTGGCCGACAGCCTGATCGCTCAGGGGCTTATCATACGCGAAAGAGGAGAGCAGGATCGTCGCGTGGTGATGCTGGAGATCACCGATGCCGGGCGTGAGCTGGTGAGTGCGATTCACAAAAAGCGGATGCAGTTGCTGGAGGAGCTGGTGGCGGCTTTGTCAGAGGAAGAAATCTGGGAGCTGGCGCGGCTGCTTGAGAAGCTGGCAAGCTCTCATCAGCCATGATGAAGCATTGCTTCACTCATGGTGGGTGACGCGAGTAGTTGGACAGGCCAAGCGGCCTTGGATGAGGTGGATTTCACGCATAAGGTTGCTAGTCTGGCTCATGCGCGCCTATAATAGATGTAACTAGACACCGCTTCATTTGCATCGCTTGTTGCATCGTATAGGGCTCGTCTCTGCGACCCGGCGGCATGAGCGATGCTGTGGGCGATTCTGGCAAGTGGCTAGCTATACTGCCTCTGCCGTTGTGGAGCCTGGATGCTGCTGGAGTCTTGCAGCAGTGTTCAGGAAGATTCTTAAGATTGGCGATAAGGGGTTATGACGATGACGAATGTGACAACCAACGGCGATGCTGAAATTAAGGAAGAAGGCATGTCGCAGGAGCAGTGGGTGGAGCTGATCAAGGCGTTGTATCATAACGGCCTGACAGCGTTGAAGACCCGCTTTGATGATGTGGAAGGACAAGTGATGAATTTTCAGGCCTATGGCCCGGTTTTTGTATTTCATGTGAAGGATGATGAAGGAAGCACTTATTCGTGCGGATTCTTCCTGCGGGAGCTGATTGCAAGATTTCAATCTGGCAATGATCCGGCGATGTGGATGTCCTCGTTCTATGTCGATCTGATGGAGACGAAGGGTGGTCGAGCGCTCCAGCAGCCTGCGACCAATGAGGAGGAAGCGAAGGCGATCGTGGACAAGATTCTGGTTCCACAGTGCGTACAGGCGGTGAAGGAGGAATTCCCTTCCGAGCAGGTTCACGCTGGACTGGATTGGAATAAGGAGATTGGCCCAGTGTTCGAGACCGGCTTCCCGGCGATCAAGGACGGCAATAATGTATGCGCTTTTCCGCTGCATCTGCTGCTAACCTATCTGCAGTTGAATCGCGATCCAAGCGAGGTGCTCGTGCAGGGACTCTATGAAATTAGAAGGCAGCACGGGCTGGAGGATTAAGCGAGGGCGAGAGAAAGAATCAGGCTGGGCGCAGCATCGGGCATGGTATGCCCGTGTTCTCTTCGCTGTAGGGTGAGCGGCTCGGTAGTTCTGATAATGAAGTGCTTGGAACAGACAGCGCAATCGCGAGATTGCGTTGTTTGTTTGTGTGCGCTGCTGCTCCGTGGGGAGGGGCGCTTGCTGGCTTGGAGATGGAAGCCGTCTTCGACGGAGTGGGCAGCGCTTGGCGGCAGTATCATGAGGTGTTGTTATCGGTATAGGGGAAGCAGGCTTGGGAAAGTATCTGATTCCTGAATTACTGTTCTATATAATGAATGGAGTGCTGTTATGGATGCCCCCTTGGGCTGCCAGCGCGAACCTGAAGCTCACATTCAATCCCTGGGAGGTTCGCAACCCGCATGAAATCTGGATTTTTTGGAAAATGTGGTCGATTTTCGGCGGATAAGAAGGTATAATAAAGGAGGTTCGCGGATTATAGCGATCTAACCCTTGCAGCATAAGGGCTGCGAAGGGGTGCCGTCGCTCCTCGTGCGGGAGCGTGGATTGAAACGTCAGCTCGTCTCGTTGGTAACTCAGCGTACTGCACGTCGCTCCTCGTGCGGGAGCGTGGATTGAAACAGGGATTTGTGGCCTATAGTCGCGTTCGTGGTCGGTCGCTCCTCGTGCGGGAGCGTGGATTGAAACTGCAGAAGATGGTGGATATTTTTGGTCCTGCGGGTCGCTCCTCGTGCGGGAGCGTGGATTGAAACAGACCGTCGATCAGCCGATTGACTCCGTCGATGATCGTCGCTCCTCATGCGGGAGCGTGGATTGAAACAATTTGAACTGGCATAATGGCTTTCAGCCTCCTCGTGTCGCTCCTCATGCGGGAGCGTGGATTGAAACGATTCAAGAACCAAATGTCCTTGTCCTTTTAAGGCGTCGCTCCTCATGCGGGAGCGTGGATTGAAACAGATACGCCAACGAATCCAAAAACCAATCGGAAGTCGCTCCTCATGCGGGAGCGTGGATTGAAACGCAAATGCACATATTTCCTCTGCAAGTGATACCATGTCGCTCCTCATGCGGGAGCGTGGATTGAAACCAGATGATTTCGGACATCGAAGATCCCGTGTTGCGTCGCTCCTTGTGCGGGAGCGTGGATTGAAACTTCAACGCTTCCTTATATGGGTCTTGTGTAGCCAGTCGCTCCTCGTGCGGGAACGTGGATTGAAACAGTACCATCCCAAACTGCAGCCTCTTGCAGTCCGCCGTCGCTCCTCGTGCGGGAGCGTGGATTGAAACGCTTGTCATATTGTGGTAACCTCGGCTTTAAGTCGCTTCTCATGCGGGAGCGTGGATTGAACCGCAGTAGAAGTCTTGCTCCTGAGCCGGGAGCTTACCGTTGCTCCGCACAAGAGCGCAGGTGCAAGCTCAAGCCTAATAGCCGGGATTCTGCGGAATCCGGCTTTTCTTCTTTTTACACGCCTCTCCAGGTACTAGCTAATTTTCCCCAATGTCACTCCACCTTTATCTTCTTCGCGCCTTCCTGTTTATCTCAGCTCGTCCTAGTCCGCTCCGCGCCTATAGCCGCCTGCAAGGCTCCAATCTTCGCTAGCACATCGCTCATCATGGAGCTTTATGTAAATTCTTGTCCTTCCTAATGTCAACGGAACACATCTCTTAATATTCAGGTCACAATTTAATGCTCCTTTTATACTATTTAACCTTAACGTACTACCTCTCTCCAAGGCAGTCCTATATAGTAGAGCTGTGTTTACGGCATTCATGCATCGGCCGGGTGCGGTTAGGCGGCGATGTGATGGGCCGATACCAACCATATGGAGGGAATCTAATGTATAGCAAGCAAGCTGAGCAAGCTCAAGGCTGGCTACGAATCTTCCTAGCCTTCATCCTGCTCGCAACCAGTGTTCTGCCGGTCGGGCCGTGGGAGGAACGAGCTGCGGCGGCAGATGGAGATCAGCCGCTGAGTGTGACGGATGCGATCGCGCGCAACAATGATGGGCTATCCGCTACCGTAGAGGGGTATGTTGTGGGGTACTTCAATGGCTCTATCAACAGCTTGCAGACGGCCGCTCCGTATAGCGGTAATACGAACTTTGGTATTGCAGATCAACCCGATGAGACAAATATCAGCAGGATCATGCCTGTGCAGGTGCCCAATGTGACAGCCGTGCGGCAGCAATTCGGGCTGAATAATAATCCTGAGCTGCGCGGTCGCAAGGTGCGCGTGGCAAGCGGTGTGCTGAGTGCTTATTTTGGCGTGCCAGGCATACGCAGCGATTCTTCTACGGTCTTCCAGCTCGTCGAAGAGACGGGGACGGAGGTGAAGCCGACCCATGTCGCGAAGGTGGCTGCCTCCCCGGCTCCGGGCGCACTGCCAGTTGGAACAGCCGTTACGCTGAGCACAGCTACAGATGGTGCAGTCATCTACTACAGGCTGGGAAGCAGCGGTGAATATGTGGAGTATACCGAGCCGATTCAGATCGGTCAGGCGATCACCGTCGAAGCCTACGCCGTGAAGGAGGGGCTGGAGAACAGCGAGCTCGCCTCCTTGGACTACACGATTGCAGACACGGCGCTGCTGCCGATCGCGGAGGCGCGAGTGAAGCCGGCAGGCACGGCGGTAACGGTGCAAGGTATCGTTACATATCGCGAGGAGTCGGGCGGCATGGCCAATCTGTATGTCCAGGATGGACAAGCGGGGATTGTTGTGCGCGGCACCGATTCGACTGTGGAGCCAGGCGACCGGATCGAGGCTTATGGCCCCATCACACTCTTTAATGGTCTGGTGCAGATCGAGAAGGACAAGTCGGGCTTCGCCGGCGGCTACATCCGCGTTATCCAGCCCGCCCAGGGGATCCCTGCGCCTGTCGTGTTGACCTCCAAGGACTTCGCTCCTGCAGCCGATGGCGGCAAAGGGGCAGGCGGCATCTATGAAGGCATGCTGGTTACAGTCAAAAACGTGCAGGTCACGAGAAACAACAGCTCGACCTTCTATGTCACTGATCAGGCGGGCGGAGAATTCATCATATATGCGAAGAACAGTCCGTCCGCGCTCACACCAGGAGCGAGCTATGAGCAAATAACCGGTGTGATGACGTACCATTCCAGCTATGGACTGGAGCTGGTGCCGCGCACGGCGGCGGATGTCACCAGTCAACTGCTGTCTGTTGTTGCGAGCAAGCCGTCCGGCGGCATCGTCAAGGATACAACTGTCTCGCTGTCTTCACCGATGGCGGGAGCGACCATCTACTATACGGTGGATGACTCCGAGCCGACACGTGCATCTGCGGTGTACAGTGGCCCGATCTCTGTCGGGAAGGATACTGTGATCCGGGCTATTGCGGTGCTGGATAGCAGCGCGAGCGCGGTCTACACTTTTCGCTATACGGTGCTGCAGGAGCTGGATAAGCTGCGCATTCATGACATTCAGGGTGCCGCCCACCGCTCATTGTATGATGGACAAGCGGTGCAGGATGTAGAGGGTATCGTGACGACTGTTGTGAATGCCAGCTCCTTCTATATGCAGGAGATTCCGGGAATGGAGGATAGCGATGACCGGACCTCGGAGGGCATCCTCGTCTACAAATCCGGTCACGGTATGGCGATTGGCAACAAGGTGAAGGTGTCCGGTCAAGTCAAGGAATACAGCGCATCGGCAACGGAGCTGCCGGTGACGGAGATCGTCGCGGGGACGATTGCAGTCAGCGAGGCGGGGCAGCCTCTGCCACAGCCGATCGTAATCGGCACGGGCGGACGCATCATTCCCAAGTGGATTGACTCGGACCGACTGGCTCTATTTAATCCCGAGAAGGATGCGATCGATTTCTACGAAAGTCTGGAGGGGATGAGAGTTCAGCTCAACCAGGCGGAGATTATCGGGCCATATTCCAGTGAGCCGGGTCTGGCGGTAACGGTGGATAATGGAGATCACAATCCGCTGCGCACACCTGCTGGGGGCGTCATCCTGACGGGGGATGGAGCGGAGCCGTTCGAGAGCACGCTCAATCCGCAGCGGCTGTTCATTAACCGGAAGCCGAGCGAGACGGTCAAGACAGGGGATCACTTTGCAGCGCCGATTACAGGAGTGCTGACGTATGCCAGCGGCAATTATAAGCTTCAGCCGGATGGCAATCTGCCTGCAGTTGTGCCAGGCGGCCTGGAGCAAGCGACGGCAGCTATCGCCTTCGACAAGGACAAGCTGACGGTGGCGACCTTTAATCTGGAGAATTTTAGCAAGAAGGATGCGGAGCGGGCGCTCCAGATTGGAGACATCATCGTCAAGCGGCTGCATGCACCCGATGTGATCGGGGTAATGGAGGTGCAGGACAATGACGGTCCCACAGACAGCGGGACGACGGCAGCCGATGAGAGCTTCCGCACGCTGATCGAGGCGATCGCCAGCAAGGGCGGGCCGGTCTATGCCTATACGGAGATTGCTCCGGCCAATAATCAGGATGGCGGTGCGCCAGGGGCGAACATTCGCGTCGGTTTTCTATACAATCAAGAGCGTGTGAGTCTGAAGCAGGGCAATGCAGGCGATGCGACGACGGGGATTCAAGTGCAGGAGGATGGGACGCTGTCGCTGAACCCTGGTCGAATTGACCCGCTTCATGAGGCGTTCACTAGCTCGCGCAAGCCGTTGGCTGCCGAGTTTGAATTCCATGGTGAGCGCGTGGTGGTCATCGCGAATCACTTCAACTCCAAGGGCGGCGACCTGAAGCCCTATGGCAGCACACAGCCGGCAACACGCAGCAGCGAGGTGCAGCGAGCCAAGCAGGCGGCTGTGGTGAATGGATTCATCAAGGCGTTGATAGCGAAGGACCCGGCGGTGAATGTGGTCGCGCTCGGCGATTTTAATGACTTTCAATTTTCGCGCACGCTGAATATTGTAGCAGGGGATGAACTGGACAATCTGGTGAATAAGCTGCCGGAGAACAGCCGTTATTCGTATATTTATGATGGCAATTCCCAGACGTTGGATCATATCCTGACCAGCAAAAACATCTCTGCCTCCGCAGTCATTGAGGCGGTGCATGTCAATGCCGACTTTGCCGCGGAGCATGGACGCGTCAGTGATCATGACCCGTTACTGGCACAGCTTGCCATCGGCGGCAGGGAAGAAGGCGATTATGCCCTGCGTGTGCTGCATACGAATGACACCCATGCGCATCTGGACAACATTGCCCGTCGCATCACGGCGATCAAGGAGCTGCGCAATGACAGTACGCTGGTACTGGACGCGGGCGATGTCATGTCGGGTACGCTGTATTTTAATCGGTTCAATGGTCTGGCAGACCTGGAATTTATGAATCGCATCGGCTATGACGCGATGACCTTCGGCAATCATGAGTTTGATAAAGGGACAGGCGTGCTGGCGCAATTCGTACAGGCTGCCAAGTTCCCGTTCGTCAGCGCCAATATCGACGTCTCGCAGGATGGGCAGCTTGGCGGGTTATCGAGCGGCGCGGCGGGCGAGCCGGGCGAGCAAGGACGAATCTACCCGGCGATCATTAAGGAGGTGAAGGGGGAGAAGGTCGGCATCTTCGGCCTGACGACCCTGGATACGGTCTCCCTGTCCTCACCAGGAGATAAGGTGAAGTTCGCCGACTATAAGGCGAGCGCTGAGGCAACGGTAGCCATGCTGGAGCGCGAGGGCGTCAACAAGATTATCGCGCTCACGCATCTCGGCTATGCGGATGACCTCAAGCTGGCTGAGGCGGTAGCGGGCATCGACATTGTGGTTGGCGGACACTCGCACACTATTCTTAATGAGCCCGTCGTGGTGCGGACGCATAAGGAGCCGACATTAGTCGTGCAGACCGGAGAGTACAACGTATCGCTGGGGCAATTGGATGTAACCTTCGACGTGGCTGGTGCGCTGACGTCATGGAACGGAAAGCTGTTGAAGCTGGATGAGAAGGATAGCAGCGGTCAATATCGGTTTGCCGAGGACCCGGAGGCTGCGACGAAGCTGAAGGAGTATGCCGAGCCTCTCGCAGAGTACCGCAAGACGGTGGTCGGTAGCACCCGTGTGAGTCTGGATGGGGAACGCGGCTCTGTCCGCAAGCAGGAGACGAATCTGGGCAATCTGGTCGCACAAGGGATGCTGGAGAAGGTGAAGTCGATCGTCAAGGAGCCGGATGTGAAGGGCTATGTGGCGATTCAAAATGGCGGCGGCATCCGCGCATCGATCCAGCAAGGCGACATTACGCTCGGCGATCTGCTCACGGTCATGCCGTTCGGCAACAATCTGTCCGCGCTCAAGATGACCGGCAAGGAGATTGCTGCTGCGCTGGAAAATGGTGTGAGCGGCGTCGAGACTGGCGAAGGACGATTCCCGCAGGTGGCGGGCATGCGATTCTATTATGATTCGACTAAGCCGGGCGAGAAGCTGGATTCCTTAACCGGGCAAGTGAAGCAGACGGGGCAGCGTGTGGTGAAGGTGCAGCTTCGCAATAGCAATGGCACTTATACGGATATGGACCCGAACGCCTATTATATCGTCGCGACGAATTCCTTCATGGCCGGTGGCGGGGATTTCTACCGCGCGATGCGGGCAGCGAAGGATGATAACCGTTACTATGAGCTGAATCTGGTCGATTACGAGGTGTTTCTGGAGCATCTGAACCGCATCGGTGTGGTGGGCCAGCAGGCAGAGGGACACATCATCGATCTCAAGGGCAAGGCGCTTCCAACCGAAGGCGAGCCGGTATATTATCCGTCTCCCGGCAGTGGTGGCGGCAACGGATCAGGCAGCGCGCCGGGAGCACAGCCAGCTCAGCCGGAGACACCGAAGCAGCCAGGGGCGACGGATAACCAAAGTACGGAGGCTCCTGCTAAGCCGGGCGTGCCGACGAGCCCAGGAACACCGACTGTGCCGGGCTCTACGCCTGGTGGGGGCGAGACGGCTCCGAATACGGTGTTCAGCGATGCGGGGCAGCATTGGGCTAGCGCTGCGATCGCACAGGCCGCCGCCCGCGGCATCGTGAACGGCTATCAGGACGGCAGCTTCCGTCCGAATGAGACGGCCACTCGCGCCGAGTTCGTGACGATGCTGGTGCGAGCATTCAGCCTGGAGCAGAGCAGCAGCGTCGTGAAGCTCAAGGATGCGGAGCAGATTCCGACATGGGCGCGCGGCTCGGTCGCTCAGGCGATGGAACTGGGCATCATCACTGGCTATGCGGATCAGACGTTCCGCCCATCGGGCACCATCTCCCGTGTGGAGCTGGCAGTGATGGTGGTGCGAGCGCTCGGGCTGCCGGTTAAGGAGCAGGCAGAGCTGAGCTTTGCCGATGCAAGCAGCGTTCCCGCCTGGGCGGTGCCGTATGTGGCAGCCGCAGCGGAGGCAGGGCTGATGCAGGGCGCCGAGGCCGGGCGCTTCCTTCCGCAAGCGAAGGCGACCCGTGCCGAAGTGACCGCGGTATTGCTGGCTGCGTTGAAGAATAATCCATAACGCGCATCATTCATTCGCCTTGCCCTGTTCATGGGGCAGGGCGAATGCTGTTTGCGGGCGGCTTTTGACAATTTCTTATCCGAACGAATACCATAGATTCATAGCGGACAAGCCTGGTGAGCTGGCAAAGCCAGAATGCAGGCAGGTCTGCGAGATAGCGAGGCTAGATTGTGGACGAGGCTGGCGAGCTGACAAGGGCAGAATTTGGATAGACCTGCGAGATAGCTAAGCCAGAATGCAGGCAGGTCTGCGAGATAACAAGGCCACAATGCAGAGAGGTCTGCAACATAGTCAAGCCAGATTGAGGACGAGCTTGGGCCTGGGTAAGAGCGGTCCAGCCGATTACATTGGCTACCTATTCAAGGAGGGAATTGCATGAAACAAGCTGAAGACCTGCAGAAGCTGCTGCAATCTATAGAGGGCAAGGGCTACCCTGCCTATAAGGCGCTGAAGGGGAGCTATGATTGCGGTGCTTACATACTTGCCATTGACCATGTTCAGGCCGACCCCTACGCGCCGCCATCCAAGGCGAGAGTGCTCTTGAAGCGGCAGACGGCAGGCATCCCCAAGAGTTGTCTCGATTCGAGGGCGAAGGTGGTTGCCGTGTCCGATTTCCTGGCTCGGGCGTTCGGGCGGGCAATACAGAAGGCTCAGGCGGGTGGACAGGGGGCGGGCAATAACGGTCAGATCATCATAGATAGCTGCGGTCAGGAAATACTGGAGCGCACCGCGATCGTCATCGGTGAGGAGCGGATGGAGGCACGTCTGGAGATCGGGCTGCCGGCTGCCGGCAGGCGGGTGCTCGCCAAAGCGGCAGATCGGCTGCTGCGAGAGGTGCTGCCGAAGGTGGTGGAGCAGGCGCTGCTCTATCGCAATCTGGATCAACAGGCGCTGGATCGCCACATCGCCTCCATGCTGGATCAAGAGCATATTCGCCAGGAGCTGCGGAAGCGACGGCTGGTGGCGTTCGTAGCCAACGGGTCAATGCTGCCGCGTGAGAGTGGTGTATCTGATCGACCGATGCGCGGAGGCATCCCCTTCAAGAGTCCGGTATCTCTGGAGACGACGATGGAGTTGCCCAGCGGTAGAACGGTAACAGGGATGGGGATTGCCGAGGGCATTACACTGATCGTAGGCGGCGGCTACCATGGCAAATCTACACTGCTGCAGGCGTTGCAGCGGGGGGTATATAACCATATCCCTGGCGATGGAAGAGAAGGGGCGATTACGAGAGAGGATGCAGTCAAGATTCGTGCGGAGGACGGGCGGCCGATCGAGAAGGTGGATATAAGTCCCTTCATCAACAATCTGCCAGGCAAGAAGGACACACGCCAATTCTCAACAGAAAATGCGAGCGGGAGCACCTCCCAGGCGGCAAATGTGATGGAGGCGCTGGAGGCTGGAGCGTCACTGCTGCTGATCGATGAGGACACCTCGGCGACGAATTTTATGATTCGCGACCGCCGCATGCAACGGCTGATTGCGAGCGATAAGGAGCCGATCACGCCGTTTCTGGACAAGATCAGGCCGCTCTATGAGGAGCATGGCGTCTCGACGATTCTGATCGTGGGCGGGACGGGAGATTACTTCGATACGGCGGATCGGGTGATCATGCTGGATGAATATGTTCCAAGAGATGTGACAGAGCAGGCGAAGGACATCGCCGCAGCCGATGCGTACAGACGGGACATGCCACAAGAGCAGCGCTTCGGGTGCATTACGCCCCGCATCCCCGTCCGTTTCGGACAAACCTCTAGCGGGAGAGACGACCGTATTCGAGCCAAATCACTCAGCGTCATTCTGTATGGCAAGCAGATGATTGATCTGTCCGCTCTGGAGCAACTGGTGGATGACAGCCAGACCCGGGCGATTGCAGTCATGCTCGACTACTTCAAGCAGAAGCTGCTAGGCAAGCAATGGACACTGGCAGAAGCCGCCGACTGGCTCTATGAACAGCTCGACCGTGACGGGCTGGCTTCTCTGTCCTCCCATGCAGGACATCCGGGCGATCTTGCACGGCCGAGGAAGCAGGAGTTCTGTGCGGCGCTGAACCGTTACCGCGGTCTTCAGGCGGCTGTGGCCGATTCTGCGCGCAGGAGGTTTTAGCGGGTGAGCTAGCACACCATGTAGCATAACCAACCAGGGGAATAAGGTTTGAAAGTAAGAGTTATTGCCCCCTGTCTTGCCTCATGTCTTGCCTGCCTCGCCCCTTGCGATACGCATGAGGCGTAACGCCTGTCAGCTTGCGGAACAGCGCATGATAGAACTTCATATCGCTGTAGCCGACCTCCGCTGCGATGTCCTGCACGGACAGCACGGTAGATTGCAGGAGCTGGC
Organism: Paenibacillus sp. J5; assembly: GCF_054955055.1. Classification (NCBI taxonomy): domain Bacteria; kingdom Bacillati; phylum Bacillota; class Bacilli; order Caryophanales; family Paenibacillaceae; genus Paenibacillus; species Paenibacillus sp. J5. Next base: position 313,145 of record NZ_JBUEDD010000005.1, on the reverse strand, counting down.
AGCTTTTTTCGATGCGGATATTTTGAATGTACTGGGTGAAGCTCTGGCAGGTGAGCCGCTTGAATTGATGCTGGAAATGGCTCTCGCTCATATAGGTCAGCTCCGCCAGCCTCTTGAGCGTCAGCTTCTCGTTATAATGACGGTGGATGTAGTATAGCGCATCCTCCATAGTCGATGGGGGCTGTCCAGGTGCGCTGGACTGCATCTCCTGCTCACCATGCAGTCGCTCGATCTGAACGAGCATCTGAGTGAGCAGCGCGAGCAGCATCGGGCGGGCATAGGCATCACGCTTGCTATATTCATAATAGGCGCTGGAGAAGAGCTGGAGGAGGCTGCCGTTGCGGTCATGGTAGCTGTGCCAGCGCTGCTGCTGGCCGCTGAGCCTTCGTTCCTCGTTGCCCCGATCAGCCGCCCTATCGCTTCGTTCATGGCCGCTGGTCGTATCGTCTAGCAACTGTGCAGCAAGTGTGTCGGGTACAGTATGCCAGTCAGCGAGCTCCTGCAGCAGCTCGGCGCGAAAGATACAGTTGTAGATGACGAGCGGCTCGGCTCTGGATACAGAGGACGGGCGGAAGACATGGGAGGTGCCGACCGGCAGCACGAAGAGGTCGCCCTTGCTGACCTGCAGCGTCTGCTCGTCGATGAACTGATAGCCCTTGCCCTCGGCTACCAGGCTCAGCTCGATGAAGTCATGGGTATGTCTGGACAGCTTGAACGACTCGGTCTCCCGGTTGAGATATATCGGAAAGCTCGGCTCGAAGAATTGTTCTCCTCTTAGCTGTTGTGTCATCTCGCAACGCTCCTCCTCTATTGTAAACCCTTCCAAAAATCCATAATTGCCCTATATATTGCACATGAATGCCCCATAAATGCCGATCATCCATCTCCTATAATCATAGCAAGGCCGCACGGAGGTCACAAGGTTGAAAGGATGATGAAGCCATGAAAATATCGGTTACGAAGCTGGAATATAACAATTGCGCGTGGGAATGCAGCGCTGGGCATCCTCGCTTCAGTTGGGTATTGGAGGCGGAGGGACAGCGGCAGCGCCAATCGGCCTACCGAATTCTTGTTGCCACCTCGGCTGCTCTGCTGGCACAGGAGGAGCCGGATCTGTGGGATAGCGGCAAGGTGGAGTCGGAGCAATCGGTGTTCGTGCCGTATGCCGGGGCAGACTATGCCAGCCAGCGGGCATGCTGGTGGAAGGTGAAGGTGTGGGATCAGGATGGGCAGGAGAGTGCATGGAGCGAGGCAGGAAGCTGGTTCCAGGGGGTGCCGGAGAGCTGGCAGGGCAGATGGATCGGCCGCATGGCAGAGCCGGGAGCGAACGGACTGCTGCCTAGTCCGTATATTCGCCGTGAGTTCACACTCGGGCAGTCGGTCAAGCGCGCAGTTATCTATGCGACTGCACTCGGGCTGTATGAGCTGAGACTGAACGGGCAGCGGGTGACGGATGCGCTGTTTTTGCCGGGCTGGACAGATTACAACGTGCGCACTCAAGTGCAGGCCTTCGACGTGAGCGGGCTGCTTCAAGCTGGGGAGAACGCACTCGGGGTCATTCTGGGCACCGGCTGGTATGCTGGCTATGTGGGGATGAACGGCAAAAATATCTATGGCGATCAGCCGCAGTTGCTCGTGCAACTGGAGGTGGAGCTGGCAGACGGCACGTATGAGACCCTTGCCACGGATGAGAGGTGGCGCACCGCCATCGGGCCAATTCATTACTCCGATCTGATCAAGGGCGAGACCTTCGACGTCAGTGCGGAATGGGCGGGCTGGGATCGTCCAGGCTTCCTGGAGGAAGGCTGGCAGGCGGCGGAGTTGTTTCCTGACTACAAGGGAGAGCTGGTCGTGCAGGCGGAGCCGCCGATCCGGGTGACGGAGGAGCGGCGATCGGTGAAGACGACTGTGACCGCGGATGGCGCTTATGTGCTGGATATGGGGCAAAATATGGTGGGCTGGGCCAGACTGAACCTGGCGACAGAGCCGGGTGACGAGATCACGGTGCGATACGCTGAGATGTTGAATGAGGATGGGACGCTGTATACCGCCAATCTGCGGAAGGCGGAGCAGGTGAACCGCTATATCGCTCGCGGCGGGGAGAATGAGCAGTTGGAGCCGCATTTCACCTTCCATGGCTTTCGCTATATTGAGCTGTCTGGCTATCGGGGCGAGCTGACAGAGGATTCGGTCATCGGGCTGGTCGTCCATTCCGATATGCAGCGCACCGGGAGCTTGGAAACCTCGGACCCGATGGTGAATCGTCTCTTCCAGAATATTGTGTGGGGACTGCGCGGCAATTACCTGAGTGTGCCGACTGATTGTCCACAGCGCGACGAGCGGCTAGGCTGGACAGGGGATGCGCAAATCTTCGTGCGGACAGCGTCCTATATTATGGATGTGTCGCGGTTTTTCCATAAATATATGATCGACGTCATCGATACGCAGCAGCCGAACGGGGCCTTCCCGGATGTGGCTCCCGACGGCGGCTGGTTGAAGTTTAAGGAAACGATCAATTGGTTCGCATCCCATAATGCAGGCTGGGGTGACGCTGGTGTCGTCATTCCGTGGACAATGTATCTGGCGTATGGGGATCGCGCGATATTGGAGAGACATTATGACAGCATGGCCGCGTGGATCGACTACTTGAAGGAAGAAAGCGATGGCTTGCTTGGCGATGACCGCGCGAATTACGGGGATTGGCTCTCGATTGCGGCGGACACGCCTAAGGATGTACTGGCTACGGCCTACTTTGCCTACAGCACGAAGCTGATGGCCAAGATCGCGGGCGTGCTCGGCAAGGAAGCAGATCAGCAGCGCTATGTGCAATTGTTCAACGAGATTGCTCAAGCATTCACCACGGCCTATGTGGATAAACAGGGTCATATCAAGGGAGATACGCAGACGGTCTATGTGCTGGCCCTGTACTTTGGCTTGCTGGATGGTGAGCTGCACGGCAAGGCGGCTGCCCGACTGAAGCAGCGGATCGCCGATAATGATGGACACTTGTCCACGGGCTTCCTCGGGGTAGGCTATCTGCTGCCAGCGCTGTCGGATAACGGGATGCAGGATATTGCCTACTCCTTGCTGCATAAGGACACCTTCCCGTCCTGGCTCTACTCGGTCAAGCATGGCGCGACGACGATCTGGGAGCGGTGGGATGGCTGGACAGACCATAATGGCTTCCAGGACCCGCATATGAACTCCTTCAATCATTACTCTCTTGGCTCAGTCGGGGAATGGATGTTCCGCTACATGCTCGGTATAGAGGCAGATGAGCAGCAGCCCGGCTTCAAGCATGCCGTTATTCGGCCGCAGCCGGGAGGCAAGCTATCGCATGCGCGCGGCACCTATGATACGCCTTATGGCCGCTATGCCGTCCGTTGGGAGCAGCGAGGCGGGCAGCTAGAGCTGGAGGTCACCGTACCGGTTAATGCGACGGCGACCGTTCACCTGCCGGGCAAGGCGCTGAAGCTGCCAGCGCTTGCGGAGCTGGCAGTTGCAACGGGAAATACAGCTTACGGTTCAGTGGGTGCAGGCGAAGAACAGGCTGCAAGGAGCGTGGAAGCATCACGTAGCTATGATATCGGTTCAGGCGTGTACCGGTTCGTGTGTGCATGGGAGTAGACGCTGCTGGTGATTAATCAAGGTTAGGGAAAGGACACGAACGGCCTCGCTTTGCCATTAGTTCGCTACATGGTGGCCAGAACTGATGCTGCACCGTGGTTTACTAGTTTGCATTCATGCTATGACCGAGCGGTATCGGATTATACGATGCTTAGGCTGAGGGAGGAGTGCTGTTATGCAGCGCTGCTTCCTTCAGCCCGTTAGGCATGGATCATGCTGGGAAGGAGCATACTAAGCGGACAAATAGGATGCAGGGCAAACACCAGCAGACAGCGGAGGTAGTAATATGAAGGAGCGAGGCGGAATCAATACGAGGGTGGTGCTGACGGGGCTGATTATCGGCATGTTCTTCAGCGCGCTGGAGCAGACCATTGTGGGGACGGCGATGCCCACTATTCTTAGCGAGTTGCAGGGCTTCTCCATTATGGCGTGGGTAACGACTGCCTATCTGATTACATCTACAGTCGTGGTGCCGATAGTCGGCAAGCTGTCTGACCTGTACGGGCGGCGCTATCTGTATCTGATCGGAACGATCATATTCACCACGGGCTCAGCACTGTGCGCGACCGCTGGCACGATGGAGCAGTTGATCCTCTACCGCGCCATACAGGGGCTGGGCGGCGGTATGGTCATGCCGCTGTCTCAGACCATTATTGGCGACATCTTCACAGCGGAGCAGCGCGCCAAATGGCAAGGCGTATTCGGCGGCATCTTTGGCCTGAGCTCCGTCATCGGGCCCTTCATCGGCGGCTTCCTGGTGGATACGATTAGCTGGCACTGGATCTTCCTGATCAATGTGCCGTTCGGCCTGCTGTCGGCGATTCTGATCTTCATCGGCATGCGCCGTGAGCTGTCACAGCGAGCAAGCAAGGTATATATCGATTATGCGGGCATAGCCGTGCTGGTGCCGCTGCTTGTATTGCTGTTGCTCGGGTTGTCGCTAGGCGGCGACAAATTCGCCTGGAACTCGGCGGAAAGCTATGCGATGTTCGGCGGCGCCGCGGTGCTGCTGATTGTGTTCATTCTCGTGGAGGCCAGAGCCAAAGAGCCGGTCATTGCGCTCTCGCTGTTCCGTAACCGTGTGTTCACGGTGACGAACAGTCTTGGGTTTCTGCTCGGCTTTGCGATGTTCGGAGCGATCATCTTCGTACCGCTCTATATGCAGGGCATCCTCGGCGTATCCCCGACAAGGGCGGGCTCGACGATGACGCCGATGATGATCGCGCTCATCGCCGCCAGCGTGATCGGAGGCAGGCTGCTCCTGGTCACTCGCTACCGTGCTGTACTGACGGGCGGCATGCTGCTGGCAGCGCTGGGCTTCTACCTGATTAGCAGGATGGGTGTTGACACGACGCAGTTGACCGCGTATGCCAATATGGTCGTGCTCGGTCTCGGCATGGGTCTGGTTATGCCCACACTGATGATTGCCGTGCAAAATGAGTTCCCCAAAACGCAATTAGGCACTGTCACTTCGGCTGCGACCTTCTTCCGTTCAATCGGCGGTACGATCGGAGTGACGGTGTTCACGGCTATTATGAATCATAGGCTGGACAGCAACGTCAAGCAGGCCTTCGCAGCCGCGAGCAGCGACCCGCAGTTGCTCGCAGCGATAGAGGCTCTGGGCAGTCACCCGGAGATCGATCTGTTCAGCCTCTTGATCCGTCCCGAGCTGCTCGGCCTGCCTGCGGAGCTGCAGAACAAGCTGGTTGCACTGATCCGGGAAGCCTGGAGCAGCGCGTTCTCTACCGTCTTCCTTAGCGGGCTGGCCTTCGTAGCGATCGGGGTGCTGCTTGCGCTGCTGGTCGGCAATGGACGTATTCACCGCCACACGGATAAGTAGATGTAACACGTAATGTTCGCCGTAATATGCAACGGAAAGCAGACATGAAATGCAAGCCATAATCCCTGTATCTGTGATACAATAGTTGAATTCGGATACCATATGCTCCGCCAATGCAGGAGGCGGAGCGCAAATGTGCAGGGGGTTATGGAAGTGACACAGATTAACAAGCTCAGCAGCCAGGATGAGTTCGTCGGCTTTTACCTGATCAAGGAGCTGGAGATCAAGCAGACGAACAATACGCCGGCCAAGGACTATTTCGATATTATATTATGTGATGCGAGCGGACAGATTTCGGCGAAGCAGTGGGATGTTTCCCCGACAGATAAGGAAACCTTCTTCCCGATGGGACTGGTGAAGGTGCAAGGGATTGTACAGACGTATCGGGAGCGGCTCCAGGTGAAAATCATGCGCATGCGCAAGGCGACGCCTGAGGATGGCGTGACGCTGACAGACTTTATCCGCTCGGCTCCGATCCGTCCAGTTGACCTGCTGCATACGATTCAGCAGGCGATTGGAGACATCCAGGACGCGGAGATCAAGACGCTGGTGCAGTATTGTGTAGACAAGGTTGGCGACAAGCTGATGCACTACCCGGCTGCCAAAACCCATCATCATGCCTATTACGCTGGTCTTGCCTATCATATCGCCCGGATGCTGGAGCTGGGACACTTCCTGTGCCGCCAGCGTCCGTTCCTTAGTAGCGACCTGATCATTGCGGGAATCATCCTGCATGATATTGCCAAGCCGGAAGAGATGATCGCCCAGCTCGGCATCGTCTCCGAATACAGTGTGCCAGGCAAGCTGCTTGGGCATTTGGCGATGGCCTCCAATTGGATGACCGAGGCGGCAATCCGCAGCGGTATTGAGCCGGAGTCGCCGAAGGTGATGGCACTGCAGCATCTGATTCTCTCCCATCATAACCTTGGCGAGTGGGGCAGCCCCGTCCAGCCGCAGATGGCGGAGGCCGTCGCGCTACACTATATCGATTCGCTGGATGCGAAGCTACAGATGGTGGAGGACGCGCTGGATACGATGCCATCATCAGAGGAATGGACACCGTTCATACGTGGCCTGGAAAATAAGGCTATCTATCGTACCAAGCTGTAGCTGACTCATCGCTTTCAGCTCTTGGCAACGCATCGCGTTGCCGCCCGGTAACGAGGGTACATACCTAGGTAGCGCACAGGGATTTGAGAAGCAACGCACAGCAACGGTACCTTGGTAAGGGGTGCCGCTGTTGTGCGTTGCTGTCATCTATGGGAACAAGCTGGTACATCACGGCAGCCATCCGCTTACAAGGCTGGAAATAGATTTAACAAATTGATCATTTTAACCGATATATAGTATAAATAGGGCAGGGCTATAGAACCAGTAGCTTCCACCCGCTCTATGACGATGGTCTGATTTGTTAAAGCGCTTACTTATAATAAGGAGGCATACCAGCCGATGGATAGCATCAATAAGGCCTTTCTGGGCAAAAGGTTAAAGAGGGATCTGTTCAACAGTCACGGCGTATTCATTGCTCCAGCGCGCACGGTGCTGAATGAGGAACAGCTTGCTATTATCGACAAGCACGGTATCCAATTGGACAGCTTATACATACAGGAGGAGACCCGAAGCTCCAATGTGCAGAGCCGGATGGATACCAGTGCAGCCTATGTACGAGAGTTGTTCGACAAAGCTCGCTATACGAAGCAAGTGCCGCTGCTGGAGATCCGTGAGGAGATCATCCCGATCATCCAGCAGGTGGTGTCAGGGACGACGGATATTCATGAGCTGTTTGCATCCTTGCAGTCGAAGGATGATTATACATATCGGCACAATGTGGCCGTCGGCGTACTCTCGACACTGATCGGGCGTTGGCTTGGCATGCCGGAGAGCGAGCTCGCGCAGCTAACGCTGGCAGCCACACTGCATGACATCGGCAAGCTCAAAATTCCACATGATCTGCTGGTCAAGCCGGATCGGCTGACGACCGAGGAGTTCGAGCTGGTCAAGAAGCATACCATATTTGGCTACGAAATGATCAAGGAGACGGTCGGCGCCACACACATGCAAGCGGTCGTCGCCTTGCAGCATCACGAGCGACAGGACGGCAGCGGTTACCCGCTGGCGCTGCGTGGCGACCAGATTGCACCGCTTAGCCGGATTGTCGCGATAGCCGATATATTTCATGCAATGACGTCCGAACGCCCGTACCGCAAGGCTGCGCCATTCTACCAGACATTGCAGGAGATGAATACCCATACATTTGGCGAGCTTGAACCGCATGTGTGCCGGATATTTATTGATCGGATGATGCAATCCACACTCAGCCACGAGGTTGTACTGACAGATGGCAGACGCGGGACAATCATTCTGATTCATCGACATGATCCGTTGCGTCCGCTCATTAGCATTGATGATGTCTTTATTGATCTGAGCAAGGACTCCACGTTGAAGATTGTCTCGGTAGCACCCAAGAAGCATTAATTGGATTGATTTGCAAAAAATTCAAATTTATCCTTGACAATTCCGATTTTTCTATGCTAGCTTGTAAAGTAACTATCTATTTCTTTGGATATACATAGGCACGATATACTAGACACTACGGCTGGCCAGGACCGTATCAGCCGCTTGTAGGTTTGTCCTGGTGCAAGTGTTCCGGCCCGGTGCTGCTACTTCCGGGTCTTTTTTTGCGAGAACAGAAGATTCTCGGTGGAGTATGGAGAACGATCTGAACATGTCTAGGGAGGTTACAGGATGGACAGTCTAGCTCAGGCAAGCGACAATGTGAAGGCGTTCAAGCAACTGGTGGAGAAGAGCAGTCGAATTGTCTTTTTTGGAGGAGCAGGGGTTTCTACAGAGAGCGGGATACCGGACTTTCGTTCGGCAGACGGTCTGTTCCGCTCGCAGGGACAGGACAAGCTGTCACCGGAGGAGCTGTTGAGTCGGGCGTTTTTCCTGCGGTACCCGGAGGAGTTCTATGCGTTCTACGCCAACACTATGATTCATGCCGATGCCAGGCCGAATCCGGCGCATCGGATGCTGGCACAGCTGGAGCGGCAGGGCAAGCTGAAGGCCATCGTTACCCAAAATATAGACGGGCTCCACCAGATGGCAGGCAGTCATAATGTGCTGGAGCTGCATGGCTCTGTGCATCGCAATTATTGCATGACGTGCAAGACACCGTACCCGCTGTCAACCGTGCTGGAGGCAGGTGGCGCGGTGCCTCACTGCGACAGGTGCGGCGGCATCATCCGACCGGATGTCGTACTGTATCAGGAAAATCTGGACATGGAGCTGCTGGAGCGCGCTGCCGCTGCCATAAGTGAGGCAGATATGCTCATTGTCGCAGGAACGTCACTCGTCGTCCAGCCTGCGGCCGGCCTGGTGCGGCTGTATCGGGGGGATCGGCTGGTGCTGATCAACAGAAGCGAGACACCGCTGGATCGTTCGGCCCGGTTGCTGCTTCGCGACAGCGTTGGGAAGATGATGGATACGCTCAGGCCGTTGTAGGGTCAAGTGATGGCGTTTTGACATTGCAAAGGAGGAATCAAGACGATGACAGGTAAAATCTTGATGCTTCGTGAGCCAGAGGTCAGCACCTATACATCTTATGGCTGCTTATTTTCGATGATGGATGAGGATGTATGGCCGTGGATCTTCAATAACTTCATTCAGTTGCGGTTCGCCAAGGACTGGGGGATTTTAACCTTTGATTCACATCAGCTATTGCTCAAAAATTGTCCCGGTATATCCTTCTACGATCTGCCGCAGGATATGATTGTGCAGAAATGGGATCATTCGTTGCGCAATGTCATTACGGAATCCATCGATCTGGGCTACTACCTGTTCATCTATGTGGATCGTTACTATATCGCAGGAACAAGCTCCTATCAGCGGGAGCATTTCCCGCAGGAGCTTTTTATCTATGGCTATGATTTGGAGCGGGAGACGGTGTATATAGCGGATAATTCGCAGGATAACAGATTCATTGCTGCAAGATGCTCATTCGATGAGCTGGAGCAGGGGTACTGGGAGCTGGAGCACACCCGAGGCTTTGTGACAGAGATACGATTCCTGAAGCGCAATGTCCCCTCTAACAGTCAGATCAATCTGGAGCAGATTGCTGTCAATCTGGAATATTACCTCTATTCGCGCAAGCGCCCTGATCAGGTGGAGGATCAGGAGTTTGAGTATGGGCTGCAAGCGGTTGAGCGGCTGCTGACCGAGCTTGACGCGCATGAGAGCACCGCAGGAGAACTGGATGCTCGCCCTTATGATCTGCTCTATGAGCATAAGTGGCTGCTGGAGCAGCGGGTGGCGTACTTGATGGACAACGGCTTCATCTTCGAGGATCGGCCTGTGCAGCGCGGGATGGAGCGATTGAAGGGAGCCTATGCTGCTCTGCGGGATAGAGTGCTGGAGTACAATGCGTCACGGCAGGCCTCGCTGCTGCAGTCCATCAGCGAGCAGTTGAAGCGCAATCTGGAGGAGGAGAAACGCTGCCTAACGATTCTGCTTCATATGGTCAGACAAGGGAAAGCGAGCGTGGCCAAGGGCTGGACATCTGCTGCAGGCGAGCTGGCGCGCCAGTAGTGCAAGGGGGTTAAGTCGCCGCACAAGGTCAACCCGGCGGAAAGAACGGCTGGAGGAGATGCCGGGTTGGCAAGGTGTGGCCCTCATATCGCATCGTTAAACAGTGAGGCTAGCTTACTGAATGGATTGGCGGGCTCCTCCTGATCCTCGTCGGAATAGACAATCTTCGAGGTGTACAGCGGATCGGAGGCCGCATTATTCTGTTCGAATGCTAGCTGGGGGAAGACATGCTTGAATAGCTTCGCCGTATTGAAGGCATCGTCCAGGGCACTGTGATGCGTCCCGAAGAAACGGATATCGGTTAAGGTCAGCGCTTGCTGAAGTCCGATGCGCTGGCCGAGGCTGCTGCCTTGGAGCTGGGTAAACATCCGCTGAATATCATTGAAGTTCGCGATCCAGTCCAGCGGAATGTTCTGGGCTCTGCATTGCCGCACGAGCTGTTGCTTGTCATCTGGCCCCCAGGAGCACAGGTAGTAGGGCGTATCGCCGAGCCACTGCTTGAAGAGAGAGACCGCTTCAGTGAAGGTAGGCGCATGATCCGCCTGCTCCTGTGTGATGCCGGTAAATTCGGTCGTCTGAGGGGTAATCGTCTTGTGATGGAAGGGCCGTACATGAGTATGGAACAGATCGACCATCATGGGTGTTCCCTGCTCTTCGCGGAGCATGATGGCGCCGATCTCCAGAATATCTGCCATATGCTTGCTGTTTCGAAGAACTGTAAATTCAAGATCGAACACAATGTAATTCATCGCTGCTCACCCTTTCACAACACTTCTGCGCTTGCCTACAACCACTATACCATATTATCAGGCGAATGACTGTAGAGAGGAGTCCTGACCCTTGATATAATTCGAGCCTGGCTGTAGAATAAAGGCATTTACTCAATGAGCAAGGGGAGATTAGCGTGCTTGAGGAGGATATTAGAATAACGAAGAGTAGAGAGGCTATTTTGCAGGCAATGGAAACGTTACTCAAACAAAAGCCTTTTCGAAAAATTACCGTTAACGATATATGTCAGACTGCTGTTGTAGGACGCACGACATTCTATTCTCATTTTGAGGATAAATATAAGCTCATCTCTTATGTTCTGCAACAGGAGCAGCAATGGCTGGAGGATATCATACTGAAGTCGCCACCCCATGAAGTCATATTGAATGTACTGCTGGATATTCAACAGAATAAAAGGCTGTACTACCATCTCTTTGTGGTCGAGGTATCGGAGGAATTACAGCGTCTGCTCCAAGATACGTTTAATCGTTTTTTCACCACTATACTCCTGGTCTGCAAGGCGGAGGGTGTGCAATTGCCCAGCGAGTCGTTGCCGCTTCTCGTTGCTTATTATACAAACGGCGTTGTCGGTATGATATTATGGTGGGCCGAGAATGATTTCTCCATGCCGGCTGAAGAAGTGACCTCATGCCTGTCGAATCTGCTGGGATACTTATGGGAATAGATCTGCCCTGCCCTATGCTTGCCATTATATCTGCTATGTGAACGTCTGTACCATAATCAAAACAACCTAAACTATCCGCTAACGAACACTTGGGAGCTACATGTTCGTTAGCGGATAGTTTGCTTGCAATTGTGTCTTACCACAGGGACCTTGCTAGAGATATGATTTAGTTAGAGCCGGATGACATGTGCAGCAATGCAGTTGACAGCGACGAGTAACTAATTTCATCCATAAATTGAGGAGGTACCGAACATGATCAACTACAGAAAGCCAAGAATAGATGAGTTGAAGGACGTAGCACGCATGGGTGCCGTGTCATTCGCAGATTATCCATTATGTGATGAGATCAGAGGGGAATTCAAAGATGAGGATCGCTTTATCGATTTCATGACAGAGGTGTTTCAGGTTTACATTGGCGCCTATTATAATAAAAGTGTCGTCTTTGTGGGAGAAGAGGACAATAAGATTAAAAGCTATGCTATTGTAGAACGTCCGTACAGTAGGAGTGTCGGATTGTTTGATTATTTCCGTGCGGGTGCCTTCAGATTATTCAGAACGGTCAGCATCACGAAAGTATTTAAATTTCTTAAAATACTCAACGAAGGTCATGAACCAAGTAAGGAGCTTAAACACCATTCCTGGTTCTTAGAGTCTCTGGCGGTGGATCATACGAGCAGGGGCCAGCAGTTGGGCAGCAAAATGCTTAAGGATTGCGTGATTCCTTACATTAAGCAGCAGAGTAAAGGCAAGGATTCAGAATCTTTTGTCACGTTTACAAACAATGAAATAAATAGAAGATTTTATACTAAAAATGGATTTGATGAGTATGATGCCTCAACAATTGAACGGAATGGGAAAACGATCGGCAATTGGAGCTTCAAGATGTCGATATCTCCAGTGAAGGCGTAGCGTATCCATAGCCGCCTTAATATGCGATCTAACATCATAATGCTGGTGTGAGAGTGTGGTTGCAGAACGAGGTGAATAGCTCCCTTGAGATACACAGGTTAGTCAGAATGTCTGGCTGGCCTTTTTTTCATGGCGGAAGCAGGCTTGGAACCTGATGTTTCATTTAATTTGTAATTGGAATTGGACGGTACATGCACGTCTGGGCTCCTGCCCACATACAATAAGGTGACCATGAACAATGAGGAAGGATTTCGACAGCATTCCCTAATTCCATAAGTTCATCGTACATGTGCAGGAGGTGGCCCTGAAATGCCAGGATTGTTCAGTGCAATTGCCTTATTCATTAAACAGTTAACCTTGCTCGTATCCTATGTGAAGAATAATGCATTTCCCCAACCGTTAAGTGAAGTTGAGGAGGCGTTGCATCTACAACGGATGGCTGAAGGCGATCCAGTGAGCAGAAACTTATTAGTGGAGCACAATCTGCGGCTTGTAGCGCATATTGTCAAGAAGTTCGACAACACCGGCGAAGACCTGGAGGATCTGATCTCGATCGGCACGATCGGGCTGATCAAGGCGATTGAGAGCTATCAGGCCGGGAAGGGCACGAAGCTGGCGACCTTTGCTGCGCGTTGTATCGAGAATGAGATCCTGATGCATCTTCGTTCGTTGAAGAAGACGAGGAAGGATGTCTCGCTGCATGATCCGATTGGGACGGACAAAGAAGGGAACGAAATTACTCTCATCGATATACTGGGTACAGACACGGACGATGTCGTCGACAAGGTGCAATTAAAGATTGAAAAGAGCAAAATCTACCGCAATCTGGATATATTGGACGATCGGGAGAAGGAAGTGGTGGTCGGTCGGTTCGGTCTGGAGGCGGGAGGAGAGGAACGGACGCAGCGGGAGATTGCCAAGGAGCTGGGCATCTCAAGAAGCTATGTCTCTCGAATAGAGAAGAGGGCGCTGATGAAGCTGTACCATGAGTTTTATAAGGCGAAGAAATAAGCGTTAACTGTGGCGGTCACGGCCTTGTATTCGACAAGGTAGTGACCGCTTGTTTTGTTTAACCGAACTTCAATCTCTCTTGCAAGGGCTTTGCTGTTTGTGCAATGGTCCTTATGCTATAATTTTAGGCATAGATGGCCAGGGTTAATTCCTGAATAATACCATAATAATCAGGCGGTGATTCGTGTGAACCGGCTTCATGACTTAAATAAGTTCATTAAACTAACAGGCGATCGGGCGAAATTGGATGCAAAAGCTAACGGCACATACATTGTGTATAAGACAAGTGATGGTCATATGGTTAAAGAGTACAGCAATGGGGATATAGAACGTATCGAGGTTTCGGAGCTCTCCAATGAATAGTCCTATTGCTACGATGTTTGTGTTTGCTGGAAACAACGGCAGTGGCAAAAGCACAATTCGAAATCTCATTGTGGATCGCATTGGTGTTAGTATAAATATTGATGCTGATGCACTTGCACGCGCCATTGATGCTGAACAACCTGAGCGACATAAAGTGAGTGCTGGGAAAGAAGCGATTAAAATTGTACGAGATTGTATTCGAAACAAACGGGATTTTTCAATTGAGACGACGCTGGCTGGCGGCAACGTCATTCGTCAAATGCGTGAAGCGAAGGAAAATGGCTTCGAGGTGGTAATGTTCTATGTTGGACTAGGCGATTATAGATTGAATATCGAAAGGGTTGCCGTCCGGGTGAAAAACGGCGGACATCATATTCCATCCGAAGATATCATAAGGCGACACTATACCTCCATAGAAAATTTACTAGCTCATCTTGATCTCATCGATTATTTAGTTCTGATCGATAATAGTGAATCCGATGGTAAGATCGTTGTGGAAGCCGGCCCAAAAAGTGTTATTTATCGAGCTGCTGAGCTGCCTGAGTGGGCAAGGAAAGTTGAGAAGCACCTAGATCAGATCTAATTCAAGAGCGTATAGATGAGATAAATGCTAAAAACTTATGAGCACTAATGACATTAGAACGAAGACAAGGAAGGACGTCTCGCTGCATGATCCGATTGGGACGGACAAAGAAGGGAACGAAATTACTCTCATCGATATATTGGGTACGGACACAGACGATGTCGTCGACAAGGTGCAATTAAAGATTGAAAAGAGCAAAATCTACCGCAATCTGGATATATTGGACGATCGGGAGAAGGAAGTGGTGGTCGGTCGGTTCGGTCTGGAGGCGGGAGGAGAGGAACGGACGCAGCGGGAGATCGCCAAGGAGCTGGGCATCTCAAGAAGCTATGTCTCTCGAATAGAGAAGAGGGCGCTGATGAAGCTGTACCATGAGTTTTATAAGGCGAAGAAATAAGCGTTAATGTGGCGGTCACTGCCTTGTATTCGACAAGGTAGTGACCGCTTGTTTTATGATCTTGACATGTATTTCGAGTTCTTGGTGTATGTCGATGCTTACGTACTTAACTAGAATTTATAAGAATCTATGTGTTTCTTTTGTATTAATGGGATATTCATTATTTATTTACAAAATAATTTTCATTTAACACCTGAATTTCGTATCCTATTCTTGAATTCGATGTCTTGTTGATCATGAAGCGTGATTTTGCTGGTGGACGGGCATAGGATACATTTGGTATCTGGAAGAGTGGCGAATCGCAATACATGATATGTTTAAAAAGTAACGTGTGCAAGTTCAGTAAAATAATTGAACGCTATCGATATAACGTGCTTTAATTTGAATGTAAAACCCATTTTTCTAGTGATAAATTAGTAATAAACTGGTTTATAAATAAAATGAAAAACAACGAAAAATATTTTTATGATACGACATAAAACGACAAAATCTCCTATTGATTCCTGTTATTCGAGCGAGTAGACTGATGGAGTAGAAAATGATAGTCGAAAATAATAGGTTAATAGTCCTATACTAATTGGGCTAATTTTACAAATGAGAAGGAGATGTGTTGGTCATCAATACGAGAAAAATAGTTGTTCTACTGTCTGTACTCATGCTCATGGTACAGCTATTTGGTGTGCCTGTTTTTGGAGGGAGCATCCTATCTGCAGCAGAGCGCATCGTCTCTCCAGGTGTTGCTGTGGGTCTGAGTGCTACGCTGTTTCTGTCTCCGGATGGGAAAGTGAAGGCAAGCGGCAATACCAGCTATGGGGAGACGGGTGTGGGCAGCACAGCCACAGCGAAGGAAATTCCTGGTCTGTCCAATGTCAAGCAGGTTGCATTGAAGGGCAGGGCATCATTCGCGCTGATGGAGGATGGAACTGTGAAGTCATGGGGAAGCGGCTCGGAGCTGGGTGCAGCTTCCACGACATACAGGTCAACACCCACTGTCATCGCCAATCTGTACAACGTCCAGCAGATTGGAGCTGGCAGCGGATTTGCGGCAGCACTGCTGAAGGATGGAACCGTCAAGGTATGGGGGGCGAATAGCTCCGGCCAGTTAGGGAACGGGACCACGACGACGTCGGCAACTCCTGTGCTTGTCTCTGGTCTAACCAATGTGAAGAAAATCTCTGTGGGCGGGAGTCATATGCTGGCGCTGCTCAAGGATGGTACAGTCAAGTCTTGGGGCTTGAATAGCCTGGGACAACTGGGGCTTGGCAATACGGAGAATCGGCTTGCTCCTGTGACAGTGCCTGGTCTGTCAGGTGTTAAGGATATTAGCGCAGGAACGTTTCATTCACTGGCGATTATGAGTGATGGCAAGGTGAAGGCGTGGGGCGCCAACAATTACGGTGAATTGGGGAACGGTACGACGACATATGCTTCAACTCCAGTCGATGTCTCATCATTGTCCAATGTCGTTCAGATATCAGCGGGCAACGGGATGTCGATGGCTGTAGTGTCCAACGGCACGCCGTATGTGTGGGGAAATGGCAGCAACTATCAACTGGGATTGGGCAATACGTCCAATCAACGCTCCCCGGTTCCGCTCTCTTCCATCTCGGATGCGGCCTTCGTGGTAGCCGGACAAGTCAATAGCTTCATCATCATGAACGATTATTCGGTCAAGGCATCAGGGGAAAATGCTAATTACCATTTTGGCAACGGAGGCAGCTCAACCTTGACGCAGTATGCAGATATTACAGGCTTGAAGGTCATGTCTGTGCCGATCGACATCACGCTGCTTGACCCGCTCGGGGTGGAGGTCATCTCAGGCCATTCGTCAGATTCCTCCTTCCTGCTTGACAAGGGAGCTGTCAAGGCGTGGGGGGATAATAGCTTCGGGCAGCTTGGATTAGGCGATACCTCCTTGCGCACGATGCCCACAGCTATCCCGAATCTAACCTCCGTGCGGCAGATCAGCACAGGACAGTCCCATACGCTGGCCGTGCTGGAGGATGGTACGGTCATGGCCTGGGGCTATAATGCATATGGTCAATTGGGATTGGGGAACACGACCAATCGCAATGTGCCGACGGCAGTTCCCGGCTTGAGCGGCGTGCGGCAGGTCGTTGCTGGACAGCATCACTCATTGGCTGTGCTGGAGGATGGTACGGTCATGGCCTGGGGCTACAATACATACGGGCAATTAGGTCTTGGGAACACGACCAATCGCAGTGTGCCGACGACAGTTCCCGGCCTGAGTGATGTGAAGCAGTTGACCGCAGGAATGGATTATACGCTTGCGTTGCTGGAGGATGGCACAGTGAAGGCCTGGGGCAACAATACGAGCGGGCAGTTGGGACTCGGCGACACGACGAGTCGCAATACGCCTGTGAGTATTCCTAGCTTTGGAGGGGTCAGGCAACTGATCTCCGGCCAGTCCCACACACTGGCCTTGTTAGAAGATGGTTCAGTCAGATCTTGGGGCATTAATGGATACGGTCAGCTCGGACATGGCAATACGACTACTCGCAATACACCGACAGCGGTCTCGGGTCTTAGCGGAGTCGTGCAACTGAGCGCAGGTCAATATTATTCATTAGCGGTGCTGGGGGATGGCACTGTGAAGACATGGGGGTATAACGGAAACGGGCGTCTCGGCTTAGGGAACGAGACGAATCAATCCGCTCCTACGGTTGTCCCGGGATTGAACAATGCGAGACAGATCAGCGCTGGCTCCAGGCATGGGTTGCTGTTGCAGAAGGACGGGAGAGCTATGGTGTGGGGCTTTAACGGCTCGGGTCAATTGGGGCTGGGGGAAACCAGTAATGGCCGCAGTACTCCAACGGGGATCGCCGGGGTGAATAGCATTCGGCAAATCGTTGCCGGGTCGAACTATTCCATAGCGCTGCTGGAGAACGGGACATTAAAATCCTGGGGCTCTAATACTTACGGACAACTGGGACTTGGAAATAATGTCGATCAAGTGACACCGGCCGAGATTGCGCGTCTGACCAATGTGAAGCAGGTAAGCGCTGGCAGCCGCCATACGGTGGCATTGCTCCAGGACGGGACGGTGCTGGCATGGGGGTATAACGGAAATGGCGAACTGGGGCTGGGAGATACGACGAACCGAAATGCTCCGACGGTGATTCCGGGTCTCAGCGGAGTGAAGCAGATTAGCGCGGGACAATCGTTTACATTAGCGCTTATGGAGGATGGCAAGGTCAAAGCATGGGGCCTGAACTCCAGCGGTCAATTAGGGCAAGGCGATACCAATAACCGGACAACTCCGACAACCGTTCTGTTTTTGAAATTTGTGACACAGGTCGCGGCGGGATACTCTCATTCCCTGGTCTTAATAGATGACGGCACGGTGAGATCCTGGGGAAGCAATGCGTCTGGGCAATTGGGTCATGGAGATACGGCAAATCGCGATCTGTCCACTATCATTCCTACTATTAAAGGCGTGAAGCAGTTAAGTGCCGGAGATTCTTACACCGTAGCGCTCATGCAGGATGGGACAGTCATGGCATGGGGCTATAATGCATACGGTCAATTGGGGCTGGGCAATACGACGAACAGGACTACACCGGTAGTTGTTCCCAATCTAAGCGGCGTCAAGCAATTGAGCGCGGGAAGATATCATGCGTTAGCGCTCACGGCAGATCACATGGTGAAGTCATGGGGGCGTAATACGACCGGACAATTGGGGCTTGGAGACTTCACCTCACGCTATGTTCCGACAACACTTCCTTCCATCAGCCAAGTGAAGCAACTGGCGGCTGGCGAGAGCCATTCCCTGGCGTTGACCGACCATGAGGAAGTGAAGGCATGGGGGGATAACGTCAATGCTGCGCTGGGCTACAAGAGCTCCCGCACGAGCCCGGAGGATGTTCCGATCTCGGCACTGACCTATCAGCCTCGCCTCTACCTATCCGGGCAAGAGGGCGCCACCGCTGTACTGACCTATTACGTGGATGGAGAGACGACGCCACGGCAGAGCAAGAGCATTCGCCTCACGGCAGCAGGCCAACTGGTCACGATGGATGCGTTCGATACATTCAGCTTGTCCGAGGGGTTGCATACGCTGCGCGTAGAGGCCACGGATGGAACGCAGATCATACAGCAATCCGTGACCTTTACTGTAGATAATGCGCCAACGGGGAGTGAGTTCTCGGCGACCTCTACCGTCAACTCGATTACGGCTAGCGTGAAGAAGAGCTCCAGCAATCTGGCGGCCAAGCCGCTCCGCATATCGTTGGGCAATAAATCCAGCGACTGGATGGCTTTCTCGCTGGAAGCGTCCTATACCTTCGCGTCCTTGACTGCGGATCAGCGCTATCCGGTTACCTTTGAGATAAAGGATGCATCCGGCAAGATTACGAAGGAGATCCGAAGCTATTATACTCTTGCAGCCAAGCCGACTCTGAAGCTGACCGCTACCACCCCGAATGGGGCTGCCTTTGCGATCACAGACAGTAATCCGAAGCATACCCAGTATCAACTGATCGTCGGGAACAGGACGGTTAACGAGAACGGACAACTGGTTGCCGAGCCGACATGGATTACGCTGCCTGACAAGACGATTCGTATTCAAGGACTGACGGCCAGCAAGTCCTACAAGGTAAGCATCAAGGCGCGCAACCAGGAGGGAGTCGAGACAGAGGAATCGGCATCGGTTCAAGTAGGTACACCGGTCAAGCCGCCTGCCATCCCGCAGCAGCTCACGGCGGAGACAACGGCGAGTACGATCCGGTTATCCTGGATGCCTGTAGCGGATGCGACAGGGTATCAACTGGAGAGGGATAATTCATATACGGTTATCAATACTGGAGCGGCTACAAGCTATATGTACACCGGATATGTGCCGGATATGAGTTTTACGTTCCGAGTTCGGGCGATCAAGTACGGCGTTTATGGCGAGTGGAGCAATCCGATTCAGGCTAAAACCCTGACTGCCCCACCAACTGTACCCAATAACGTGCGCGCTGCTGCAACCAGCAAGACGGTCACCTTGTCTTGGAATCCGGTAACGTTAGCGGTTGCTTATGAGGTGGAATGGGATGGGCAGATTGTTCGTGCAGGCACGCAGACGACCTGGAAGCAGATCGGCTTGCAGCCGGGCAGCCAGCATACGTATCGGGTGCGTGCAGTCAATGCCGGAGGGCCGGGCATCTGGTCGGCGCATGTAGCCGTGATGACAGGAACAGCGCCGCCGACCGGGATACAATCGCTGACGGGAGAGGCGAGCGACCGCAGTGTCAGCCTGCGGTGGCAGCCGATCGATGATGCCAGCTATTATGAGCTGGAGGCGGACGGGCAGCTATTTCATAATGGCAGCTCCTTCTTCGCCGAGCTGAAGGGACTCGCACCCGGAACCGCGCATCAGTATCGGGTGCGTGCTGTCAATGAATATGGTGTCGGCCCTTGGAGCGGCATGCTCGCACTCACGACCAATAAACTGCCGACTCCATCAGGTGTGAAGGAGAAGCAAGAGGACACCTCTGTGCTGCTTACATGGGTTGCTGTGCCGCTAGCGACCGGCTATCAGGTCGAGGCAGACGGGCAGCTTCGCGAGATTGCCACGCCCGAATACAGCCATCTCGGACTGACACCAGAGACGACGCATACGTACCGTGTACGTGCGAAAGGTGCAGAGGGCGTCAGTGGCTGGTCTGCCCTGATAACCGTCCAGACCTTGCCGCTCAAGCCAGCCGTCCCGGCAGCGGTGAATGCGCTCGCTGGCAGGGATTATGTGACGCTGACGTGGAACCAGGCAAGTGGGGCGACAGCTTATGAGGTGGAGATTGACGGCAAGATTATTATCGATAACTTCAATGACACGAAGTACACCGATACACTGTTGGATCCGTTCACGTCGCATACGTACCGTGTCCGCTCGAAGACCGATGCTGTAGAGGGAGAATGGACAGCGCCAGTGGCGATCCAGACGTTGCCAGACCGTCCAGCGCCTCCGGTCAATATCGTGGTGACTTCCAGCGGCAATATTGTGAAGCTGGCATGGGATGCCGATCCGTCTGCGATTGGCTACGATCTGGAGGTAAATGGACAACTGGTGAACAACGGTCTGAATACCGAATACAAGCATCGCAAGGTAGCCGTTGGCTCGGAGCACCGCTATCGGGTTCGAATCCGTAATCAGGCGGGAGTGGGCGATTGGAGCGGCTTGATTATTAATAATAATCTGACCGCACGAATGACGAAGGGTAACACGTTCAACCTGGGATTGACGGGCTCGAATGTAACTGATTTTAGCCGTTATACGTTGACGGTGACCTATGATCCGCAGGCGATGAGTGTCGCCGATCTGTCCACCTTGACGGGACAGCCGGAGCTGGAGCCAGGGCGGATCGAAGGCACAGATATTACGGTCACCTCCTTCCGGCCGGGGCAGATTGTATTTGTAACGGATCGGGTAGTGAAGCCAGGGGAATCGTGGACAGGCGTCATTAACAGCATCAAATTTATGGCACATGTTACGGGCGGTTCTGCATTGACATATTCCGTTATTCAAAATTAATAGATGGGCCGGGGAGCAGTGGCTTCCCCGGCTTATAGGAGGCAATTATGAGCCGTTCGTTTTCCGTTGTTGCAAGATTAATACTGTTTGTGATGCTCTTCCAGTTGATCGTGTCCGATTACGGGTACATCTATGCCGAGAACGCTGCTGCGGAGGAGGCACCGCGAGATCAGGTTGAGCTGATTGTGAAATACAAAAATCCGTCCATGATGGAGGAGGTCAAGCGTTCGCTACAGCAGGAGGTGGAGCTGGATCAACTCCACTCGGTATCTCAGCATCGTCGCTTCAACATGGAGGTGCTGGAGATCGGCAGCGAAGATAATATGATCGAGGTGCTGAAGGAGCTTCGTCAGGACCCGAATGTCGCCTTTGCTCAGCCGAACTATGAGCTGACGATGCTGGCGCTGCCGGAGGATGAGCGCTTCCCCGAGCAGTGGGGACTGCGCAATCAGGGGCAATCGATTGCTCAGCAGCAGGGGGTGGCCGGTGTCGATATTCGGGCAGTGCAGGCCTGGAATACGACCCAGGGCAATCCGTCTGTCGTCATTGGTGTGTTGGACACAGGCATCGACATCTCCCATCCCGATTTGGCTGCCCATATCTATGTGAATCCTGGAGAGATTCCGGGGAACGGAATCGATGATGACGGCAACGGTTATATCGATGATGTGAATGGATGGGATTTCTATAACAAGGATCATACCGTGTTCGACGCCACAGCTCTGGACAAGCATGGCACGCATGTGGCGGGCATCATCGCCGCCGATGCGAATGCGCAAGGGATAAGTGGCGTTGCCCCTAATGTTACGCTGCTGCCGCTCAAATTCATGTCCGGTCAATCCGGCTATACCTCGGATGCGCTGGCGGCTATCGAATATGCCAAGCAGGCGGGCGTCAAAATTATCAATGCCAGCTTTGGCAGCACCTCGGCCAATCCTGCGCTGGAGGAGGCGATTCGCCGCAGCGGCATCCTGTTCGTCAGCGGGGCTGGCAATAACGGCGCAGATAGCGCCAAGTCGCCCGTCTATCCGGCAGCGTATCGGCTGCCCAATATGCTGTCTGTTGCTGCCATCGACAACACAGGCAAGCTGCTCGACCGCTCGAACTATGGCAGCAATGTCGATGTTGCTGCGCCAGGAGCCTCGATTCTAAGTACTCTGCCTGAGGAGGGGTACGGTTATCTTAGCGGTACCTCGATGGCTTCTGCGTATGTTGCAGGTGTGGCAGGACTTACGCTCAGCACGTTCCCGGACATGGATGCCGCTCAGCTTGCTCAGCGCTTGAGATCGGCTGCGGCTGCGATGCCCGAGCTGGCAGGGAAAGTACGGAGCGACGGCATCATCCGTGCCAACCTGGCGGTTCAAGCGCTGGAGGGAACCGCTTCGCCTGAGGAGGAGCCCATTGCGCCAGCACCGACAGAGCAGGACGAGATGGTCGTCACGCTTGCGGCCGAGATCGATCCGCTGCTGCAGGAGCAGATTCATTACGGCGAAGAAGGGGTCTCGGTTACTACCGGGAACTACTCGCACTCGGTGACGGATCTTACCATGCCCTCCCCGGGGTTCAAGATCAATGTCAGCCGAACCTACAACTCCAAGGATGACCGAGCTGCAAGCTCATTGGGGCGCGGATGGACCTTCTCCTTTGAAGGCAGCCTGAAGCGCATGCCAACGAACAGCTCGATTATGATTGCCAAGCTGCCCAACGGCTCCTCGCAGTTGTTCGTAGTGAATAGTAACAATACGTATACGGCGAATGATTCCCACAGCAAGCTGGTTAAGGAGGCGGACAATAGTCACACGCTGACGACGACAGATCAGTACACCTACGGTTTCAATGCGGCTGGATATTTGAGCTGGATGAAGGACCCTGTCGGCAACCAGGTGACGATCGAGGTGGACAGCGCTGGCGTGGTGAAGAAGATTACTGATGCGGTCAAGCGCTCCTACACAGTCAGCTACAACGACACGTATATTAAGGAGATTACGGACCAGCAGGGGCGCAAGGTTCAATACCAATACGACAGCGCCAACCGCCTGGTGAAGGTCATCGCGCCAAGCGGGAGAATCTCGGCCCAATACGTCTATGATTCCTCCGGCTATCTGACGGAGATGAAGGATGGTGATGGTAATACAGTTGAAGCGATTGTCTACAATCATAGCTCAGGGTTGAACCAGCATAAGGCCACGCGGTATACCGACCGATTAGGCAATACGCAGACCTTTGCATATGCGACTAATCGAACGACAACGATTCAAGACCAGAACGGACGCAAAATAGTTAAAAAATATGACGATGCCTTGTATGTGACCGAGTCCCAGGACCCGGAGGGCAAGTGGACGAAGGTCGAATATTACAAGGATGCGAGCGGGTTCAATAAGTACGGGGAAGAGAAGTCGATCACGGATCGGCTAGGCAACAAGACGGAGTATGTGCGGGATGCAAACGGCAATATAATTAAAATCATATATGCGGACAGCAGCTTCAGCGAATATGGCTATGACAGCCAGAACCATCTGATCTGGGAGCGGGATGAGCTGGGCAAGACCACGTATTATGTCTATCCGGCCGGAAGCAATCTGCTCCAGAAGACAGTGCAGCCGATCAATGGCACGGATGCGTATACCGTCGACTCGGAGAAGGTTGCCATCACCTCCTATGCTTACTATACCGCAGCCGAGGCTACGCGATTATTCGGTATTGCCGTTAACGGGCTAATGAAATCGACGACCGACCCGGAAGGGAATGTAACGACCTACAAGTATGATAAATACGGCAATGTGACGGAAACGATCGATGCGGCAGGCAACCGCAGTGTCACACAGTATAATGCAATCGGCTGGCTCACCAGCCAAGTGACTGCAGAAGGGTACCGAACAGATTATGAATATGACATGGATGGCAACCTGCTGCGTCAGACCGACCATGAGGGCGGTGTTCGGCGCACCGTATACGATACGCTGGGCCGCCCTGTCCAGGTCATCGAGCCGAATCAATACGAGGCCGACAAGGAGTTTACGAATAATTCGGGGACGGGGGGAGCCTACCAGAACACCACAGCAGGTACGCGAACAACCTATCACCCGAACGGTCTGAGGTCGACTGTAACCGACGCCCTGGGCAACGTCACCTCCTATGCCTACGACCTGTACGGCAATCTGGTACAGGAGATTCGTCCGAATTTAAGTGAGCAGGTCTATGAGTATGATGTCATGAATCGTCTGATCAAAACCTCCTTCAAGCCAGATGCGAAGTCAGTGCCGGTGCTGCTTAGCAGCTACACCTATGAAGCCTTGTCGGGGGGACAGGAGCGCACGACGGAGACCCGCTATCTGAACGCTGCGGATAAGGCGATCACTGTTACGACGAAGGATGCGAGAGGGCGTGTCGTATCGTCGGAGTCGCCGAACGGATCAACCGTTCAGACAGTCTATCTGGCCAATGGGCAGGTGAAGGCGGTCACAGACGGGCGGGGGAATACGACCACCTTCAGCTATGATGGCCTCAATCGGCTCTCGGAGCAGTGGGCGCCGCTGGATGCGGGCAAATACAGCTACAAGCGCTTCGAATACGATCTGAACAACCGCAAGGTGAAGGAATGGGCAGGCATCGACCCGATCAAGCTGTTCGGCAGACCGTCCGAGGATCGGTTATCCAGCGTGACGTATGTATATAACACGATGGGGCAGGTTGAGCAACAGACCAGCCCAATCGGGGGCACAACCGTATTCCAGTATGATGGAGACGGGCGGATGATTCGGCAGGAGCAGCAGGTGAGTGCGAAGGAGTCGTATGCGACCTCCTATGCCTATAATCACAACAATCAGGTGATCTCGGAGATCCGCTATGTACAGGGAAGCGATCTGGCTGACTATAAAGCTGCGGGTGAATCGCTGGTCAAGCTGGAGACCGCCTATACCTATGATGCGAATGGGAACAAGACGAGTGCAACGACACCGGACGGAAATCAGACGACCTATACGTATGATCTGCTTAACCGACTGCTTTCGACGAAGACGAGCGGAGTGAATGAGCAGGGACAGCCGACCGCGGAGACTGTAAGCCAGACCTATGACTGGGCAGGTCAGGTGCTGACGGCTACCGATGCGCTCCAGAATGTGACGACCTACCGCTATGATGAGCGCAGCTTGCTGCTGCAGAAGCAGAATGCGGCAGGCGGCATTACGGCCTATGCGTATGACCGTGCCGGGCGGAAGATCGCGGAGGTTTCGCCTAACAACTACGATGCTTCCAAGCCGCTCTCGGAGCTGGTGCGAACCGAGTACGCCTATGATACGATGAACCGCGTACAGGCCGTTACCGAAATCTATGAAGAGAAGGTTGTATCCGGCAGCGGCAGTTGGACGACACGCTGGACAGAGGCGGTGTCGAAGGCCTATCAGTATGATGAGAACGGCAATGTCACGAAGGAGCTTGACGCCATGGGCTTCGCCGCAGGTGTCGGCAAGACGATGCAGGAGCGCATTCAATCCGGCTATGGCACCACCATCCGGTATAATGCGGCCAATCTGCCTGTGCTGATGCTGGACCCGGCTTCCAGGGAGCAAGGCCTGAAGCATACGAAGCTGTTCGGCTACGATGGCCTGGGGCGCAAGGTGGGAGAGACGGATGCGACAGGTGCGGTCACTCAAACCTACTATGATGCGGCGGGCAATATCGTGTCCACCTCGATACGCAAGACGGCAACCAGCCCGGAGCAGGTGCTGAGGACATTAACCTATAACAGCAGCGGGCAGCTATTGACCGAGACGGACCCTTACGGGCATCAGACAGTCAACACATATAATGCATGGGGACAGATTCGCAAGAAGACGGATTCCGGCTCCGAAGCAGTGGCGGCGTACTCGCTGGCGCGGCAGTATGATGTGATGGGGCGGCTCGTCCGGGAGACAGACAACCAGGGCAAGGTAACGCATTGGTCATATGATCTGGATGGACGGACAACCATGGTTGCGGTGGAGGACAGCAAGGGCAAGAACCGGGTCACGAAGCGCTCCGCTTACGATCTGAATGGCAATCTGCGGTACGAGACAGACGGCAATGGCAATGTGACCGAGATGCAATATAACACACTGAACCAGTTGGTACGCAAGACGGTGCAAGTCACAGACACCACGCTGGGCAAGCGCGCGTTGTCGACTACCTATGCGTATGACCGCAACGGCAATCTGCTGCTGGAGACCGATCCCTTCGGGCGTGAGCAGGGCTACCGTTATGACAGCCTGAATCGGCTGATCGAGAAGATCGACGGGACAGGCACCGTAATCTCCAAGCTGGAGTACAATGCGAGCAATGTGCAGATTCGGGCGTGGGATGCGCTGAACCGTCTGACACAATACCGCTATGACCGGAACAATCGTCAGGTGATGACGATCGATCCGCTTGGCTATCGGACAACGACGGCCTACCATGCGAATGGGGAAATCGAGAGCACGACAGATGGCAAAGGCAATGTGACCAGCTATGCCTACGACTATATGAAGCGGCTGACCGAAGTCACCAATGCGCTGGACGAGAGAACGACCTACACCTATGATCTGAACGGGAATAAGCTCTCACAGACAGATGGCAACGGACATTCCACGCTGTTCGAGTATACCGCCGGCAACCTGCTCACCCGCCGAATCGATCATGGGGGTAAGCTGGTGCAACTGACAGGTGTCACGTATGACCCGGCCAAGGTTGAGAGCTACACCTACTACCCGAATGGTCAGATGAAGAGCAAGCTCGATCGTAATGGCCATACGACCAGCTACACGTATGATGTCCATGGCCGATTGTTGGATGAGACGGTCGAAGGAGCAGCATTGCAGCAGACACCGCTGGCTGAGCGGCGGATCACCTATACCTATGATGCCAATGGCAATCAACTTACCATCACAGACAGCACGGGCACGACGAGCCGCAGCTACGATGAGCTGAACCGAACGGTGACCAAGACGGTGCCCCAGCTAGGCACCAGCGTGTTCCACTATGATATTGTAGGGGATATGCCAGGCGGCTATACGATGGAGATCAGTCAGGATGTAAAGGGCAATCAGACGAACAAGATGTATGATCAAGCCAAGCGTCTCATGGCTGTATGGAGCAATGACGACGAACCGACGATATATAGCTACTATGCGGATGGAAGCCGCCAGAGGGTGGAGTATCCTGGTGGTGTGAAGGAAGAATACAGCTATACCGCGAATAATCAACTGAGCGAGCTGAAGAACTGGAAAGGGACGACACTGCTGGATACGTATAGCTATACGTATGATGCAGCCGGCAACCAGACATCCAAGTATGAGATGGTGAATGGTACAAGCAAGGGCACCACACTGTACACTTACGATGAGTTAAATCGACTTAAGCAGGTGCAGGAGCCGTCCTCGAACGGCAAGACGATGAGCTACCGCTATGACGCGGCGGGGAATCGTACTGAGGAGAAGACGACACAGGGTTCAAGCGTTACGATAGTGACATACAGCTACAATGAGCAAAATCGACTGCAGTCTACGGTGAGTCAGACGGCGAGCGAGACACAGACTGATCGGTATCGCTATGACGGCAATGGGAATATGATTCATAAGAGCCGGGAAGTGACCAAGGCGCTGAATCTAGCCTCCCCGCCGATCACGACGTTCGGCATGTTCATCGAGGGCCAGACAAACGAAAATGCGCGGATCAGCGACATCGTGTCGGGTACAGAGAGCTACACGTATAATGTGTGGAACCAGATGGTGAAGAGTAGCTCGGGAAGCGGAACGGTCAACTACGCTTACAACGGGGAAGGGTATCGGACGAAGAAGATCACAGGCAACCAGACGACGCACTATCTGTATGAGTCGGACAAGGTCGTGCTGGAGACCGACGGCAGCGGGAAGGTGCTAGCGCGGAATGTATATGGCTTGAACCTGCTGGTGCGCGAGATGGGGACGGAGAAATATGCGTACCTGTACAACGGGCATGGCGATGTGACGGCGCTGGTGGATGCTTCGGGTACTGTGCAGGCGACCTACGCGTATGATGCCTTCGGAAATCTGACAGAGTCGACGGGCACGGTGAACAACCCGATTCGGTATGCTGGTTATCAGTATGATGAGGAGAGCAAGCTGTACTATCTGAACGCACGGTACTACGATCCGAAGATCGCGCGTTTCTTGAGCGAGGATACGTACCGCGGCTCAGCAATGGACCCGCTAAGCTTGAATTATTATACGTATGTGCATAATGAGCCGTTGATGTATGTGGACCCGAGCGGGCACGAGAAGGTGCAACTGCGGCAGTTGGCGGAGGCTTCGGGAGCCACCATATCCTATAACAATAAAACAAAAGTAGCGACCGTGACCTTAGTTGAGGGGTACTCTGTTGATTTTAAAGTGGACAATAACACCGTGACCCTCAAAGATGGTCGAATGATTATTGATAATGAGTTGTATGACAAAAAAATGAGTGGGAGTAGCGCGAATCGAGTAGTGTCCCAAAACTCATCCACCGTCACCCAAGAGAAGATAACAGCCATAGTGGATACGGCAGTAGCAGGCGCAAAAGTTGCAGTCGTTACGAATGCCAATCGTACATCAACGGTAACAAGTAAAACGACGGGACAACTCTTAGCGACCCAGACGAGCACATTGAGGAATAGTACGGTCGTATTTAACAAAAATACGGATGTGATATTAAATAGACTATCAGTAAGTGATTATCCTAAATTTATACACGGTTCCGATTATAGAGATTTTACGTTGGCTGAGAAGGCATTAATTTGGGAAGCTTTGACGAACAACAACAGTGAAGGGATAACAAACACAGAGGTTCAAGAGTTCGTTGATAGTAAAATTTTTGATAGTAAATCCGAGGCCCAGCTTGTTATAGATCTAACCACAATGCGCTATAATGCGTTTATGATTAATATTGATCCAAATGAATTATTTGGAATTCAATATTTAATGCAAGGTGAAAAAATTTCACAAGCCGAATTCTTACCCGTTCTTAAGGTCGGTACCAAGCTTCCAGGCGTCTCGGCACGTGCTTCCAGTGGTGGCTGCAATTGCTTCACCGCTGGGACGAAGGTATTGACAGACGAAGGGGAGAAGAATATTGAAGACATTGAGGTCGGAGATAGGGTTCTTTCTAAGAATGATGAGACTGGCGAGGTAGCATACAAAGAGGTAACGGCGACGTTCAACCATGAGACGGATGCGATTTATCAAATCCATGTAGGTGACCAAGTAATTGAATCGACATTTAACCATCCATTCTATGTGGAAGGTAAAGGTTGGACGTTCGTCAAAGACCTTAAAGTCGGTGATTTGCTTGTTCAGAGTGATGGGAATACACTCAAGATAGAGAACATCGAACTGTTGCACAAGCACATTACTGTATACAACATGACAGTTGATGAGTTCCATACGTACTTTGTTAGCGACCTTGGGATTTGGGTGCATAATACAGGAAAGTGTCCTGCTTTCATAATGGAAAATCGTGTGCCTATCGATAAGGAAACGGTTTTGGGTGATGGAACGTTCACCAAAACGAAGATTCCCCCAGTAAAGGGGGCACAAGTATATAAGAAAGGTGATTACTACTATCACAGAGATACTTTCCACAAGGGTGAAGGCTCACATATAGAAGTCTACGATAAACGAGGCAACCATGTTGGCGAGGCTGACCCTGTAACAGGAGAACTTATACCAGGAACTCGTGACTCAGATAAGAGCATAAATGTGAAGTGATGAATGTTTGTTGTACAGGATGTGAGAATCATGTTCTTGCGTCCAGTACATCCAACTTTTCTAAGGGGGATTAAATTGAGGATAAATAAATTATTTGAAAAATTTGTTGATAATAATGATATATATATTCTTGAGTACCATGAAGGAACGGTTATTGTTAATAACAACTATTCTGGAATCAAGTTATATAACGAAAAGTTAGAGTTGATGAAAACGATTCATATATTCGAGGGTATAATAATCCACACCATCTTTAAGAATCCTCTAAAAAATGAAATCATTTTGTATTGCCCCGATAATCAAGTGTTTGTGTACTTAAATTTGGATACATCTTTTCAAAAAATTATAAACTTCATTGGGGACATTGATGAGATTGGGTTATCTGACATTTACTACTGGTCTGGGCAAGAAGTTCTCTTTAAATGTGGCAACAAGAGATATTATAAAATTGAATCTGTACTATTGGTACTAAAAGAACTCAATTCAGCAGTAGTCGAAAAGGAATATCCAATATTTTACTCAATGCTGAATGAATCGAGCCGATATTTACTTCTTGAAGGTGGGGCTCAAAAACTGACTTTTAAGGACACAATTAATAAAGAAATATTGAATATCGATTATAAAAATAATATCAAAGTAGTATCAAGTATTCCAGATAAGTTAGGACACGAAGTGATTTTTATAGATGGAGTTTTTCTATCTGTACATGAGGAATTTATTCAAGTGATTAAAGAAGGAAAGGAAGCAGCGAAAATTGATACAGTAACACCGTACACATTTCTTAGAGCTAGAAAGCTGACCGAACAAAATGCGATCTTTATAGCTCTAAGAGGGAACAAATCCAACCCACAACAATGCGTTTTGTCATGTTATCACATAACCAAATAGCTATATAGCCTTGAAGTATAATATGGATAATATTCTCCTTCAAGGCTTTTTCTTTCACTCCCACCCAGTGTGCTACCCTACCATTGAAATGATTGCACGTGATGTCGAATGTAGTTCAGAGTAAGCAAGAGCATCTTACGTTTGGTAACAAAGTCAAGTGGTTTAGCTATAAGCTGGATCTGGCCGTCTATACGAAAAGTAAGCTTCCGATTGGCCTAAACCTTTGCTTGCCATGCCTGCAGGGGGTTCCTTTTCATTCCACGGATTAACGGAATAATCGTCGTCACTTTTTGAATACCCCAGACATGGAACTGGTCTGCGGTTAAGAGAGTTACAGCGCTCATCTCCGAAACTAAACGTCATCGCGATGTTCAATGCTTCCCCTCGAACAGCCAATTGCTGCATGAATTCCTTCGCCGTCATTTCGGGGTGTTCTTCCTTCATGATCTTGGTCGTGATGGAGACCGATGTTGCAATTTAACCTGCCAAGACCAGTCCCTGCGCTTGTTGGAAAAAGCAAGTTTACAGTTTACTCTTATCCTCCGTCAGCAAATGGAGGAAACTATATTCCAAAAAATTAAGAAAGGATGATTCGTTTGTAGAATTCACAGAGTATTCGGGGGGCACTGTCTACATTAGAAAGAATACTGATACTTCAATTGAGTATGAAATGATTACTTTTAACGCCAATAAAAAAGGATTTTATTGTAAGTTTTGTTTTAAAAGTCGTTGATTTGTTTTGTTAACCTTGATTGGCTGATGCCTTTCACCATTACCCGAAATGCCTCCTGCAACAAACATCAAAATAGTAGGTGAAAAGTAATGCTAGATAGTTTTCTAATTTGGATTGATGAAGTCAAGGGACAGTTACGAACGAAAGGAGTTGAGACGGAAGGAATAAATATGAGTCTGTAAAATAGTTTGTGTAAACTCCAAAACCGATTAAAATAGAAGCAACAGAAAGGTTGGGAAAACACATGGGACTATGGACGAAAGAGCAATTGAGAGCTTTTATTAAAGACGGATTGCCAAGCTAAGTGCGACAGCTCATCCATGAAGGCTCCGTAAGCTGATTTCCAATTCAGGCATTTACGGGGGCGGTGGTTGATGAGACTTACAGCCTCAGCTAGCTCCTCGTCTGTGAGCATAGCGAAACGTGTTTCCTGTAAGAGCCCACTTGTGTTCTCATTAGAACCGCGTTGCCAAGAAGAATAGGGATCAGCAAAGAAGACGCTGACGTTGTGAAAGTGCTCTAGCTCAGTGTAGCATGCAAACTCTTTGCCGCGGTCTGTCGTAGCGGTTCTAAAGGCACCTTGCGGGTACTGACTAGCGGCTACACCAAAGGCGATCTCCTTTGCGGTCAGGCATCATAACAGCGAAGTACAGGTCGATTTTGTGTTGCAGCGCAGAACGGGCAGACCCTACCTAGCTGAACGCGAAGGACGACGTACAGCTAGGCTAGGAAAGCTTGTACCACAGGCAGGCTCCCTGCATTTGAAAACCTTTGAGGGCTACCTACGTGGGCCTATTTCGTTTCACGCCGGTTGTTCGCTCGAATCGTTGCTCGATATGAGTTGGCTGACGCGGCGCGAGAATTTGCTGCTCATGGGGGTTGTTTGGTACAGGTGAAACGCATATGGCGATTGCGCTAGGCGTGGAGGAGAGGACATGCTGCTCAGTTCTTTCGGACTTCCGATTTAGTAGCCCTGTTGCAGGAAAAGTTTGCGGCAGGCTCGCTCAGTCGCTTTCGTGAGAAGTTGAAGAAAATGGATCTCCTTATATTGGATGAGGTGGCTATGTGCCGTTTAACCAAATGGGCTCCGAATTGTTGTTTAATGTCATTGCTGTTGTTACAAACAGCAAAGTGTGATCGTCACCTCTAATCTGTAATTTGGTCAATGGATCTCCATTTTCGGGGTTACGAAGCTGACGTCAGCCTAGGTGAATCGCCTTGTGCACCACGCGCATATTCTTTCCTTCACGGGCGAGAGTTTCTGACTCAAGCAAGCGATGGAACGTATTCCACAGTAAACGCACACTGGCAGGTGGCCTGGGCATTTTTCGCTTGCAAAAAACATTCGGAGACCATTTTTACGACAAACATCATCGATAGCTACCACCGCCAGCTTCGCAAAGTGACGAAGGGTAAGAGCGTTTTCCCTTCCGATGAGGCCTTAACTCAAAATGCTCTATCTCTCGACGATGGATGTTGTTCGCATGTGGACAGACCGGGTACAGAATTAGGGACAAATGCTCCTTCAGCTCTCCGTCTTCTTCCACGAACGGGTCGGTCAGCATTTAAGCTAAGGGGAACCCGCCACTTCAGGCACATTTTCATCCCTTCGTTTACACAAAACTCTTGACGTGAAACTTTTAATGATCCATTTAATTTTAGTCGTGACAATCAACGTACAAATTACCACGTGACTGTACAACCTTAACCAAATCAAATAGGATGAAGGATGTGTCAGGCTTTTGATCAAACCTGAATTGAAAGACATTATTATAACGGCTAATCCATATATTGTTGGGAAACTAGAGGTTGATGAGTTCATTGAGTTGGGTGATGAGTTTTTACTATCATGTACAGCTTGTATCGGTACGAAAGAGTCTAATGGATGTGACTATTTTGATTTTACAATCATCTCTCCAAAAGCTTTGGAAAAAGAATTGAGGGTAACAAATTTAATTCTAGGGAGAGCGTACTTTATTGTAGACCATCTTGATATGAGTTTATTGAAACAAAGAATAGAGGACATTCTTTCTAATTGCCAAGGTGAAACATGGGAGGACGTTGCACTGAAATTGAGTCCTTACTTTTACTGGGAGTATGAGAAATGAGTTTTAAAAGCTGTTGTCTTTAGACAGATGGCGATAATTGAAGGAGACTCGTAGATTTTTCCATAGCGTAGCCGAGTAAAACGGATTAACAGTCTCCCATGTGAAATGTACTTATTGGGAAACTTGAGAGAATACAAAAGCAAAAACCTTGATTGGCTCAAAGGCCTTTCAAGGTTTTTTGTTAGGATGAACATGAGGTTCTAAGCCTCTACAGAAACGATGAGTTGATCAACATTAATTTCCAGATCTTTGCAAACCTACTCGAGTGTACGGATGTAGACTCTATCAACCGAATTATAGATGGTTATTTGTGCCGGGCCTTACATTCATTTAGCGGTTCAATTTTCGTTGGGACATTCCGAGTTCTTCCAAAATGTCTGGAAGGCATAATAATTCGATGAGGTATGTAGACCCAAGCGGACATAACGTAATGAAGGTGGGAACCAAGGGGGATGAGGTCAAGCGAGTACAGGAGCATCTCAACAGATTAGGATACAATGTGGCGCAAGACGGGTCGTATGGTCCGAAAACAGCAGCGGCAGTGAAGGAATTCCAGAAGGATTATGGAATAAAGGTAGATGGAATAGTAGGGAATCAGACGTATACGTTGCTAAGTAATGTGAGCTCGACGCTGAATGCACCCGACGCGGCGAAGCAACAGGCACTAAACAGTGGTAAAAATGCTAAAGTGGGCGCCTTACCACCGGGTGTAATGATCGCTTCCGAGGACAAAGTCAATCAAACCGTGAATGAAGCGAAAAGACAGTTGAAAGAAGTAGGCCCCAATAAGCAAGTTGACATCAAGATCGTCAATAACCAGCCGCAAATCACGGGAACGTCACCCAGGAAGGATGCGGTAAACAGTACACCAGCGCCGAAGCCAAGCACGCCAGCGCCGATCCAACCGACGAAATCGACGAATACATTAGCACCTCCGATTGTAGCACCGTCGTCGAAGTCGAATAGTGGATTCGGTACCACGCTCTGGAATGCGGTACTGGGAGGCTGGGCAGGCATAGATAACAATTTGGCATTTGGCGCTTTTCAAAATACATTCTCAGCGCCGACTAAGGAACAACAAGCAACCAAGGCGTACCAGTTTGGCAAGCTGGCTGGTGATGTGGTCAGTATAGTCGTTGGTGGAATAGAACTGGTAGTAGGAGGAGCAGGCACAGCCACAGGAATACCTATGACGGGTTCAGTAGTACTCTCAGGGCCTGGGGTTTTAACAACAGCAGCTTCTTTAGCCGTAGCGGATCACGGCATGAATGGAATGATTAACGGAGCCAGAGGGATCGGGGATAGTGCGGCTCGATTGTTTTCTTCTGGGGGGACGGGGAAACTTAGTCCCAAGCTTTCTGAGCTTCATACGAAATTAGATGAACTTGCCGAAAAACATTTACTACCACAATTTAGAGAAATTGACCCTAACCTTAGGGCAGGTTACACTGGTTCATTCAAGACCGGCACTGTTGGGAATCCCAATAAGTCGACATTCGGCCAACCTATTGATTTGAATAAGTATGATATTGATTATTATATTGAGAGTGATATTTTATACTAGAAGTTTGGTAATAGTCTAAAAGCCAATCCTGAATTTAGAAAAATACTCTCAGAGACACCGGGATTTGAAGGACTTAAGCCGAATAAAGAGGGCTTCTCAATTAAATTTAAGCCATCAAGTAAATAGGAGGTTAACATGCAGATTGAAGACAAAGTACATGGTGCATATTCAAAGGTATTTATTCAATACGAAGGCTCTTTACAAGACTTAGGCTCTAAAATAGAAAATGGACTAAATGTACCTAAAATAAGATATGAAAATATGGAAGATGAACCTTATGATTTAGTGGGTTACTCTGAGGTTTTAGGCTTTGAGGTTGAATTAAGAAGCATACAGG
This sequence comes from Paenibacillus sp. J5, assembly GCF_054955055.1. Taxonomy (NCBI): domain Bacteria; kingdom Bacillati; phylum Bacillota; class Bacilli; order Caryophanales; family Paenibacillaceae; genus Paenibacillus; species Paenibacillus sp. J5. The sequence continues at coordinate 277,478 of NZ_JBUEDD010000005.1, read as the reverse complement.
ATAGTGAAAAATGGCCTGATTATCAATATTTCCTTGGAGCAACTACTACTGATTCATTCCAAGAAGTATTTAATGACCGAATGTTCGACATTTCACTTTGGATGGCGCGGTACATTTCACTTATTTGTGAGGTAACCACCATGGCAGAAAATTTAGATAGACAAACAGGTCAATCATTCTATTTTAATAAAACTACATCAAAAAGAGAAAGTAGTATCATTGAAGCAAGGAAATAAATTGGAAAGCCATAAGGGGGTCTATTCTCTCTATGGCTTTTCTTTTTGGGAGGGTTACCCAGTGCCGAATGAATCCATTATTCAACCAATAACACATATAACCCTTAAAATACCCGTATGAAACCAGATACTCATTACCATTTGTATGAATGGGGACCTGGGAAAACGCCAAAGGAAATCGCAGGCCATATAGAAGGAGAGTATAGACCAAAGTGAGTACACCAAATGAGTTCATATCTGATTTTTACCTCAAACAAAAAGAATATGGATATTTAAAAGGAATGGATTTAAATAGGGTTTTTGATGGAGAAGATTACGAAGGATACAATTTAACAATTACTTTGTGCGACTACCCGTATTACGAGGGCAATAAAATGTTAATGTTAAACTTTCTTGGAGTAAGAGATTTTAAAATTGGAAATTTAGAGGGTCTGTTTCAACTTGAATTAAGAATAAATGATATTTCAGACAGTCAAATGGAAGGAATCAAATACAGAGTAATAGAGAATGAAAATTTATTATTCTCTTTTTACTGTAAAGAATTTGAATTCAAAATATTAGAATGCTGAATATTTGTTTGCGACAAAACCTTGATTGGCTTCGTGCCTTTCAAGGTTTTTTGTTAGGATGGTCATGAGGTTCTGAAGTCTCTACAGAAACGATGAGTTCATCAACGGTAATTCCCAGAGCTCTGCAAACCTGCTCAAGTGTACGGATGTAGACTCTATCAACCGAATCGGAGCATAGATGGTTAATCGTGCTAGGTCTTACATTCATTTGGCGGGCCAATTTTCGTTGGGACATTCCGCGTTCTTCTAAAATGTCTCGAAGCCGGATTTTGATTTTCATGTATATTCTCCTCCACATTGTGACCTTTAAGAGTAACTAAGCCTACTACTAAATATATCACGAAGTATTTAAAAAAACATTGAACGTCACTCTTAAACGTTATATAATTTAAATGTGGAACTTTTAAGAGTTACATTTTATGAAGTAGGGGATGATAAATATATGAAGAGAATGGAAACCTATGTTAGCTATGTGGAACAGGAGGAAGGGTATTACAAGCAACTAGAGACATTAGAGCAATGTCAACATGCTGTTATAGATTCAATCTATCGATATGGACATCTATTCGATGAACAAATGACAGAGGAAGTGCTGCTTAGTATTCACCGGCTGGAAGATTCCATTCGCCTGGATTTATTACATGTGAGACTGACCAAGGCATTTCAAGCCTATCATATGGATAAAACTACTGGGGAGTAAAGGAATTGCTGGTGACAAAAAAGGAACATAGCCAAGCGCCTAATCGCTGTAAGGAGTAATAACGCTTAGTTGATGCCGGTTAACTACACGTACAATAGGAAAGGGCATCGGACGAAGAAGATCACAGGCAAACAGGCGACACATTATCTATATGAGTCGGACAAGGTCGTGCTGGAGACCGACGGCAACGAGAAGGTGTTGGTGCTTTCGCGGGAACGGGCACAGTGAACAACCCGATCCGGTATGCGGGGTATCGGTATGATGAGGAGAGCAAGCTGAATAGTAGGGTAAAGGAGATAGACCCTGATGATGGTTCGGTTACTTGGAGATACCAAGATAAGAGAGGTAATACTGTAATTACTAATGAATGGGGCGACAAAGTGGTTACAGTTTACTCTTATCCTCCGTCAGCAAATGGAGGAAACTATATTCCAAAAAATTAAGAAAGGATGTATATATGGATAAATTAGTATTTAGTGATATGGTAAATGATATACAATACCAAATTGATGTGGAATTAAAGATTGAATTTAGGGATTGTCTTAAAGGAATCGACAATGTTTCAGATTTCTCCATTAGTACGGAGGAAGATGTGTATCGTATTATGGTTAGGCTCAGAAATTATAGCTTAGGGGAAGTAAAGAGAGTATTCCATTCGTTTGTAGAATTCACAGAGTATTCGGGGGGCACTGTCTACAATAGAAAGAATACTGATACTTCAATTGAGTATGAAATGATTACTTTTAACGCTAATAAAAAAGGATTTTATTGTAAGTTTTGTTTTAAAGGTCGTTGATTTGTTTTGTTAACCTTGATGGGCTTATGCCTTTCAAGGTTTTTTCTTTGAGGGGGAGAGTGACGAATGAACCCATCATTCAACTAATGAGAGCGGGCATAAGTAGACAATAAAACCGTGACCCTCAAAGATGGTCGAATGATTATAGATAATGAGTTCGACAGTATGATGGGCGGTAAAAAGCAAGTCCTTTCAACCGAATCGCCAAATTTCGTCGGGACATTCCGCGCTCTCCCAAAATGTCTCGAAGCCGGATTTTGATTATCATTTTCCGTAAGCTGACGCTGTTCATGCTTCCCGACGTGGACGACCGCGGCTGACAAATTGTCGAACCGAATACGCCGAGGAATGCCGCCCACAATTGCTTTACCGCTGGGACGAAGGTATTGACAGGCGAATTAGCTTTTAATTATAATCACCGTCATCCTGTACAAAGGAGAAATACTTCGCCGAAGCTGAAAACGATAGACTTCTAGGTATCGACTCGAAATATCCCTATTACGCACTCCACATGTGACGAGTAAACAGTGACAACAAAACTTGTATGTATCCGCAGGATTGGTGTTTGCGCAATGTTAAACTGATTCTATTTGGGGCTCGATTATTTCCTTCTGCCGATATACAACAAATGAGACGATATTCCCAAGACGGAGGGGTCCTTAGCGAGTTCAATAAGTAAGTTCATCAGACTCTGCGACTCACCTTTTTCTTCCCAAGACTGCCTTTGTTCATTACTTATCAATCCACCAATACTAGAAGAACCAATCAAATCAACTGTTTCAAATCCTTGGCTTTCCATAAAGGGCTTAATATCATTGATGTTGAAGTAATATGCTCCTGTAAATCGTCCCTTATCTACGTGATTAAAAATCCCAGTATCGCGGAACTCTTTTATTGAATCCATTGTGTCATTGGGCTTCCAGTGCTGTGGATATTGCAAGGAAGTTGTTGTCATTCTGATCCTACTTTGAAAAGCAACAAAAATGACGCCTCCCTTTTTTGTAACGCGGAATAACTCTCTTACAGCATTTATCCGTTCTTCTTCCCTTTGCAAATGGTAAAGGGGTCCTAACATCAAGGAAGCATCAAACACCTCATTGGGTAATCCGTCCAAATTTATAGCATTTAATACATGAAAGCCGTTGAAGTGTTCCGTTAAGCCCAATTCGCTTGCCTTCTCCTTAGCCAATTCAACGAGTCTAGGTGTTAAGTCAGAAAGAGTTACATTAAATCCTAGCTTCGCTAACTCCATTGAATATTTCCCGGGTCCTGCCCCATTGTCAAATACATTGCCATTGGGAGGTAAATATTCTTTAATGTAATGCCAGTTAATGATAAACTCTAGCGGTTCCCTGTCCAACCTGCCCCACTCGTCAAAACGGGAATAATAATCAATAACGTTTTCCATCTGATAACACCTGCCTTAATAAATATTGTTTTGTTCAAAAATAAAATAAAAAAACCTATTGCCTACAAAGAGGCGATAGGTTTTCCTTCGCGGTACCACTCTTTTTGATCCGTTTGCTTCCGTAAATAAACGAATCATCTTAAAACCTAATGACGGAGGTTAACCGTTAAGACCTACTGAATTCAGCCTTACCGCTCATGGGTGAGTTGGGGAAGCTATTGACTGTCTCGCACCGAAACGACAGCTCTCTGAACAATAGTAATCCTTAATACTCCCAATCCTTGCGTTTAACTTGTATTGAATTTAACTCAGTATACCTTTTCCAAATAATACCTGTCAATAGGGGCTTAATGTTCAATAAATCTCTGCACGTACAAAACAATGTAACTTTTCTTAATTTTGTTTTAGAAATGATTTCATTTGAACTTGGATTTGAGAAATATACTATTGTAGAACTGAATAACGGTATGTGAAAAATCTAAACCCTGATTGGCTTTGGGGACTGGACTGCCCCCAACTTGAGGCAAATCAAAACACCTTTAAGGCTAACGTACCCAACAAATCTTTTGCATTTCTCCGCCCCATGCGTTACTATCTTTATATCGACAAATTTGCAGGTCTATAATAAGGAGGTTTTAATGCCCATGTGCCCCCGCACCAAAGAACAAAATGAGCTCATACGTATGCAGCGCAGAGAACAGATCCTGGATGTTGCTGCTCGCTCCTACTTTCGCACGGGCGGCAGCTTTGATATTCGCGACGTCGCCCGCGAGGCAGGGCTTGGTTACGGCACAGTATACCATTATTACCCCAACCGGCATTTATTAATAGAAGATGTGTTAGGAAGCGGCTTCGAGCGATGCGAGCAAGTGATCGCAAAATGGACGAACAACAGCGGCAGCTCCCCAGATGACTGGCAGTTGTTGACGTATTGTAAAGAGCTGCTCCGGCTGTGGCAGTCGGACGCCCGCGCATATCTCGTCTACAAAATGGCGGCGGAACATTATGCAGGCTTGCCTGAGAGGGATCGACACCACGCCAAAAGAAAATTTATGGAACGGCTGTATGTTCCATTCCAATTGATCGCTCAGCGCGAAGACGACAGCGTCGACCATATGCTTGCCGTGCTGGTCGGTTGCTGTGGGCTGCACTACTATGCGGGCAATTCCGACCTGGACGTCGATCGCATCGCCCGACTCGCTATGCAAGCTATTACGAAGGAGTCCTGATACGAACATGGTCATCTTAAAAAGCAAGCATGATATTGAATCCATCCGCAAGGCATGCCAAGTGGTGGCTGAATGCCATCGTACAATTGCCCCGCTCATCCAACCGGGCATCACAACGAACGAGATTGAGCGCATATTCGAGGACATTATTTTGAAGCACGGCGCCAAGCCATACCAGAAGGGCTACAAGGGCTATCCTTATGCGACCTGTGCCTCCGTCAACGACGTGATCGCGCATGGCTTCCCTAGCAATAAGCCACTTGAGGAAGGCGATATCGTGACGATCGACACGGTCGCGGAGCTCGACGGCTGGCTCGGCGATTCGGCTTGGAGCTATGCAGTCGGGCAGATCTCGCCGACGGCCGAGAAGTTGATGCGCGTCACGAAGGAATGTCTTGACCTGGGCATCGAGCAGGCGCAGCCCGGCAATCGGCTCGGCGACGTGACGAGCGCGATTCAGCGGCATGCGGAATCACACGGCTTCGGCGTCGTGCGTGACCTTCTCGCCCATGGCATCGGCCGCGACCTGCACGAGGAGCCGACCTATGTGCATGTCGGCAAGCCCGGAAAAGGCCTCCGTATCAAGGAAGGTATGGTGTTCACGATTGAGCCCATGATCACCGAGGGCAGCTACTTCATGACAATCGATGCGGACGGCTGGACCGCAAGGACGATGGACAACAAGCTTGCCGCCCAATACGAGCATACGATCGCCATCACGGCTGAAGGTCCACAAATTCTGACCGCTCAATAGAATAAATAGAGGTCGATCAACGAAATGGTCGACTTCTATTTTGCATCTAGCCTCTTTCTTTAATTCATTACAGGTGATCGTGTAAACGAGATTCAATTCCCATCTTCAAATCGAAGCAGGTTCGGGAACAGCAAGCCCCAAGGTCTTTTATGTGCTTCCTATAACAGATCGCTGAGCGAACTGATATAATGATAGTAACTGGGAACCAGCAACTGGAAAATCATTTAATCCCAAATTAGCCAATTTCCTGAGTTGTGGCCGCGCCTTCTATGCCTCCTTTCACGAACAATATGCTGGCATATTATTATATAATGAACGGAGCTGTTCACATGCCTATCAGTCCTTATAAAAGCGAAGCTGGCAAAGACCTGATCGTTCAGTCCTATCAGAACTTACTGGGGCAATGGCAAGTGCCTGTGCAGGAGGTGGACATTCCATCCCGGTTCGGTGTCACGCATGTCGTGGTTGCCGGAGCAGCGGAGCGCCCGCCGCTCTTGCTATTTCACGGAGTCGGGGACAACTCGGCGTTGATGTGGGTCTATAACATTCAAGCGCTAGCCAGACATTTTTACGTGATTGCGATCGATACGATGGGAGGCCCCGGCAAGAGTGTGCCTAATGAGACGTATAAGAAGAGCTTTGATGCAGCCGTGTGGATTGATGAGATTATGGCATGGTTTAAGCTGGAGGCCGTTCACGTCGCAGGTGTCTCCAATGGCGCCTATCTGGCCTCGTATTATACGATAACGAATCCCGCTAGAGTGAGGAAGATGGTCGGTATGGCAGGAGGGATCAAAACGAATATGCTGCGCATGGCGATGGTGTTTCTGCCCGAAGCGCTGCTGCCCGCATCCGAGAAAACAACGAGAAAGCTGCTAAGAAAGCTCTGTGCGCCGAACACCTCCGCGGTATTTGAAGACAATCCCGAGATCATGACGCATTGGACGTACTTGCTCAAGTATTTTAATAACCGAACGATGATGTACCACAAGTATCGGAGATTTACGAAGGAGGAGCTGTCGATATTGAAGGAAAAAGCTGTATTCCTGATAGGCGAATACGACAAGCTAAGTTACTACCCTTCCGCCATCCAATCCTTGCAGCTTCACCAGATTCCGTATATGATTGTTCCTGATGCAGGTCATGGAATCAATCATGAGCAGTCTGACCGTGTGAATGAACTCATCACTGACTTTCTGGTTCGAGATGTAATCCATTCTGCCAAGTAATCCAAGGCCGCGATCGTGTCCTGGCCTCCATCGCACCCAAGGCTCCGTCGTGCCCAAGGCTCCGCCGCGCTGTGCATGGTTAATGCTGGCACGATGTAATTTGCTATTGAATTCGATATTCTAGATTGTATATGATAATATTGAAGATCCAAGGTGTTAATTAAATCTAGAGTAGGTAGATTATGAGCTTAAATGACAATGTATTTATTAAAATCCGTGAGATGAGAGATAGCTTTACGCCAGTGGAACGCTTGGTCGGGGATTACATCTTAGAAAACACGGAGGAAATTCCGCATCTATCGATTAAGGAGCTGGCTCAGGCAAGTAAGACTAGCGATGCATCGGTCCTTCGGTTCTGCAAGACGATGGGCTACAGCGGCTATCGCAATTTCATTGTGAGTATATCGGCTTCTCTCGGCTCGCGGGATGAGGATGCGAAGGCGCAGTATACGGATATTCAACCAGGCGATGACCTGTCAACCATCATTTCCAATATTTCTCTGAATAATTGCAAGTCTATCGAGGATACGCTCAGTGTCATTGATCGCAAGGAGATCGCACGGGCTGTAGAGCTGCTATGCCATAGCAAGCGAATTGTGTTCTTCGGCATCGGCGCCTCCGGCTTAATCTGTATGGATGGGCAGCAGAAGTTCTCGCGAATTAATAAGATGTGTCATGCCTATACGGATGGACATAGCCAGCTTACAGCAGCCACGTTACTTGCACAAGACGATGTCGCGATCTTCATCTCCAACTCGGGCGCAACGAGCGATATACTGGATGCGCTCGACATTGCCCAGAAGAACAAGGTGAAGTGTATCGCCATTACGAAGTATAACAAGAGCGAGCTTGCAGAGCGGGCAGACATCGTGCTGAGCATCTCCACGCCGGAGATTACCATTCGCAGTGGCGCCATGGGCTCGCGTATTGCAATGCTAACGATCATCGACATCTTGTTTGCCGGCGTTGCCAGCGCGGAATATGACCAAGTCAAAACATACCTCACCAAGACGCACAATATATTGAAGAGGAAGCTGCGCAATTAAGCTTATCACGACGCGCGTTACCCAGGGAGAGCTCTCTTGAGCCTCCCTTATTTTTATATATCCCGCCATTGCAGTGGAGCATTCATCGAGGATCAATGCTTTTTTTGCTGTGTCATCCGATCGAAAATTCGGTAAGGGGAGGCACCGAGCATCTAACCTATTGACTGGCTGGGCACCATAGCAGCATGTAAGCGATTGATGAAATTGCGGGTCATGTCTTGTAAGCGGTTTAAAAATGTGATATAACAGGATGTATAAGAAACTGAAATAAATAATCAGATTTTTAATTTTAATTGAAATTATATTTCAAAAAATATTGACGAATCATGATGGTTGTATTAGTATAAGATTATGAGTTTTGTTAAGTAATCTAACACATAAGATTAACTATGTGTCAGTTTATTACTCTCCACGATACAGCAGTGGAGGATGACCCTATCGCGAGTTAGCAGACACGCCTGGGGAAGAAGGAGGTTAACTAGAAGGAGGATGGCAATGAATGATTACCTGGCGGGATTAACAACAGAGGCTGTGAATCCGGATACGTTAATGATTGATGAATGCACAACGGAGCAGATGGTTCAGCTTATGAATCAACAGGATGCCCTCGTTCCCGCAGCGATCGCGAAGGAAATTCCACAGATTGCAAGGGCGGTGGATATTCTTCACCAGAGGTTGTCTAATGGTGGGAGAATGTTCTATGTAGGAGCGGGGACATCAGGCAGGCTAGGCGTGCTCGATGCGTCCGAGTGTCCTCCGACCTTCGGCACGGACCCCTCCCTGGTGCAAGGCTTCATCGCTGGCGGCGACATCGCGTTGCGCAATGCGGTGGAGGGCTGTGAAGACGATGCGGATGAAGGGATTGCATTAATCGAGAGCATCGGCGTGACGAACCAGGATGTCGTGATCGGAATTTCGGCAAGCGGCAGTGCCAGCTACGTGATTGCAGCTCTGGCGAAGGCCAAGGAGCGGGGGGCGGCTACGATCGGCGTCTGCAATAACAAGGGCTCGAAGTTCGAGCCAATTGTAGATGTATGTATTTCCCCCGTTGTCGGGGCAGAGGTCATCAGCGGCTCGACGCGCCTGAAGGCGGGAACCGCTCAGAAGCTGGTGCTGAATATGCTGACGACCTGCACGATGGTGAAGCTGGGCAAGACGTACAACAACTTGATGGTCGATCTGAAGGCAAGCAATGTGAAGCTGATCGATCGCTCCATCCGTATCATCATGAGCACGACCGATGTAGACGCATCGACCGCTGCGGCTACCCTGGAGAGAGCATCGATGAACTGCAAGTTGGCTATAATGATGCTAAAAACAGGACTGGATGCAAGGGAAGCTGAACAAGCGCTTCACGTAAATAGCGGGCGGTTGAAGCAGGCGATCGCGTCATTGGCTTAGGTAAGAACATACAGACCAAAGGGAGGCTATTATCTTATGAAGAACAAATTCCGTGCAGTCACACTGTTGGTATCCGTCATCATGCTGTTATCTGTATTAACGGCTTGTGGAGGAAATGGAAATGGCGGCTCGACCGATCCGAGTACAGGCGGCTCTGGCAGCAGCAATGGCGGCTCCGAGTTGCAATCGGATACGATCACCGCGCTATTGCCCCCGGTATCGGCCAATTATCAAGCGCGGTTTAAGGACATGGAGAAGGAATTCAATGAAAAGTATCCTCATCTGACGTTGAAGATCGAACCGGCGAGCTGGGAGGATATGACGCAGAAGCTGGATACGCAGGTCAATGCAGGCTCCCCTCCAGACATCGCTTGGGTAGGCTCGACAGCCATCTCCAAATATGCGGCTCTGGATGTGCTGCTGGATCTGAATAAGGTGCTTGCAGACGATGTGAAAGCTGATTATGATGAGGTTGCCATGAAATACTTCCAATTGGGCGACGCTCAATATGGGCTGCCGGCTTACCTGGCGATTCACTCGATCGGCGGCAACAAGCAGTTCCTGGAGGAAGCAGGGATTGACTGGAAGAACGTACAGCAAAATGGTTGGACCTATGATCAATTCCGTGAGGCCATCCAAAAAGGTGTGGTGAAGAACGATAAAGGCGAAACGACTCGTTATGGCTTCGTCTTCGCAACCTCTGGCGTGACATCGAAGGACTATCTTGGTATTATGGCCAAATCTGCCGGCCTGCCAGACTATTTTGACACGAACCTGAAGTTCTCTTACACGAGCAAAAACTTCCTGGGTCTGCTGGAAGCGATCCGTCAAATGATCGATGACGGCTCGATGCCGAAGGAGCTCAGCTCGATCGATGCAGGCAAGCGCTGGAACATGTTCCTGACAGGTCAGACGATGATTACAGGCAAAGGGCTGGCAAGCTTCGAGAACTCGGCGCGTCTGAACAATGAGAAGCTGAAGGCCAATGACGGCTCTGCTGTAGCAGATTCCATCGAAGCGGAGTATATCGCGCTTCCGGTTCCTAGCTTCAACGGCGCCGATTATATCCCGACCTCCGTTGTGGATGGGTATATCGCGCTGCGCGGCAAGAAGGCTCCGTCTGAAGAGCACATTAAAAATATCGGTCTGGCGATCCACTTCCTGTCTTCCGGTTCGATTGCGGCCAACTATAGCAATGAGCTGTTCTTGACGCCAATTACAGAATCCGCTCGTAACTCGGCCGTGCTGGAGCAATACCCGCGCAATGAAGACAATATTAAAGCGGATCAGCTCATGATGTCCAAGGCTGTGCCGGCTCGTACCGACATTCCGACCGATCTGGCGGCTGCTGCCCTGAAGATCGAGACCGAAGTCATCGTGCCGAAGCTGCAAGCGCTGCTTGCTAATGAAATTACGCCACAACAAATGTATGATGCAGTGAAGGCCGCTGCAATCAAGTCCTTTGGCGAGGATGGCATTGTCGTTGACTAGGGCGTAGTTAGAAGATACACCCTAGGCGGTTATAGACTGACAAGTGAAAGCTGTGCGTAGCCAGTACGTACAGCTTTCCTTCTAGTCTGGCCCGCCTTAGTGCAAGTTACTGCTTGAAGAAGAGAGGTGCGACCCAATGAGCCAGCATGTGGCGAAAAGAAAAAGGCTAAAACTTGAAAGTGACTCAGGTTGGGGATATGCGTTCATCGCAATAGCACTCATTGCGTTTTCGTTGTTCACCGCCTATCCGGTCATCAATGCGTTTATCATCAGCTTGCAGGAATATCGTCCATTAGGCTCCACATTTATCGGACTGGAGAACTTCACGAACTCCTTCACGGATGATCTGTTCTGGAAGGCGCTGAAAAATACGCTCGTCTACACGATATTGAGCGTTCCTGTTAACATCTTGCTATCCTTCGTCATCGCGATCTTGATTATTCCATTCAAGAAGCGGACGCAGACGATCTTTAAAGCGATCTACTACTTGCCGGCTGTGGCATCGGGCGTAGCGCTTGCTGTCGTATGGCTGTGGATCTTCGATCCGCTCAAATCAGGCATTGCCAACCAGGTCGTAGGCTTCTTTGGCATTTCCAATCAGAACTGGCTAGGCTCCAGTGCGACTGCCATGTTCTCGCTCGTGCTCATGTCCTGGCTATCCAGCCACGGTACGGCCATTATTATCTATCTGGCTGCATTGCTCGGGATTGATAACAGCTATTATGAGGCTGCTGAAATTGACGGTGCGACCTTCCTGCAGAAGCTGTGGTACATCGTCGTTCCATTCTTGAAGCCAACCACCCTATTCCTGCTTGTGACAGGCATCATCGGTTCCTTCCAGGTATTCCAGAACGCGTATCTGATGACGGGCGGTGGGCCGGATCATGCGACAACGATGGTAGGCTTGTTGATCTTCAACAATGCGTTTACCTATTTTGAATTTGGTCAGGCGGCAGCGCAATCGCTCATTTTGGCGACCATTATCGCATGTATTTCATTCCTCCAATTTAAGTTTTTGGGCAACGATGTAGAATACTAGGAAGGGGGCAGGATACGGTGGGCTTGTATAACAATAGCTTGAGAAGCAGAGGGTATCTGTTCGGCCGTAATGGTATTATCATTACGTGTCTGATCGTGTTTGCGATCGCAACGATATTCCCGATTTACTTTATGGTCATCTCCTCATTCGGCGATCCGGTGGAAGCCGGCGCGATGAGCTATTCGATTTTTCCGTCGAAGATTTCATTTGAATCCTACAAATTTTTCTTTAACTTTAGCCCGCATTCATGGGACTGGCTATTGAATTCCTTTATTGTAGCGGCGTGCATTACCGTATCGAATGTCATCTTCGCTACGCTCGCAGGCTATGCTTTCTCCAAGATGAAGTTCAAAGGGAGAAACGTTCTGTTCGCGATCCTGCTGGGCTCGATGATGATTCCTGGTCAAGTGACGCAGGTTCCGCTCTATATATTGATCGTGAATATTTTTGAATTGCAAAATACGTATACGGCACTTATTATGCCGAGCATCGTCACAGTGTACAACATTTTCCTGGTGAAGCAGTTCATGTCCTCGATTCCGGGCGAGATTATTGAAGCTGCCAAGATCGAAGGCTGCTCCCAGCCTAAGATCTTCTGGCATATCATTATGCCGCTCTCGAAGACGGTTATGGCTGTGCTGGCGATCCTGACGTTCATGGCGGCGTGGAATGATTTCTTCTGGCCGTTTCTGGTGACCAACACAATGGAGATGCAGACGATCCAGGTCGGTCTGAAAAACTTCCGCTTCGCCAATACCACGTACTTTGCGCCGATGATGGCAGGCGCCACCATCTCGGCTGTACCGATGTTCGTCCTGTTCTTCAGCTTGCAGAGATACTTCCTTGAAGGGGTAACTGTTGGAGCGGTGAAGGGATGATGGACAACCAACGAACATCCGATGCTGTCTATCTTATAGGCCTGATGTCGGGCACCTCGGTCGACGGCATCGATGCCGCGGTCATTCGGTATGCTCCAGCGCCGGAGCATGGGGAGGGGGCAGAGCTTGCCCTGGTGGCGTTCGAGAACACCCCCTTCCCGGCAGAGGTGCGCACGATGATCCTGGAGCTGTGTCATCCGGCGAATGCGACGATCGATAGAGTAGGGGCCATGAATATGTGGCTTGGCGAGCTGTATGCCCAAGCGACATTATCCGTACTGGCGCAATCCGGGCTGGAGCCATCCCAGATCTATGCGATCGGGTCGCATGGTCAGACGATCTATCATGCCCCGGAAGAGAAGCGGATGGGAGATTACAACCTCCATTGTACCGTCCAGATTGGCGAGGGTGCCGTGATCGCGAATCGCACCGGAATCCCGTGTGTATCTGACTTCCGCGTCGCAGATATGGCGATGGGCGGGCAGGGAGCGCCGCTGGTGCCGTTTACGGAATATGTACTGTATGCCAGTCAGGAGAAGACGCTGCTGATGCAAAATATCGGCGGCATCGGCAATGTGACCGTCCTGCCTGCTGGCGGCTCGTTAGATCAAGTATTTGCCTTGGATACGGGGCCCGGAAATATGATCATCGATGAGCTCGTCTCGCAGCTCTATCCGCCGATGACGATGGATATCGGCGGCGAGATCGCCGCGACCGGCCAAGTGATCGACGAGCTGTTGAATTGGATGCAGCAAGATGACTATTATTCGCTGCCTCTGCCCAAGTCGACAGGCAGGGAGCGGTTCGGACAGCACTATGTGGCCCAGATGATCAAGGCCATGGAAGAGCATCACTGGAAGCCAGAGGACGTGATTGCAACAGCGACACGCTTAACGGCATGGAGCATCGTCGATAGCTATGAACGGTATATCGCGCCGCATCATCCAGCCCAGCAACTCGTTGTCGGGGGTGGCGGCAGCTATAACCACACCTTATTGCGTGAGCTGCGGAGGCTGTTTGCCCCGCATCAGGTTGAGGTGCTGACGCAGGAGGATATTGGCGGTCATAGCGATGCCAAGGAAGCGATAGCGTTTGCTATGTTAGCGTATTATGCGATGGAGCGGCAGCCGAACAATGTTCCGCGAGTGACCGGAGCATCACAGCCCGTCGTCATGGGGAAAATCTCATGGCCCTATCCGAGGCGTTAGGAGGCTTCACGAATGGAGATACGACCGTTCTCGATGGAGGATGTACCTGCTGTCGTCGCGCTCTGGAACCGGGAGGCGACCCGCTATGACTATCGGCCGCTGACAGAGCAGGAATTCGTAGCGACGTTCATCCAGCATCGTTACTTCGATGAGCGTTGCCTATGGGTAGGCTGCACGGAGCATGGCTTGGTCGGGTTTGCGGCGGGCGTCACCGGCGATGAACTTCCGCTTGGAGAGGTCGCAGGCTATATAACGACCGTCATCATCGATGCAGATGCCGCCTCTCCTGCACGCTACGATGCGTTCCTGACAAGCCTGGAGCAACGGTTCCGCGAGCTTGGAAAGACACAGGCGGAGGTGCTGTTCTTCAACCCGGTCAAGCTCAGATGGCGCATTCCAGGCGCGCCGCAGCATGAGCATAATAACGCTCCGGGCATCTGCAAGGAGCTGCCGCTGTATGATGCGTTGCTCGCCAGAGGCTACGTGGATCGGGCCACGCAATGCGGCATGTACCTCAGACTCGGAAGCTTTATTATTCCTGAGGCTTTATTAAGCAAGGAAGCTCGCGCGCATCAACAAGGCTACGCCGTGACGACCTATGCTCCTGAACGGCACACTGGGCTGGAAGCTACACTGGCTGCACTGCATAATCCGCAGTGGGAGCGGGAGGTTGCCGTCCACGTGAAGGCGGGCGCACCGCTAGTCGTTGCGGTATATGGCAATGAGGTGGTCGGGTTTGCAGGGCCGATCATCGTCGAAGCAGACGGCCGAGCGTTTTTTTGCGGTATCGGCGTGCACCCGGAGCATGAGGGGCAGGGGCTGGGCAGCGTATTATTTTTTCGCATGGTCGAGGCCTTTCAAGCGGCGGACGCTCACTATATCACCCTGTTTACGGGCAGTACTAATCCGGCGCTGCGCATCTATCAGCAGGCGGGCTTTACGATCGAGAAGCAATTTTCTATCTTGCGGAGGGAGCTGTAGAGATGGACAGAGCATTAACGATATTGGCCATTGGCGCACATGTGGGTGATGTGGAGCTGGCATCCGGCGGCGTATTGGCCAGCCATAGCTTGAAGGGTGATCGCATAGCGACATTGGCCTTGACCGCAGGGGAGCGAGGCGTGCCGGCGGGACAGGATATGCAGCAGTACCGTCAGCAGAAGGTGCAGGAGGCGGAGCTGTTTGCCCGGATGCTGGGCGGCGAAGCTATCGTATTGGACTATTGCGACGGGGAGCTGCCTGATGATGACCAGGTTCGCTTGCAGGTATGTGATGTCATACGTCGCGTGAAGCCTGATGTGATCATTACCCATTGGAAGAACAGTATGCATAAGGATCATGCGCTCACGCATCATATCGTGAATGATGCCCGTTATTACGCAGCGCTGCCCTCCTTCGAGCGGGAGCTGCCGGCACATTTTGCAGCGAGGCTGTATTACTCCGAGAATTGGGAGGACGCCGTTGATTATGTGCCGTATGTGTACATCGATTTCGATCAGGCGGCGTATGATCTATGGATCGAGGCGTTAAGCAAACATTGGTTCGTTACACATAGCACATCGTTCAACTATATGGATTACTATAAAGCCTTGGCGGTTGTCCGTGGCTGCGAAGCCAGAAAAACGTATGCGGAAGCCTTCATGGTGCCTGCCGAAGCGATGAAGGTCAGACAATCCAGCCTGTGGTAATAGCAAGATAGGCAGAGCAAAATAGTCAGAGCAAGAGAGTCAGCAAGGAGGCAGCTCTTATGGTGCTGAATGGAATCGATTCGATTACGAAGTATCGTCATTTGTTTGCAGGCAAGCGACTGGGACTCATTACCGCGCCGACAGGACTGACCCGAGATTTTGAATCCACCATCACGGTCTTGCATGAGTACTTCCATCTGACGGCGCTGTTCTCGCCGGAGCATGGTGTTCGCGGAGATCTGGATGCAGGCGCCCTAGTGGACACCTATACCGACCCGTATACGAATGTTCCGGTCTACAGTCTATACCGTAAGGACTCCAAACGTCTCACACCGGAGATGCTGGAGGAAGTCGACCTGGTCGTATACGACATTCAGGATGTAGGCGTGCGGTATTACACCTTTATCTATACAATGCTGTATGCGCTGGAGGATTGTGCGAGGGCGGGCGTTGAGTTTGTGGTGCTCGATCGCGTCAATCCGCTCAATGGGGTAACGGTGGAGGGGAATGTGCTGAAGCCGGGCTTCAAGTCATTTGTCGGCAACTACGAGCTGGCTGTTCGCTACGGCATGACTGCGGGTGAAGTGGCTACGATGGCTAATGATCAGATGCAGTGGAAGGCAGCGCTGCATATCATCCCTCTGGAGGGCTGGGAGAGGCGGATGTCCTTCCCGGATACAGGCTTGACCTGGGTACATCCATCGCTTGGCATGCCGCGTTATGAAACCGCGTTGCTCTATACCGGGACCTGCCTGTTCGAGGGAACCAACTGCTCCGAAGGTCGGGGCACGACGTTCCCGTTCGAGATGATTGGCGCGCCGTTCATTTCGGCGCAGCAGTTGGCGGACGAGATGAATGCGAAGGGACTGCCGGGCATCCGCTTTCGTCCGGTGCACTTCAAGCCAACCTCCTCCAAGCATGCTGGGGAGCTATGCGGCGGCGTGCAGCTATATATAACCGACCTCCAGGCGTTGAAGCCGCTGGATGTCGGCGTGACCTTGCTATTTACAATCAGAGATTTATATGCGTCCTTTGCCTTCCTGCCTCCCTTGAAGGAGGGCTCGCGGCCATTTATCGACCTGCTGGGCGGTGACAGCCTATACCGTGATGCAACGGTGCAAGCAGATCAACTGCTGGAGCAGTTTGCCGAGGAGAGCAGGCAATTTGCACAAGAGAAGCAGCGCTATCATATATATCGTTAGGCGAAGGAGGATGAGCCAGTGATGAAAACCATCGAACAGATGAGCTTGCGCGAGAAGATCGGGCAAATGTTCGTGACGGGCTTCCCGTCCACCTCCATCTCTCCTGAGATGAAGGAGGTCATCGCCGATTACAAGGTCGGCAATATGATCTTGTTTTCCCATAATATCGTCAGCAAGGTTCAATTAGGCGAGCTGGTGGCCGAGCTGCAGCAATGGTTCGTGGAGCATACAGGCATTCCGGGCTTTATTACGATCGACCAGGAGGGCGGCCGGGTTACCCGTATGCCCAAGGACGCGACGAATGTGGCTGGCGCGATGGCGATTGCTTCGTCGGGACGCCCGGAGAATGCATACGCCGCGGGCCGCATAACAGCCAGAGAATTGAAGGCATTAGGCATTAATTTTAACCTTGCGCCGGTGATGGACATCAACAATAATGCATTGAACCCTGTCATTAATGTGCGTTCCTACGGGGATACGGCCGAGAAGGTGGCGGAGTATGGCATTCCGATGATGAAGGGGCTGCTGGATGGCGGCGTCCTGTCCTCGCTGAAGCATTTTCCAGGTCATGGCGACACGAATGTCGATTCCCATATCGGCTTGCCTACGATTGACAAGACGCTGGAGGAGCTGGAGGCGCTAGAGCTGGTGCCGTTCAAGGCCGCGATCGAGCAAGGGGCTCCGGCGATTATGAGCGCGCACATCTTATTCCCGCAGCTTGAAAGCTCCGGTGTGCCGGGCACGATGTCGCATACGATCATTACAGAGCTATTGAAGAAGAAGCTCGGATACACGGGGCTCGTTATTTCCGATTGCCTGGAGATGGATGCCATCAAGCGATATTATGGAACGGCGAAGGGAGCGCTGGCAGCGGTGAAGGCGGGCATTGACCTGGTCTTCATCAGCCATACGCCGCAGACGGTGAAGGAAGCGATCCACCTCATCGAGGAAGCCGTAGCCGTGGGTGAACTGGAGGAAGCGGTCATCGATACAGCCGTTGCCAAAATTTTAGCCTACAAAGCCCAGTATGCCGGAACCAAGGCGGCAGATTACGAGATCGTGGGCTGTGACGTGCATCGCCGGGCCAATGAGCTGATGCGTACCGAGACGATCTGCTGTGTCAAGGGCGAGCTTCAGCCGATAGCAGCAGGTGACGAGCGGGTATTATTTATCGGCTCCCATGCCTACCGTACCGATCTGGCCTCCAGCAGTGTGAACCAGGAGTTGAGCTTCGCGCGCTATATGGGCGAGCAGTTCCATGCAGCATACGAGATCATCGACATTGATCCTGATGAGGAGCAGATTCATGCGGCACTGCAACGGGCTCAAGCCTGCAGGCAGGTGGTCATCGGCTTATTCAATGCTCGGGAGAATCAAGGCCAGTTGGAGCTTGCGCGGAGACTGCTGGCAGCGGGCTGTCATGTAACCGCGATTGCTCTCGGCAGACCGTATGATCTCGCCTTGATCGAGGGTGAGTTCTGCGGATTGGCGGCCTTTGAATATTCGCCAGATGCCTTCCGTTCTCTCGTTCCGATTCTGAATGGGGAGCTTGCGCCTACCGCCAACCTTACAATTCAGCTATAGGGGGACAAAGGTTATGACCTATATTGTTGGCATTGACGGCGGTGGCACCAAGACGGCGGTCACCATTGCCCATGAGAGGGAGCAGGAGGGAACGCTATGCTCCTTTACTGTCGGGCCGATGAACTATAACGGCGGCGATGCTCAGGCTATCGCGGCCGCCTTCGGGGACATGTTTCACCAGTTGAAGCATCACTGCGGCGATCTGGGCGAAGTGGCGCATCTATGCATCGGAGCGGCGGGAGTGAGTAATCCCGTGGTCGGGCAGTTATTGGAGGAGCAGGTGAGAGGTCAGGGGTACAGGGGACCCCTGACGATTACCGGCGACCAGGAAACAGCGTTGTATGGCGCGCAGAATGCGCTGCAAGGCATCATCCTGATTGCCGGTACCGGCTCGATCTGCTTCGGGGTGAATGAACAAGGGAGGCAGCATCGTACCGGCGGGTTCGGCCATCTGATCGATGACGAAGGCAGCGGCTACTACATCGGTCGTGAGCTGCTGTCGATATTAGTTCAGGCAGAGGACGGAAGACTCACCGATACGATCCTTCCTGCATTAGTCTATGAGCAACTGGGGCTGAGCAGCGTACAAGAGGTGATCGGCTTCGTCTACGATCCCCGTACAACGAAGAAGGACATTGCGAAGCTGGCACCGATCATGACCGCCGCCTGCCAGAGCGGAGATGTGCAGGCGCTGGCGCTGGCGGAGCGCTGTGCAGCCAGCCTGTTCAAGCTGGTCGTGCCTGTGATGGAGCGGCTGGAGCTTTACAATCATCCGATTGCAATTGCTGGCAGCGTGCTGCAGCAATCGAGTGTTGTACAGGCTGCTCTGGAGCGGATGCTTGCGAATATCTATCCGCAGAGCAAGCTCATCCTGCCGATCAAGGATGCCGCCTATGGAGCGGTTCTGCTGGGCCGCTCCAAGCTGAATAACGCTTCATCATGAAGTAGGCTGGGGAAGAAATGGGGCGGTCTGTAACGGCAAGCCTCTCCGCATAGCTAACTATACAAGCAACCCCAAGAATGCAGTAGAGCTGCCATTCTTGGGGTTTTGCTGTGCTTACATTTACGTTGAATCGGGCTTCCTTCCTGGGCGTCTCTCCCCGCCTATTCGCCCCATGCTGCGTTGCCTTGTCTTGACGTACCCCCGGTACGCAGACACGCCCTAGAATTTGTCCGTCAAATAAAACACCGCTTGCTGCCTCGGGAATAGTGCCCGCAACAGATCGGCATGCTCCACACCTTCCTCTGTCGCGTCTGCTGCGTCATAACCGAAGATCAGATACGTGATCAGGCTGCGTTCATCGACAGTGATCGGCATATATCTCGAAGCATCGGAAGCCGGAGAAGGCGTGCGGGATACAGTGAGCTGCCGCTGCTTATAATCCAGATAGATGTGCTCTGCTTCGCACCGAAGCGCAAGGTGCAGCTCTTGCTCTGCCAGCAGGTCGTGGCTGTGCAGACGATGCTCCAGCTCAGGCTGAAGCTTGCAGAAGGTCGAGTAGAGGTTGATCATCTTCCACATTGCCATATGGATGGCTAGAGTCTGCCCCTGATGCTGGGTATAATAGGCGCGCAATCGATGATCCTCCGGCAGCATCGCTGCGATCTGCTTGGCGTGCGGGCGCAGCTTGCATAAGGCGTGGAATAACGGGATGACATCATCCTCGGCATCCTTGACATACAGAAGCTCGTTAATGAATACCTGCTCGGTATCCTTGTTCTCGATGAGGCCATACGCGACAATGGCATCCCCGCGGCGAAGCAGCAGGCAATCCGCCTTCTTCCACTCGGGCCAGCTCATGAGGTCTTGCCAATACGTCTCATCACGGACGACCGTATAGGTGCGATGCTGATTATATTGCTCATAGATGAGACGAATCGCATCCAGGTAACGAGGCTCGAAGGGAATGATGTCATAATCGTCATGCTGCTCACAGGTGGTGATGGGCTTGTCTACAACATATGCCGTCTCGGGGATGAGTCTCCAGCCCGCCTTCTCATAGAAGGCATGCTTGCTCGCCAGCAGGATGCTCATATCATAATCGGCCTCGTTCATGTAGGCGGTCTGTGCATGTAGGATGCGGTGCGCCAGACCCATGCCGCGATAATTCGGATCGGTGCCGACGCTGCCGATGGCGCCGCTCTTCAGCACCGCTTGACCGACCCGGATGGAGAGCGGGAAGATCTGCACGGTGGAAGCGATCGCATCATCCACCATCGCAAACCAGGTGGTAGCCGGATCATAGGCGCGGTCTTGATCCAATCGTTCCTGGAAGAAGGCTCGGCCTACGGCAAAGCATCGATCCAGCAAATTATAGATTTGTTCGAGCTGTTCGGCAGTGGGCCGGTTCGTTACGAGGATACGGGGTTCTGCTGACGTCGTCATCTCTGTATGTCCTCCTGCGTCACAATGCAAGGGCATTGCTCCTGAAATTTATTTTCTTAATACTATATTAGTATTGAAATAAAAAATCGTCAATGAAGGAGCAGCCGCTTGCAGCATCGCAGAGGTGGAGGTTAGCTGGATTGAGCGGGTAATGTGATTCGAATCGATGTGCCATAACCGGGTTCGCTGTCGGTCGTTACGCCATAGCGTTGCCCGAATAACAGTTGTATACGTCCATGAACGTTGCTGATGCCGATGCCGGAGGGGCTATTCCGCTTGCGTTCTCGCCGCGGCTCTTGCTGGACGATAGGCGCTGCTAGGTCGGTTCTGCGTCCTGGCTCAGCAGGCATGCCGATGCCATCATCCATAATTTCAATCACGAGCTCTTCATCACGTCTTCGAGCGTAAATATAGATGTTGCCGCTGCGGTTGCCAGGGAACGCATGAAAGAAGGCATTCTCTACAAAGGGCTGCAGCGTCAGCTTCGGCACGAGCAATGGCAGACAGTCCTCCGCAATTTCATAATGCACTTGAATCTGATCTCCATAGCGAATCTGGTTAATGAATACATAATGCTTCAAGGTTTCGATCTCGGATGCCATGGTCACCATATCCTCCGTGCGGCCTAGCGTGCTCTGAAGCATCGAGATCAAGCTATGGATCGTCCGATCAACATCATCGGTGCGATGCATCTTCGCCAAATATTTAATCGAACTGAGCGTGTTATATAGAAAGTGCGGATGAATCTGCATCTGCAGCGCGTTCAGATCGGCCTTGCGCCGTTCCTGCTGCTCGTACAGCACCTTATCATTATATTGATCGATTTCCTTGATCATCCGGTTATATGCCTTGGTCAGCACATTCGTCTCGTAGCTGCCGCCCTCCTGAAGCGGATGCAGCAGCAGATTATCCCCCTTGGATGTCTGCATCGTCTGAACGAGCTTGTTAAGCGGACGTGTGATGCGGCGGCTGATGAAATAGACGAACAGCATGCTGACGATGAGCATGAGGATGACGGCCTTCGCAATCTGCCAGGAGATCGAATAAAGCGGGGCGAACGCTGCCCGCTGATCGATTTCCTCCAGAAGATAGGCATTGAATTCCGGGAGCCAGTAGGAAATATAGGTCATTTTATCCTCTGTGAACGAGACGCCGCCTTGCAGCGGCGCGGCCTGGGAGGCGATGGACAGCAGCTCCGGCCTGCTCGTGCTGATGGAGGCTTTGTCGCTGCTGGATAAGATCGTACCGTCCGCTGCGATGAAGGAGATATGAATGCCCTCCGACACATACGGACTGTATTTCCCGGCAATATTGAGCTCATCCATAACGACGGCGGCATAGCCGTACATCCAGCCTGTGCCGCTCTCCACGAGCGGCTTGGTGGCGAATATATAATTGTCGTAAGGAACCGTCTCGGCAAATAGGTTAGGACTGCTGTAATAACGAATCCGATTCGGAATTTCTCCATTTTCGGTCATGTAGTCCGTGACGATGTCCTGCGGAATTTTGTCCCATTTGAGCGCGTTGCTCGAATAGTGGCGTCCACCCTCGCCAGGCATGCCAGAGACGATGATATGGGAGTTCTCCGGGCTGAAATACTCCTTATACGTGTCGATGTAACGGCCAAGCGACATTACCAGATTCAAGTGCTGGAGCGTCGTATGGGTCGGCTTGGTAATATAGTTTTTGAAGTCGGTGCTGCTGTTGATCTTGAGCATCGTATTGACGACCTGATCATTGTATTGCAGCAGGTCGTCCTTGGCGAGCCTCATATTCGCTGATGCATTCTGCACGACCTGGTCGAGCAGGATACGCTCGGCAATCGAGGAGGCCGCAACGATCAGCAGCAGGGAGATGGCCAGCAGCCCCGACAAGGTTAAGAACAGGATTTTAATGAAGATACTATTTTTGCGAAGCATGCAGTAGCCGTCCTTATTGGAGAATTTGGTTGCGGTACTCCAGTGGAGTCATGCCGGTAAACTTCTTGAACACTTTGGAAAAGTAATTATGATCGGAAAAGCCGGTCTGACGGCTGATCTCCGAGATCGAGCTTTCATTATGATGGATGAGCAGCTTTGCCTTATCGACGCGGACACGGTTAATATAGGATGTCAGATTTTCCTGTGTGCGCTGCTTGAAATAGGAGGACAGGTAGCTGTAATTCAGATGAAGCGCAGCCGCCATCTCCGCAAGCGAAATATCGCTTTCGTAATTTGCTTCTACATAATCGTAAATTTGCTGTAGCAGAGGAGCGGGCTGCTGCTCCGTCCGGCGCACGAGTCGGCGTACATCCTCCATGAAAGCAGACATGATGTCCTCCAGCTCGCGGATATCAAAAGCCAGGTCGATGTTCTTGAACAGCTTCAGTCGGGAGGAATGCAGCTCCGATAGCGGCAGCTTCAGCGGCTCCAGCGTGCTGAGCACCGTATAAATGATATTTTGACACAGTCGCTTCAGACTGTATTCGTCGTAGGAGTGAGCCTGGGCGACGTCGGCTAGCAGCGCCTTGAGCTGAGCCGCTGCCTCATCCATGTGCAGTGTGCGCAGCGCAGCAGCGAACCGGCTCTGATCCAGCTCCGCTCTTCGCCCTCCAGCTTCGATTCGCTCCTTGGGAACCACAGACCACCCTGGGAAATAAAGAAGCTGTCCGAGCATGACCGCTATCCGTGCATGCTCGTCACGCAGCTCCTCAAGCGAATGAAACCGCTCTGATTGAAGAAAGGCGATATACGTCCATTTCTCCCGGGCTTCCATCGCGTATCGTCCCAGATCCGCAAGCACCTCCTCGGCCTGGCTATCGTCGTAATTCACAATCAACACCGCTTCCTGCTTGAGAAATGCAAAGGAAACAGTATAGGCGGCCAAGTGCTCGGCGGCCAGCTCGGACATTCCTTGCTCCAGTCCGTTCTGCGTCCATTCTGTCCGCGACAGCAGCAGGCTCGTGCTTGCGGCGAGCAGGCGATAGTGCGGCGCATGAAAATGCGCAGCAGCAGCGGCCAGCGCCTCCGCCTTCATCTGCTCATTGTCCTCTATGCTGCTCAGCCACTGACTGAGGTGCAACGATACGTCCATGGCCGCCGGCGCGTCCTCGGCGATCTGAGGCCGAACATCGCCGCATAGCGATTGTATCAGCTCGACGAGCTCGGGGGCCGTTACCTTTGGCTTCAATAGATAGTCGGTTACCCCGAACTTGAACACCTCCCGCACATAATCAAATTCGCTGTAGCTGCTGAGGACGACGACTTTAATATCAGGATAACGACTTCTTACGATGCGCGTCAGCTCCACACCGTCTTGCACAGGCATGACGATGTCGGTAATGATGACATGGGGGCGTGCCGTCTCGATGGCCTCCAGCGCCTCTTGCCCGTTGGACGCCTGGGCGACGATCTCGATCCCGTAGTCGCTCCACTGACATAGATGGGTGATGCCGGCACGCTGAATGGGCTCGTCATCGACGATCATCACCCGGTAGCGAGCCTGCTGCTTGTCCTCCATTTATAATTCCACCTCGTTTATTTTCCTCTATCTATGCTGCAAGATGATGGCTTCCTATAGGGTAAGGAATAATTATGGTCACCTATCCCTCTACTATCATAGCTCAAACTATAGGATGACGGTATTATGGAAACCATCGGCATGAAATATGCAATAATTAATGCTAATGGCTATAATTTTTACTACACCTGCCCAATCGTCGGGCGCGAACATTAATAATTACTGCTAACAGACAGCAAATTATGATTATACTTGCTAAGGCGATTTTCTTACAATAAGAAAGTAACGCTTGAAGCGTTTTCAACCATGAACAAAAGGGGATGTACCAATTGAAGAAATGGCTTTCCGTATTACTTATGCTCACCATGATTGGTTCCATATTGGCAGCTTGCGGCTCCTCCGAACCCTCTACCTCTAAGAGTGAAGGAGAGGCGAGCGGCTCCGGCAAGAAGGTGGTTGCGTGGGCGTGGGACCCGAGCTTCAACGGCGCAGCGCTCAAAATTGCAGAGGAGATCTATAAGAAGGATCATCCTGACTTTCAGCTCGAGGTCGTCGATATGGCCAAGGCCGATCTGGAGCAGAAGCTGAATACGAATCTTGCTGCAGGCGTCAAGGACGGTCTTCCTGACATTATCCTGGTCAATGATCCGAACGTTCAAAAGTATGTAACAGCTTATCCGAACACCTTCGCCGACTTTACAGGCAAGATCGATTACAGCCAGTTCTCGCCTTACAAGGCGGATGCGGTCAAGGTAGACGGCAAAATGTACGGCGTTCCATTCGATATTGGCGTGACGGGCATGTTCTACCGTACCGATTACCTGGAGCAAGCGGGCTACTCGGCAGCCGATCTGCAGAATATCACCTGGGATAAATACATTGAGATTGGCAAGGCCGTCAAGGAGAAAACGGGCAAATATATGTCCACGATCAACCCGAATGACGAAGCACTGACCTCGATTCTGCTTCAATCGGGCGGCTCCTGGTACATTACACCGGATAACAAAGGCAATTTCGTCGATAACCCGGTTATGGCAGAGACGCTTCGTGTCTACAAAGCGATTGCCGATTCCGGTATTGCCAAGCCGGTAACCGGCTGGAGCGAATTTGTCGGCAGCTTCAACGCTGGCGATGTGGCGACGGTCGTATCTGGCGTATGGCAGATCGCTTCGATCATGGACGCGAAGGATCAGAGCGGCAAGTGGGCCGTGGCGCCGATTCCTCGTCTGAACATCAATGGCGGAGTCAACGCTTCGAATGAGGGCGGATCGAGCTGGTTCGTGCTGGACGGCTCGGCGAATAAGGATACAGCAATTGACTTCCTGGCGAAAACGATCGGCAGCAGCAGTGAATTCTACGAGCGCTTCCTGAACGAGAATGGCGGCGTAGGCTCCTACATTCCTTCCTTCTCCAGCGAAGCTTACAAGCAAACCTCCGCTTTCTTCAGTGGGCAAGCGATCTATAGCGACTTCACGAAATGGTCGACCGAGGTGCCGGCCATTACGCTTGGCATGTACACGCAGGAAGCGAAGGACGCTCTCAAGAACGAGCTCCCGAACATTCTGAACGGAGCGGATCTGACCAAGAGCCTGGCTAACATTCAGCAGTTGTATAATCAGCAGGTGCAATAAAACTACACGTAGTAGGTGGTAAGCAGTGGGCAGTAAATTAAAGTTTAACCGAATCGGATGGCAGTTCGTATTGCTGCCTTCCGCTTTCATTCTCTTATTCAGCTTCTATCCGATGTTTCAGTCTCTTATGCTCAGCTTCCAATCCGGCAAAGGGAATGTGACCTCCTTCGCCGGGCTGGACAATTACGTTCGGCTGTTCTCTGATCCGATGTTCAAGCAGGCTGTGCTCAATACGCTGCTGTATCTGATCATTCAAGTGCCGATTATGCTCTTCCTTGGACTCATCGTGGCTTATTTTCTCAACATGCCGAACCTGCGCTTCAAGGGCTTCTACCGTACAGCGATTTTCTTGCCTTGCGTTACATCGCTTGTATCGTATGCGGTGCTGTTCAAAAGCATCTTTGCAGTGGACGGGATATTGAACCAAATGCTGATGGGCATTCATCTTATTGACGGGCCGATCGCTTGGCTGATGGACCCGGTGTGGGCGCGCATCGTCATCATTGCGGCAATCACCTGGCGCTGGACGGGCTACAATATGATTTTCTATTTATCGGCGATGCAGAACATTGATCCGAGTGTATATGAGGCCGCTTCGATCGACGGGGCTTCGAAGACACGCCAATTTTTCAGCATTACGGTGCCATTGCTGAAGCCGATCATTTTGTTTACAGCCATTATCTCAACCAACGGTACGCTGCAATTGTTCGACGAGGTCGTCAACATTACGAACGGCGGCCCGGGCAATTCGACGATGACGATTTCGCAATATATTTACAATCTGTCGTTCGTGTACACGCCTAACTTTGGTTATGCGGCTACAGTATCGTATGCGATCGTTATTATTGTGGCTGTGCTGGCCTTCATCCAATTCAAGATCGGAGGGGAGAAGAAATGAAGAAGCTAGGGACGATGGGCATTCATCTGTTTTTGATCGGCGCCTCCGTCATTTCACTATTCCCCTTCGTCTGGATGCTGATAGGCATGACGAACAGCTCGTCGGACATCGTGAAGGGCAAGTTCAGCTTCGGCTCCTCGCTCGGCGACAACTGGTCGAAGCTGCTCGATACGACGGCGCTGGGCACAGCGTTCACGAATTCGGTCGTCATTGCCTTGATCGGTACGATATTTACGCTCATCCTCAGCTCGATGGCGGGATACGGCTTTGAGATCTACCGTTCCAGGGGCAAGGATAGACTATTCGGCCTGCTGATGCTGTCGATGATGATGCCGTTCGCAGCGGTCATGATTCCGCTCTTCAAGCTGTTCAGTCAACTGAGCATGCTGAACACCCCGGCGGCTGTTATTCTGCCGACGATTACGACGGCGTTTATGATCTTCTTTTTTGTGCAAAATACGAAGTCATTCCCGCGGGAGCTGCTGCAGGCGGGTCGTATCGACGGGCTGGGAGAATGGCAATTATTCATGCGTGTCTACATGCCGACGATGAAGCCGACCTACGCGGCTGCGGCGATCATTACGTTCATGAACTACTGGAACAACTTCCTGTGGCCGCTGATTGCGCTGCAGACGCCGGACAAGAAGACGCTGCCGCTAGTCGTCTCCTCGCTGGCCTCCTCATACAACCCGGACTACGGCATCATCATGGTGTCGATCGTGGTCACGACACTTCCGACGCTGGTCATTTTCTTCCTGCTGCAAAAGCAATTTGTACAGGGGATGCTCGGCTCGGTGAAATAAGCACGAAAAACCTTGATTGGCTGCGGCCTTTCAAGGTTTTTTTGATGCTCCTCATCCCCAGATCAGCAAAGGTCGGCGTTGTCTCTTTTCATGTGAAGACCACTAGAGAAACTTATCCCCTGCGCAAATACTACATTCAAACGATTGGGGCAACGCCTATTAATCAGAGCCTATCTGTTGTATTCGAGGATGTCGCTGAACGGCTAATAATGTTATACTCATCCAATACTCACATGGAGCTGCTTAGAATGTCTGCTACAGACGTTCTGAGCAGCTCCTTTTATTTTCCAGATAGCTCTCAGCTCAAAAAAGCTTGACGGTTGCGGCGATTCAAGGTAAGATTCTAATCATTAATTTAGTAATTTAGTAAATTAGTAATTTAGTAAATGAGGAGAATGAAGCATGTTGTCTAATCGTTATGTTCGTACCGTCATCCTCTCCAGAGTGCTGCTGCACCTGGGCATATGGATTCGGAACTATGCTGTCCTGTTGTATGTTACCCAGATTACGCATCACAATCCGGTGTATGTGTCTTGGGTATCGGTGGCAGAATTTGCTCCAATCTTTCTCTTCGGCCTCATCGGCGGTGCCTTCGCTGACCGGTGGCAGCCGAAGCGAACGATGGTTTGGAGCGATGTGCTGTCCGGGTTGTCCGCAGGGGCAGTGCTGCTCGCCGTCACGGATGGCGGCTGGATGGCGCTGCTCATCGGCACCTTCATATCGGCATGTCTGTCGCAGTTTTCTCAGCCTTCGGCGATGAAGCTGTTCAAGCAGCAGGTGCCGACGGAACAGCTTCAGCGCGTCATGGCGCTGACTCAGACGCTGGTCGCCGTATTCACGGTGCTCGGCCCGGCGATCGGTACCTTTATTTTCTTACAGTTCGGCATTCAAGTGTCGTTGATACTGACCGCCATGTTGTTCCTGGGATCGGCGCTCATTCTATCCTCGCTTCCCCGCGATGTGAAGGAGGAGCAGCCTGCGAAGGCTGGAGGCTTGCTGCGGGAGATAACCGATGGCTTGCGCTATATTGGATCGAACCCGTCGCTGCGCACCCTGTGCTTGACCTTCTCGGCAGTTGGTCTGGCAACGGGGATCATCCAGCCATTGCAGATCTTCCTCGTCATCGAGAATCTCGGGCAAGACCCATCCGTGCTGCAGTGGCTGGTGATGGCCAGCGGAGCCGCCATGCTGGTAGGTGGCGCTGTCATCGTCGCGGTGGCCAGTACGGCGAAGCCGCAACATTTGCTCATGCTGGGCTTGCTCGTCACGGCCGTCTGTACAGGTGTGATCGGCATGTCTACACACATGGGACTGACGATTGCCCTGCTGATCATCAGCGGACTGGTCTATCCTTGTATCCAAGGCGGCATTCAGACCCTGCTCGTCCGCAACACCGAAGGAGCCTATATGGGGCGTGTATCGGGAACGATCATGCCGATCTTCATGGGCATGATGGTAAGCGGCATGTTTCTGTCCGCTTATCTCAAGCAGAGCTTAACCTTGCCGGGTGTGTATATAGCGAGCGGTATCTTAGTGGTTATCGGCGCGCTTATGCTGCTCCCGATTGTGATTAAGAAGAGGAGTAATACAGAAAAGACGAATACGGCAGCATAACCGCTTGCCGGGGAGGAGGACAATAAAACATGGATAAAAATAAACGCAAGCAGTTGATTGAGGAATACAAAGAGCTCAAGACCTATATGGGCGTCATCCAGATTCGCAACCAGACCAATGGCAAAATCTATATCAACTGCTACCCCAATCTGAAGAATAAATGGCTGACGATCCGCATGCAGCTCGATCTGGGCACCTTCGCGAGCGCCCAACTGCAACAGGATTGGAAGATGTTCGGGGAGCAGGCGTTCACGTATGAGGTGCTGGAGCAGAAGGCGACGGACAAAATAACCGACATACGCTGGGAGCAAAAGCAAATGTTGAAGCCCTGGCTTCAGAAGCTGCAGCCCTACGGAGAGCGTGGCTATAACAAGCCGCCGCAGGATGACCCTTCTGTGCAGACCGATTAAAGCTCATAGCCGCCCATGGCCTTAGATTGACTGACGCAGCATTTCAAGATAAGATGAATCCAATGTTTAGTAGACGAGTGCATGTTAGCAAGAACAAGAAATGAGGGAATGTCGATGAAAATACCTACAACCTTAAAGCATAAGCCGGTCGTCGTATCGGAGGATTATGAGAAGATTGATGGCCGCACAGCCGGCAACTCGGACGCCAAAGGACTCTCGCTTGGCTTGGCCCAATGGAATGATCGGGGCAAGGTCGATATTTCAGCGAAGGTTTGGCGGTACACGGGGGAGAAATGGTCACGGCAATCGGAGGAGCTGCCTCTGCATCGCGTGCTGGACTTATCGATTCTCATCTGCCGCTCGCTGGAGCATTTCCGCGAAGCATACCGGTACGAGCAATTATATGACCCGGAGCAGCCGTTAATTGACCGGGTAGGGCTGCAAGGCGATGCGATGAACGTTGCCGTATGCACCGATAACGAGAGAATCAAGGAGGATATTAAGCTGTTCAGTCAGGCGTTGAGCGACGATGATGAGATGATCGGCGAGCGTCTGCGCACCTTGTCCAAGATATTGAAGGATATGGGGTATTAAACGGTAGTGATATCGAGGGCTATATAAGTACAGGGCTGTTCAGAGGCAGATTTCACTGACCTTCTGTTCAGCCCTGTTCTCTATACAGGCTGTTGATGTTTAGATATTGCAACTCATTCCTGCACGGCCGAACGGCTGGGCGCCTTCTTCGATCGGAGCGACAGCAGGAAGCCCAGCCCCAGAACGAGGCCTGCCAGCATATACGGATAATTGATATTCTGGTCAAACATCGTACCTGCGATGATCGGGCCGATAATGTTGCCAAGGCTCATGAAGGCGGAGTTCAGGCCAGCCACATAGCCCTGCTGCTCGTCTGCGAACTTGGACATCTGGGTGCCCAGAGCAGGCCGCAAAATATCGACCGCCAAAAACAGAGCAAACGTGACGATCACAATGAGCCAGAAGCTGTGTACGAACAACCCCATGACGACAAACACCGCAGCAGCAATCAAGCTGAGCGAGATCATGATTCTCTCTCCGAAGCGATTGATCATCCAACCGAAGATCGTCAACTGCACGACGGCGCCAGCGATCGAGCCGAAGGTAATGACGAAGGCGATGTCCTTGGGCGTGAAGCTGAACTTGTGATCCACGAACAGCGCGAAGACGGTCTCGAAGCTCGCCAGGCCGAAGGAAGAGATGAAGATGACGACAAGGCTAATAAAATAAGGGGCGCGATACGTCTCCGCAAGCTGCCGCAGCAAGCCAGGGGTAGCCGAGCGCTCGGCAGCCTTCTCAGCAGGGACATCGTCCCGCTTCATTGCTGGCGTCTCCGGCAGCAGCACCGCTGTGACCAGCATGGCGACTAAGCCTGCAGCCGCTGCCGCATAGAATGGAGCGCGGATGCCGAATTCTGCCACATAACCGCCAATTCCGGGCCCGATGATAAAGCCGGTCGTAATCGCCGCATTAATAAGCCCCATCCCTTTGCCACGTTCCTCGTCCGTCGTTACGTCTGCGGTGTAGGCCATGACAGCGGGCATGACGAGCGCTGCGCTGACCCCACCCAGCATACGGGAGATGAACAGCAACGGCAGGGAGCTTACCACGCCAAACATCAGCTCGGACACTGCAAAGAGCAGCATGCCAGCCACGATAACCCTCTTGCGGCCGATCGAGTCCGACAGCCTGCCTGCGAGCGGAGAGAAGATCAGTTGTGTAATCGAGAAGGTGGCGACCAGCAGCCCCAGCGTGCTGCCTGTAATATGCAGCAGGTTCATGTAGCTGGGCATAATAGGTATGATGAGGCCGATACCGGTAAAGATAATGAAATTATTCAACATAAGCAGTGCTATAGCACCGCGATTGCGGAAGAGCAATGACATGTGGTCGTTCTCCTTAAGATGGCTTGAATGATGATACTGAACGTTCGTTCTACGTGAAGTTAAAAGCGAGTCATAGCGAGTTCAAAGCCAGTTCAGAGCCAGCAATGCCTAGCCGTCAACCATATCTAGGAGCGGGGTGCGGAGCCGTCTGCGACGATCCCGTGAAGAAAGATGTGCACTGCGTCCCGGAACACCTGCATCAACTGCTCTCGCTCAAGGCTGCGGGACATCTGGCTGACGCCAAATAGCAACGCCTCCAGTACATAGGCGGTCTGCTTTGCATCCCCCTCGGCGAACTCGCCGCGTTCCATACCCTCCTGCAGCAATTTGCGATTAAAATCCAGATGCCTGGCGATCATCTCCGCGATCTTGGCTTCCGCATCCGAGGTTTTCTCCTGCTGCCGGAAGAACTCGTCGGCGACCTTCGTCATCGGGTGGTTCAGCTCATCGGCGGCGAGCTGCTCTGCCAAGCCGTACAGCTTGCCGACACTGGTCGGATACGTATGGGCGTTGCTTTCCCAGTTCTGCTCCCACTCACGATCCCACTCCTCCATGAGATACAGGAACAGACCCTCCTTATTTTTGAAGTGATAATAAATATTTCCTTTGCTGCTCCCGGTCGCAGAGACAATATCCTCAATTGAAGTGGCCTTGTAGCCCTTCTGAATGAACAGCGTCCGCGCCGCCTCTACGATACGTTTGCGTGTCTGTTCGCTTTGTAGCTGCTTTTGATTCAATCGGTTCATTAGATTCCCCCAGACGGATCATTATATACTGAACGTCCGGTCAGTATTATATCATAGGGGAGCGAGGGCGAGCAATAACAAGATGGCGAGGAAAGCCGAGCCTCGCTGCAGGCTTCATAGGTCAGCTATAATCATACCAGAGCTTGGAGATTATATAGGTTGATCAGAGCTAATCATCCGACGCATGGAAGGAGACGAAACGATATGAGGATGTTTGTTGCCATACCCGTGCAGGGTCAGCCTGCACAGCAGTTGCAGCGATGGACAGGACAACTGCAAGGGAGAATCGCGATGCGCAAATGGGTTCATCCACAGGATTACCATATTACATTGCAGTTTCTGGGCGAGCTTCGGCCTGAGCTGCTGCCGAAGCTGCGGCAGGTGCTGCGCGACGTGCGCATGCCGCGCTTGGAACTCGCGCTGGACGGGGCAGATACCTTCGGGCTGCCGCATGCGCCCCGTGTTCTCTGGTCGCGAATCACCGGAGACGTTGCAGGACTATCCACACTGCAAGCGTCCATCGTAGAGGTTACGCGACCACTTGGCTTTATGCCGGAAGAACGTCCCTACAGGCCACATATCACATTGGCGCGAGGCTGGAGGGGCGAGGTGGCCTTTGATCGGGAGCTCCTGGCATCGGCGCCGACCTTGGAGGTATGGGAAGCGAGCAGCTTCTCGCTAATGTGCACCCATATGAACGCCTCTCCGATGTATGAGTGCATCGAGCGGTATGGCGGGTGACGCTAAGATTTGCGTTGGTGCACCAATAGAAAATAAGTCATAACAATATAAACAATAAATAAACATCCCGTATCAAAATGTGCAGTCTGATACCACTTGGGTGGTTCGATGTATACATACCTACTGTAGATATTGACCGTACAGAACCATAATAGAAATGTGATGAAGACGAAGGTCGTAAATCTAAGCATATTCCACACCCTCTGATTGGAGTAAATTAAACCTACTATAGCTTTAGGCTCAACCTAATAATCAGTGCTTGACAGAAAACAGAGCTTAGTCGGAGGGGCGGAGGGATTCTGGAGAAACGTCAGTGTTCGCCTTTAAAGACCGATTCCCACCATAGTCCTCATATAAATAAAAGGAATCGGGCTTTAACAGCGATCGGAAGAACCCTCTGTCCCGTAGCTTCTCATCTCGGCCCATGTCAAGCACTGATTTCTGGTTTGAGCCTAGTTTTATTGATGATCCTTAACTCTATGAATTTATAGATAAAATATAGCATGTATATTAATGGAAATCGAGCAAGCTCGTTGCTTTTTATGATGGGGTTATTATGCAATTGATTGAAGCCAGCTTCAATCCGCCAGAGGACATATCTGCTCAAACGTTGGCGGGACAAGAACTCTTAGGTTAAGTATTTTATGTAAATAAAGCTTTACATCACAGAAATTGTAAACTATCATAAATGTAAAGCATTAGTTACATTATGGTGGTGAGACAATGGTCATTAACATTATTCGGGAATTGCGTAAGGAGAGGAACATTACGCAAGAAGAGCTTGCAATCGCCCTGCAGGTAACGAGGCAAACCATCATTGCCATTGAAGGCTATAAGTACAATCCAAGTTTGGAGCTGGGATTGAAGATTGCCACTTTTTTTGGAAAGCCTGTTGAGCACATATTTTCTATTCAGGAGTGATGCGAATGTTTAATGGAGAGATGCCGTTTTGGTTAGCCCCGTTGTTAACGATTGTTGTTCTAGCCTTTTTTGCTTATCGAGATAAGAGCCGTCAGAAACAAGGAAGGGTTCAATACGATGAACGAACAAAAATTAATAGCTATCGTGCTTCTCATCTCACCTTGATGATTTACTTTGCGGGTTTAGCGGTTGCAGTCATTTATAGTACCGTCAATCAGATACAGGAAATAAAAATAAGTGTGCTTTCATTAGCTGCACTACCGCTGGCGGCTGTCTGGCTAATTATTTTTGCTGTTTTGCAGCGTAAATAGAATAGTAGCTCCCATACATCCCAGTCCTACACGAATTGCACCCGAGACAGGTATGCGAATCCATCACAATATGCCGCCATATGTGTACGATAATCCACAACATTATACTGCCATATGTGATATATTGGATTGCGATACGATACATATCTGATTAGTCAGACAGAAGGGAGCTTGAACAAGATGTTCATCAAGAGATGGCTGGGGGGCTTGTTGGCAGCAGCGATGCTGCTCACAGGGGCATTTCCGGCAGCAGCCGCGGGAGGATCGGAGACGGCGAATCGAGCCGCTATGCAAGCGTATGATAAGGTGGTGACCTCGCTCATTGAGCGTATTGGGGTCGTAATGAGCGAGGAGCTGGATGAAGAAGGCGTGGCCTATGCCGAGCTGGTTGATTTCAATAAGGACGGCTTGCAGGAATTGTTCCTATTCTATTTTGAGAACGGACAGCATGTGGAGGAGGTGTGGAGCTACATCGACAGCAAAGCACGCAAGATTCACTCTTACAAGGCTTCTCTTCAGGGAGGTCTAGTGGGTGACTTGGGCGTAGCCCTCGCTACAACGAACTCAGGCGCTTCTATAATCCACACCTCAAATTATAGCAGGGGAGTAAGTGCGCCGGAAGGCGAAGTTTATGAGATGTCCTCCTCCTATACGTTCTATACGATGGAGAACCGGACGATGAAGGAGAAGGAGACGCTGTTCCAGATTGCCCGGGAATACGAGGATGGCAAGGAAACAACCTCCTACTCTCAGGAGGTCAAGGGCAGCTCCAAGAAACTGTCCGCCAAGGCCTTCGACAATAAATTAGGCGCTTATAATTACGGCAAGAGAAAGAATATTCTGACTAGCGATGCCGGCTACAAGATGCTGTACCTCCATCCCTCAGGTAATGCCAAGAGATTGTATGATCTCGTACTGAAGCTGAGAGCGGGCGCGCATGCCGCTTCGTTCAAGAATGTATACAGTGCCCTGCCGGCGGCAGACAAGAGCGCGTTGACAGCCTTCCTGTACCAATTTAATGCGTCCAACCCGATCACGTATAACAAGAGCTACACCAATGCCCAGATTGCCAAGTTTCTGGTCATGAGTCGCTTCAACCATTACATCGAGTTTGAACCCGCAAGCAAGGTAGAGCCGATTACAGATTCCAATGGGTTCATGTACTATCCGTATGCCAAGAGCACGGTGGATCAATGGACACAGAAGCTGCTAGGCACCACGATCCCGGCCAAGGATTATGAATGGTTGAAATATAAGGATGGCTATTACTACATGCTGGACTTCGAGATGGGCGGTGACCCGCTCACCTATTCGCCTCAGGTTACCGCCCTCTACGAGCTGGGCAAGGGCATCTATTATGCTGAATTTGTCAGCTTCGGTTTCGATTGGGACTATCATGATGATTTCCTGGACCACAAGAAATATCTGAAAGCGATGGGCACCTGGAGCGAGGCCGATCGGAATTATGGCTATAGCAACCTTCAATACAACATTAAGGGAGGCTATGCGATCCTGAAGCAGGTCGGGTCAGGGAAGAACCAATCGTGGCAGTTGCTGCAATTCGACCAGAGCGGCAAGCTGCTCACCGATAGCGAAATCTTAAAATTCAAGCTGAAATAAGCAGGCCACTGCTTCATTTGTATCGCGCTTGCCACCCTCCCAAGCGGCCATTGGCCGTTTGGGCTATTTCTTTTTCCCTCAAGTTCGTATATCATACCTTCATACTCGAATGTGCGCTGCTGCGTGATGAAAGCGAGGACAGGGAACGATGAACAGCAGGCGGTTTATTCCGTTTACGTATAAAATGATGGTTCCATATCTATTGCTCGTGCTGCTGACGGATGTCACGATTGGCTATATCTCCTACACGATGCTTGTCTCCTCGCGTACCGAGATGGCCGAGACCAACATTCGCACGGCAATGGAGCAGACGCGCAACAATCTGAAATACCAGCTCGACGAGATTCACCGCATGTCGGATTCATTTTTTGGCAGTACGACCTTCCAGCGGGCGCTGCAAAAGCAGGGAGACTTGTTCGCCAATTATTTGACGATGATCGATGAGATCATGCCGCTCATGCAGGCCCCGCTCAAGCTGTATGGCAACAGCATCCGGCTGGTCGTCTATGCCACGAACACCCAGATCAACTATATTACGGGCGATGATATGGGCAAGGAGATCAAGGACAGCGATTATTATGTGCTGCCGTTTGCCGAGATTGAGACACAGCCCTGGTACAGACAACTGCTGCAATCCGGCCTTGACCGTGTCTGGCTGCAGGTGGAGACGGATCAGAGCCTGGACAACATCTCCTATATTCGCAAGCTGGTTTCCTACAATGACTATACGACCCCAATCGGGTATTTGCGCATTACGACCCGTCTTGACGATCTGCTGGGGGATTTCAATACCTTCCCGGTGGAGCATGGCGTGGCGCTGCGTCTGCTGCGGAGCGCGACGGACGAAGTATTCTACGAGATTGGCGAGGATGTGCCGGACAACCCGGAACAAGCGGGTTATCTGGTGCTGCAAGAGGAGGTTCCGGGCACCGAATTTACGATTGAAGGTCTGGTGCCTCATGCTTACCTGTCGAAGGATGCGGAGCGGCTGCGCGGCTCGATCTTTGCGGTGTGCGCCGTCAGCTTTCTGGTCATGACCGCAATCGGGCTGCTCGTTGCACGCCTGTCAGGCCGCAAGATGCGCCGTATCGTTACCTTCCTCCGCTCGTTCCAGGAGGACAACTTTCAGAAACGGCTGCGCTTTGGCGGAAGTGATGAATTTGTGCAGATTGCGGAAGCCTATAACACGATGGCGGCCAATATTCAGGAGCTGATCAGCAGCGTCTATGTACAGGGGATTCAGCGCAAGCAGGCCGAGCTGGAGGCGCTGCAGGCGCAGATTAATCCGCATTTCCTATACAACACGTTATCGACGATCAGCAGCCTCGCCAATCTCGGAGAGGCGGACAAGGTGACGGGCATGGTGAGCGGGCTGGCGAAGTTCTACCGCCTTTCGCTCAATAACGGGCAAGTATTCATCCCGTTTGCCAAGGAGATGGAGCAGGTCGAGGCTTACCTGGACATTCAGCGGATCAAGTATGCCGACTCCTTCTCAGTGTACATGAATATTGATCCACGGCTCAATGAGTTCAAGGTGATGAAGCTGATTGTGCAGCCCTTTGTCGAGAATATATTCAAGCACGCCTGGTACGGCGATCATATCGCCATCTCGCTGTCCGCGGCGATTCGGGATGGCGCCATTGAGGTGAAGGTCATCGACACCGGTGTCGGCATGAAGCGCGGGTTAGCCGAGCGACTGCTCGCGGGGCCGAGTCAGACCGCCAGCTATGGCATCAAAAATGTCGACGAGCGCATCAAGCTGCGTTACGGCGACAGCTACGGCATTCGGATCGGGAGCGTGTATGGCGGCGGAACGACCGTGGTTATCCGCCTTCCGGCGGCAGATGACCCTGTCGATGAGGCGGAGCACGAGCAAGCCGCAGCCTGGTATCCGGCCCGGCTGCGCTAGGGTGTGTCTTCAAACTCCGACGGGAGCAGATTTCGTCGAATTTTCGTTCCGGGCAAGGCACGTTCTCGCAGGCGTACCGGGGGTACGTCAAGAGAACGTAACGCAGCACGGGGCGAAAAGGCGGTGAACGATGCCCTTGAGCGGGTTTGAAGACACACCCTAGGGAGGGAAGATGAGATGAGGGTATTGCTGGTAGATGATGAAGCGATCGATCTGGAGTGGCTGCGGCGGCGTGTCGCGGGCAGCGGCTTGCCGCTCTCCTATGTGGGAACAGCAAATAGCGGATTTCGCGCGCTGGAGATGATGCAGGAGCAGCAGATTGATATTATATTATCTGATATTCGTATGCCGATTATGAGCGGCATCGAGTTCGTGCGCAAGGCCAAGGAAGGGAATCCGAAGGTGCATGTGGCGTTTATTAGCGGGCATGAGGACTTTCACTATGCGAAGGAAGCGCTCCAGCTTGGCGCATCGGGTTATCTGCTCAAGCCTGTAGACAATGCGGAGCTATATGCGATGCTGCAATCGCTATGCGACAAGGTAAGGCAGGAGCAGGAGCAGAACCGGACGATGGAGGAGGCGCTGTCGCTTGTACAGCAGGAGCTGCTGCTGCGCTGGTTCCAGCATTCGCTCCAGGCGGAGACACTGGAGCAGCATATTCGTGAATATTTGACGCCGCTTCTGCAGCAGGGGAGCGCGGCGGTCATCGTAGAGATGGACGATGTGGACTGGAAGCTCGCGGAGGAGCAGCGCCGCCCGGTCATGACCCGGCTGTCGGAGACGATCTCGCAGCTTGCCGAGAGCAGCGGCGCCTGGCTGCTGGCGGCAGAGCAAGGGGCGCGATTCGTGCTGCTGTCTGCTTCGCCACAGGACAAGCTGGAGGAGCAGCTAGGCCGCCTGATCGCCAAGGTGCAGGAGGAATTGCCTGTCACGATTACGGTTGGCGTAGGCCAACTGGCGAATGATATGGCTGAACTGCAAGAATCCTACCATCAGGCGGACGCCGCGCTCGGCGCGAAGTGGCTGCTAGGCAAGAGCCGACTGCTGCGCAACGGCAGCAGCGCAGAGACGCAGGAGACGCTGCCGCCCAATCTGGAGGCTGTAGTCAGCAAGATGCTCACGGCGATCCTTGACTATGATCTGGTCACCGTCGACGATTGTCTTGTCGCTTTATTTAGCCGCAACGGGGCAATTACGAGCAAGAATGAGCTGTATGACCTCATCATTCGGATTACCTCCAAGCTGCATGCGGACTTGCTCCAGCATAACGAGAATCTGTACGAGCTGCTGCGCTGGGAGTCTCGCCAGCCAGCGATGCTGTTCCAGTACGAGACGATGGATGACATCTTGTCGTGGCTAAGGAGGCGATTCTTCGAGCTATCCGAGCTGATCTATACGAAGCGGGCCAAGCAGAAGCGGAGGCTGGTGGAGGAGATCGGCAGCTATATCGACAGCAACCTGGAGCATAAGATCACGCTCAAGGAGGTTGCCGCTCATTTCGACTTTACGCCCAATTACCTTGGCACCTTGTTCAAGGAGGAGACCGGCACGCTGTTCAGCGACTATCTGACCGAGAAGCGGATGCAGCGCGTCTGCCAGCTGCTCGCTGATCCGACGCTCAAGGTGTATGAGATTGCCGAGCGTGTCGGGTACAAGAACATCCTGTATTTCAACCGCCAGTTCAAGCAATCGATCGGCATGACCCCAGGAGAATACCGCAAGAAACATAAAATCTAGCACCCAAGATCAGGCTCATTTCCGTTCAAGGAATGGGCCTTTTCTATTAAGGGGCTGCTGCTATAGCTAATCACAAATCAACGATCGTAGTTTTTGTATTAGTTTTAGTTGATTGCCTTCATTTTGGATACAAGGAGGGCTCGATATAATAAGAGTACATTCGATAGAGAGAGCTTTCGGAAGGAGAATCCCTTATGAATCGACACGGGTTTTGGAACGATGTGAAAAAATACCGTACCCTGTTGCTGATGCTGGCGCCCGCAGTTCTGTTCTTCCTGCTGTTCGCCTATGTACCGATGGCAGGCATCGTGCTGGCATTCAAAAACTATAATTACTCCGGCGGCATCTTCGGAAGTCCGTGGAACGGGCTCGACAACTTCAAGTTCTTCTTCGACTCCGGCAATGCCTGGATGGTGACACGCAATACGGCGCTGTATAATATTGCCTTCATCGTGGTGAATAATGTGCTTCAAGTTGCTGCGGCGATCCTGCTGTTCGAAGCGGTAGGCAAATGGTTTCGCAAGTTCGCCCAGTCCGTCATGTTTCTGCCCTACTTCATCTCCTGGGTTGTCGTCGGCGCGATTGCCTACAACCTGCTGAACTATGATGTAGGCACACTCAACGTGATGCTGACCGCTATCGGCCTTGAGCGTATCGATATTTATAACACCCCAGCTTACTGGCCGTTCATCCTGGTGCTCGTATCGGCCTGGAAGGCGCTAGGCTACGGCTCCATTATGTATCTGGCCGCAATCACGGGCATCGACAACGAGATGTACGAGGCGGCGGAGATCGATGGCGCGAATGTCTTCCAGCGCATCTGGCATATTACATTGCCTAACCTGATGCCGACGATGATTATTCTGGTGCTGCTGGCCGTCGGCAATATCTTCAGAGGCGACTTCGGAATGTTCTACAACATGGTTGGAAATAACGGGCTGCTGTTCTCGTACACAGATGTCATCGACACCTTCGTCTTCCGCTCCTTGACGACCAGCAGAGAGATCGGCTTGCCGGCGGCTGCAGGATTGTACCAATCCCTGCTCGGATTTGCGACCATCATGCTCGCCAACTATGCTGTACGCAAATACGACAAGGATCGTGCACTATTCTAATTCATTGAGGGAGGGACAACGATGAGCGCTATCGCAACCTCCGGCGGCAAGCCGGGACAACCGTCAGCGGGCACAGGCATCAAGCATTCGGATCGTCTGGCGCTGAACATCATTGGCTATGTATTCATAAGTGTGCTGGCTATTCTGTGCATCATACCATTTCTGCTGATCGTATCATCCTCGATGACCGAGGAATCCAAAATTATCGAGGACGGCTTCCAACTGATTCCGAGCGAGATTTCATTTCATGCCTATGAGATGCTGTTCAAATATCCGGCGCAGATGCTCAAGGCCTACGGCGTCACCATTGCCGTTACGGCGCTCGGCACACTGCTGGGACTGTTCCTGACAGCGATGACCGCCTATGTGCTCCAGCGCAAGGATTTCAAGTGGCGCAACCACTTTTCATTCTACTTTTTCTTCACCACGCTGTTCAACGGCGGCCTGGTGCCCTGGTACTTGCTCATTAACTCGCTCAAAATGAATGATACCCTGTTCGCGCTGATCGTGCCGATGCTGCTGAATGTATTCTATATTATCGTCATGAAATCGTTCATGAGTAGCATTCCCGAGGCGATCACCGAATCAGCCAAGATTGACGGAGCGGGCGACTTCCGCATCTTCTTGCAGTTGATGCTGCCGCTGTCCAAGCCGGCGCTGGCGACGATCGGATTGTTCATTACGCTCGCCTACTGGAATGACTGGTATCATGCGCTCCTGTTCATCAGCAAGGATCAACTGATGCCGCTGCAATACTATCTGTACAAGATG
The DNA here is from genome assembly GCF_054955055.1 of Paenibacillus sp. J5. NCBI lineage: Bacteria > Bacillati > Bacillota > Bacilli > Caryophanales > Paenibacillaceae > Paenibacillus > Paenibacillus sp. J5. The sequence continues at coordinate 235,990 of NZ_JBUEDD010000005.1, read as the reverse complement.
CTGGGCAATATGGACGGCATGCGCCGGGCCATGATCAGCTCGGGTGCCGTGGTGACGATGAACATCCCGACCGAGAGCTTGAAGATGGCGATGACGATCGTTGCAACAGGGCCGATCCTGCTGGCGTACCCGTTCGTGCAGCGCTACTTCGTACAAGGCTTGACGATTGGCGCGGTGAAAGGGTAAGCGAAGCTTGAGGATGACCACAGGGGATACCTGGTTATCATATAAACAATTATATTTATAGGGGGATTCGAGCGATGAAATCATTCAAACCGCTTCTTTTGATGACAGCTGTCGTCCTGACACTATCAACCCTACTGAGCGCTTGCGGCGGCAACACGGACAATGGCGGCGCAGCTACAGAAGGGAACACAGGCAATGGCGGCGCTGCACAGACCGCGACGAAGGTGAAGACCGTATTAATCGGGGGCAAGCCGGCTGATTTTGATATGGTGCTGGAGCAGCTTAACGGCAAGCTCAAGGAGAAGGCCAACGCGACGATGGAGGTGGAATTCCTCGACTGGGCGGACTGGATTCAGAAATACCCGTTGAAATTTGCAGCGAGCGAGGACTTTGACATCGTCTATACCGCGAACTGGGCCTTCTACAATGATCAGGCGCTCAAGGGCGGCTTCATGGAAATTACAGAGGATATGATCAAAGCGAACATGCCGCTGACACAAGAAGCGATGCCGCAGGTGGCATGGGATCAGGCGAAGGTGAACGGCAAGCTGTACATGATTCCGAACAACCGTCCTGAGGTGATTGACAAGGTCGTGCTGATTCGCGAGGATCTGCGCAAGAAATATAACCTGGAGCCGGTGAACAGCCCCGAGACCTATGCGACGTACCTGAAGACGATCGGCACCAACGAGAAGGGCATCAACGCCTTCAACGCCAGAGCAGCGGACGGCTGGAAGGTGCATGAGCTGGATTCCATCATGCTGGAGCAGAACAACGAATGGAAGCTGATCGACCCGAATATTCCGCTTGCCTACAAGCTGGATGATGCATCAGGGAAAATTTTCAATGTTTACGACACGCAGGAGTACAAGGATCTGCTGGTTTATTACAAAGACATTGCAGACAACAATGGCTGGTCCAAGAACATCGTCAGCAACAAAAATGACGTATGGCAGGACATGAAGGCAGGCAAGACCGCTTCCTACGCGCAAAATATCGGTACGGTAGCGATGAACCTGGCGGAGCTGAAGCGCGAGCAGCCCGAGGTGGAGCTGAAGATTGCCGACCTGAACCCGGACAAGAAGAAGAAAGCAGCGATCTCGACACAGAACGGCTTTGCTCTTCATGCGCCATCCAAGAAAGCAGACAGCTCGCTGAAAGTGATCGACCTGCTGCAGAATGACCGCGAAATCCATGATCTGTTCATGTATGGCATCTCCGGCGTCCACTATGAGCCGGTAGGCGACGACAAATTCAGTGCAACACCAGCTACACCGAACTATACCGGCTTCTCCAACTGGGCAGCCAACTCGCCGCTGAACCGCGTAGATGCGGAATACCCGGCGGAGGCGCAAGCGATCAGCGACGGATGGGAGAGCAAAATCTACCACTTCCCGCTGGAAACCTTCGTGTTCAACGATGAGAAGGTGAAGAACGAGATGGCGAACGTAGGCAACGTCATGCTGCGCTATGCCATTCCATTGGAATACGGGCTGGTGAAGGATATTGAGAAGGGGCATGCCGAGCTGCTCACGCAGTTGAAGGCCGCTGGTGTGGACAAGCTGCAAGCCGAGCTGCAATCCCAGATTGATGCCTTCCTGAGCAATAAATAAGATCACATACAAAGCACAGATCCTGGCGGAAGCCCGCCGGAGCCTGTGCTTTGTGCTTACAGAGCCGAGGAGGAAGCGATATGCGTGAACGATTAAGTATGGATTCGGATTGGTTGTTTCATCTTGGCGAACCGGCGCGGCCGAAGGTGCGGACACATGAGAGTGTATACGGGTACGCCAAGGCGGGAGGCGCCCAGGGGCCGGCAGGCTGGCAGTGGAACGATAACGACTGGGAGACGGTTCACCTGCCGCATGACTGGTCGCACCGCCAGCCGTTCGACCGGGAGCAGGGCTACCCGAACTTCGGGTACAAGCCAAGAGGCACCGGCTGGTACCGAAAGAAGTTCCGGCTGGGGGACGGCTACCGCAACAAGCGGCTGCTGCTTGAATTGGACGGCATCGCGACCCATGCCACCATCTACGTCAATGGCAGCGTGCTGGAGCGCAATCTGAGCGGCTATACCAGCTTCATGGTCGATATTACAGACCGGGCGCTGTTTGGCGACCAGCCGAATCTGATTGCCGTCCATGTGGACGCCACAGAAGCCGAGGGCTGGTGGTATGAGGGAGCAGGCATCTACCGTCATGTATGGCTCACCGTCATGGAGCCGCTCCATATCGATTATCGCGGCATCTTCGTGCGGCCGGAGAAGCAGCAGGATGGTAGCTGGCTCGCGCATGTGGAGACGACGATTGCCAGCGAACAGGAGCATCCTGCGGCATATACGCTGACAAGCCGCATCGCGGATGCGGACGGCTGTACTGTCGCCGAGATACAGACTGCGGGCGTCTGTCCGCCGGGAGAGCAGCAGACGCTCGCCACGGCATTGGAGTTGCCATCCGTGCGGCTATGGGATGTCGATGACCCGTATCTCTACACGCTGCACTCCGAGCTGTCGCTTGTGGATGGAACAGAGAGCAGGCTGTCCGACCGGGTGGAGACATCGTTTGGCTGCCGCACAATCCGGGTCTGCCCGGACGAGGGCTTCTTTCTCAATGAGCGACCGCTCAAGCTCAAGGGCACCTGCAACCATCAGGATCATGCGGGAGTCGGCGTCGCACTGCCGGACAGTCTGCAGGAGTACCGGATTCGGCGATTGAAGGAGATGGGCAGCAATGCCTACCGCTGCGCCCACCATAACCCGACGCCGGAGCTGCTGGAGGTGTGCGACCGGCTCGGGATGCTGGTGATGGACGAGAACCGCCGCTTCGAGTCGTCGCGGGAGGGACTGCTCCAACTGGAGAGCATGGTGAAGCGCGATCGCAACCATCCATCGGTCATCATGTACAGCCTGTTCAATGAGGAGCCGCTGCAAGGGACGCCGACCGGGCGGCGCATGATGAAGCGGATGATGCGCACCGTGCGGCGGCTCGACCCGACACGACCGCTGCTCGGCGCGATGCATGGCGGCGTGCTGGAGGATGGCGGCACAGCGGATGTGATGGATGTGACCGGCTTCAACTACATGCACGGCACCTATGACCAGTTCCGCGCCAAGCACCCGCGCCAGCCTGTTATTGGCTCGGAGACGGTGAGCGCCTTCTCGACACGGAGCCAATACGAGGACGATCCCGCTCGTCAGATGTTCGCCAGCTATGATGAGGCGTGCGCGCCCTGGGGAGCGACGGCGCGCGAGGCGTGGAAGGCGGTCGCGGAGCGGGATTACGTCATGGGCACCTTCGTCTGGACGGGCTTCGACTACCGCGGCGAGCCGACACCGTATGAATGGCCGAGCGTCAGCACGCACTTCGGCATTATGGATACATGCGGCTTCGCCAAGGATGTCTACTATCTGTATCAGGCCTTCTGGCTGGATGAGCCGGTGCTGCATCTGCTGCCGCATTGGAGCTGGCCAGGACGTGAGGGCGAGCCGATCCGTGTCATGACGCATACCAACTGCGAGGAGGCAGAGCTGTTCGTGAATGGCCGCTCCCAAGGGCGGCGGCGCATTAACCGGTATGAGCAGACCGAATGGCTCGTTCCGTATGAGCCGGGCGAGCTGCGGCTGGAGGGCTACATTGACGGGCAGCGGGTGAAGACGGCCGTCACGGAGACTGTGGGAGAGGCGGTGCGGCTGGAGGCGCTGCCGCATAAGCCGCTGCTGCTCGGCGATGGCCGGGATGCGGTGGCGATCGAGCTGCGCGCTGTGGATGCCGCGGGATGCTTGGTGCCGACAGATAACCGGCGGCTTGCCTTCACGGTGGAGGGCGAGGCGCACCTGCTAGGCACTGGCAACGGCGATCCGAACAGCCATGAGCCGGATACGGAGCCGTGGCGCAGCTTGTTCCATGGGCGATGCCAGCTCATCGTACAGAGCGCCCCGAGCGCTGCCTCTGGCCTCGTAACGATCCGCGCCGAGGGCGAGGGGCTGGAGCCGCTGGCACTGGAGCTTCCGGTGAAGGCTATGGCGCAGCTCCCGTCTGTGCCTGGGCTGCGCGAGCGTTATATTAACGAGTGGCTCGTCACGCACCAAGCCTACGACGAGCGTCCCGACCCGCATATGCAGGTGCTGGCCTCCGACATGAACACATGGGAGAAGGTGGATGTCGGCCATGGGCTGCTCGATCGGCTCAAGGGGCTGGAGGGCTTCATCCTGTACCGTACCCTGATTCCGCTGGCAGAGTCGGAGCGGACAGAGGAGAGGAGCCTGCTGTTTCATTCGATCGGCGGGGGGATCGAAATCTATGCCGACGGGCAACTGCTCCATCAGGAGGAGCGTGTGTGGCCTTATCTAATGGAGGTGCCGCTGGGCAAGGCCGCGGCGCAAGCGGGCGACGCGCTTCAGGTGACTGTGTTGATCGAGCTGCGGCCAGACCTGTACAACAGTGGAATTGGCGGATCGGTCGTACTGCAGCAAGCTGCTGCAAGAGAGGAAGGCTAGGCGATGAAGGAAGCAAGCGTGTATCATCTGAACGGCAACCGCCCGGACAAGGACATCTATCCATCCACACTGCGGCTGGGAGGGACAGATCCTGCGGGCAACACGATAAGCTTCACCAACTACTACATGGAATGGAACGGCGAGCCATATTTCGGCATATGCGGCGAATTTTATTACTCTCGCTACCCCCACCGCGCGTGGCGGACGGAGCTGGCGAAGATGAAGGCTACGGGCGTAAATATCGTAGCGACCTATATTTTCTGGAATCATCATGAGGAGCTGGAGGGCGTCTATTGCTGGGAGGGGGATCGGGATCTTCGCCGCTTCGTCGAGCTGTGCGCGGAGCAGGGGCTGCATGTCATCCTGCGGATCGGCCCGTTCTGTCATGGCGAGGTGCGCAACGGCGGCATGCCGGACTGGCTGTTCGGCCGTACCTTCGAGGTGTGCTCTAACGATCCTGCTTACCTGCGGTATGTAGACAAGCTCTACCGGGAGATCGGGCGTCAGGCTCGGGGGCTGATGTTCAAGGATGGCGGCCCGGTCATCGGCATTCAACTGGAGAATGAATTCCGCGCCTCTGCCGCGCTCTGGGAGGTGACCGCCAAGCAGGGGGATGAATATATGAACGGCGGCGAGGGCGGCGCAGAGCATATGCGAACACTCAAGGAGCTGGCCTGTGCGGCGGGGCTGGAGGCCCCAATCTATACGAGCACAGGCTGGGGCGGCGCCCCCATACTGGAGGATGAGGTGCTGCCGCTCTATGGCGGCTATGCCTACACGCCATGGACAGTCAAGCGGGATCAGCCGCTGCAGCAGCCGACAGGGGAATATGTATTTGTCCATTTCCATCATAATACCGCGCCTGCCGGGGAATTCGACCCGCCATACGACCGAACACGCTATCCGTTTGCCTGCTGCGAGATGGGAGGCGGCATGCAGACATGGTATTTGGCGCGCTTTGCAGTAGAGCCCGAGAGCGCGGCGGCGATGGCGCTGATGAAGATCGCCGGAGGGTGCAACTTTGTCGGCTATTACATGCTGCATGGAGGAACGAATCCGTTAGGTCGAACCGGATACCTGAATGAAAGCTCCACGCCGCGCTTTACCTATGACTTTCAGGCGCCGCTTGGCGAGTTCGGCCAGGTGCGGGAGTCCGCGGCCAGGCTGCGGCTGGTGCACGCGCTGGTGCGCGAATTCGGCGGTAAGCTGGCACAGATGGATACCGCGCTGCCGGACGGAGCGGCGGACATTGCCCCGGATGACAGCCAGACGCTGCGCTATGCCGCCAGAGTCAGGGGCAACAGCGGCTTCCTGTTCGTGAACAATTATCAGGATCATGTACAGATGCGGCGCCATGAACAGGTGACGTTCCGGGTGGAACTTGGGGAGGAGACGATCACCTTTCCACGCCATGCGCCGCTCGCTATTGCGGACAAGCTATCGGCCGTATTCCCGCTCCATCTCGATCTGGACGGAGTGATGCTCCAGTATGCGACGGCGCAGCCGATTACCCGAATCGAGGATGGGAGCGGCGTGCCGCATTACTTCTTCTTCATGCCGGACGGCGTAGACAGCGAGCTCTGTCTGGATGCGGATAGCGGCAAGCTGGAGGTAGTGGAGCATCGCGGCGCTGCCTGTATCCGCACGGTGCAGGAGGTATGCTTCGTGATGCGCGCGGGGGCTCGCGCGGACCTTCGGCTGCGTACAGCCGCGGGCGGCGAGCTGCGGCTTGTCGTGCTGCCGCTGCAAGAGGCGCTGACGCTGACGGAGCTGGAGCTGAAGGGGCGCAGACGGCTGGTATGGTGCGAGCATCCGGTGGCTGTAGAGGGCGAGCGGCTGCAGCTCTTCACAGGCGGCGAAGAGCAGGTGAGGCTTGCCATCTTCCCTGGCGAAGACCTGGGCGCTCTGGCAGGCGTCGGGCTTGCCGGTCTGGAGAAGACGCTGGCGGAGGATGGCACACTGACCTGTGTGCTTCAGACGCAGCCGGTCTCCATCGCGCTGCATCTGGAGCGGTGCAGCGACAGCAAGGTGGCGCTCCAGATTGCCGAGGAGGCGTACAGCGGTGTGGAGGACATCCTGCTGTCCATTGATTACATCGGCAATGTCGGCTATGCCTTCGCCGGCGGAGAGCTGATCCACGATAACTTCCATAACGGTCAGCCGTGGGAGCTTGGCCTGTCACGCTTCCGCGAGCGCATCGCCGGACGCGAGCTTGTACTGCAGGTGACTCCGACCCATCCTGAGGTCGTGCCTGCAGACGGAGTGCTTTCACAGGAGCGGCACGCTCACATCCGTGATGTCAGCGTGCGCCCGGTGTGCCGACTCGTGCTGGCGTAGCAACTGCGAAGAAGCCGCCCCCCATACCGCCTTACACGGTGGTACGGGGGGGCGGCTTTTTCGCATACTGGGCTATCATTTTGCACATATTTTCCGGCCTGAAAAATTGTTCTTGCTATCGCTTACATGCGGCGTTATAATGAAGTCGTGAATATATTCTCTATGTTGAACAGATGTTCACGGGGGAGGAGGAGAGAGCGGAATGGATACTAATCAGGAAAGAACGAGATTGCTCGTCAAGATCAGTTCTTTCTATTATCTGGACGGTATGAATCAGCAGGAAATATCGGTTCGGCTGGGCATTTCCAGACCGCAGATCAGCCGGCTGCTGGCAGCGGCGAAGTCAGAGGGGATCGTTCAGATCCATATTCGTAATCCATTTTCGGAGGAGCAGACCTACGAGCGCGCCATATCCGAGACATTTGGCATTAAGGATGTTATTGTGGTCAATGGTCAAAATAGTGACAAGTCGATCGTTGCCCTGCAGATGGCTAACGCAGCGGCAGCACTGCTGGAGAACATGATACGCGATCGCGATGTGGTCGGTATTATGGCCGGCAGGACGATTGCCAGCGTGGGTCGGGAGATGAGTCCGTCAGGCAAGAAGGATGTGCAGTATGTGCCGATGATTGGCGGATGGGGCTCGGAGGGCGCGGTATGGCACGCCAACTCCAACACACGAGTATTTGCGGAGCGGACGAATTCACGCTACTTGCTGCTGAATGCGCCGGCACTTGTCGCTTCGGCTGAGGCACGGAATCATTTTCTGAATGAACAGGAAATATCCGAGGTGCTTGGCAAGGCTCGCAAGGCGTCCGTGGCGCTTGTCGGGATCGGACAAGTATCGGATCGCTCGGCGATTGTGCAGTCCGGCTATGTTGACAAAGAGGGGATTGATCGTGCCCGGGACATTGGCGCGGTATCCAATATATGCACCTCGTTCCTGAATACTGCCGGCGAGCGCATCGAGAATGAGGCAGAAGCCCGGATGATCGGCTTGAGCGTCGATGATCTGAGAGACATTCCGAATGTCGTGGCGATTGCCAGCGGCAATGACAAGATTGAAGCGATTACGGCGGCGCTGCGGGGCAGATGGATGAATGTCCTGGTTACCGATATGGCCACTGCTAAGCAAGTGCTCGATTGGCATCGTTTGTATCCTGCTAACTAACAGCAGGATGCGGGCGATTCAATACAACCAACAGAAATAAGGGAGGCCTTGACAATGAAAAAAATGATGGTGATTTTGGCAGCGCTTTTACTCGTTACCGCGTTAACGGCTTGCGGCTCCAGTAACAGCGGAGCCAAGGGCAGCAGCGAAGGGAAGAAGACGATCTCGATTTTGACACCGTATCTGTCCTCTGTAACGACCAATGAGATGGTGGAATCGCTCAAGAAGCAAGCAGAAGATAAGGGCTGGAAGACGCAAGTCATTGACACCAAAGGCGATGTAGGGCAGCTAGCAAGTCGTATGGAGGATGCTGTATCCTCCAAGAGTGATGCCATCGTCATTGTCAGCACCGACCCGAACCAGTTGAAGAACCAGATTAAAAAGGCCAAAGACAAAGGCATCCCTGTCTTCGGCAGCGATTCCGGCTATATCGAAGGCATGACAATGAATGCGACCAGCGACAATGGCGCCATGTCGGAGATGATCAGCCAGTATCTGTTTGAGAAGATGGGCGCGAAGGGCAATCTGGTTGTGCTGACGCACCGTCCGCATCCAGGCGTGCTGGCACGTACACTCAAGCTGGACGAGCTGCTGCAGGCCAATCCCGAAGTCAAGAAGCTGACAGAGCAGCAGGTTGAGGTGCCAGGCCCGATCGAGAATGCGCGTAAGCAGATGGAAAGCTTGCTCCTCTCCAATAAAGAGGAAGGCGCGATCACCGCTGTATGGGCAGGCTGGGACGAAGCAGCGATCGGCGCAGCACAAGCGATCGAGGCAGCAGGACGCAAGGACATCATCGTGACCGGAATTGACGGCAACAGCCAGGCGGTCGACATGATCAAGAAGGGCACCCCGCTGGTAGCGACGGTGAAGCAGAACTTCTCCGGCATGACCGACATCGTCATCAAGCAGATCGAATTGGTATTCCAAGGCCAGCCTGTAGAAGGCACTGAATTGTATGCGCCGGCCGAACTGATTACACAATAATGAACATCAAGGAGGGGTAATCTTGTCTCTTCTTAGAGTAGATGGCCTGAGCAAAATATTCGGACAGCACTATGCGCTGTCCGAGGTCAGTCTGGACATTCTACCCGGCGAGGTGCACGCGCTCGTCGGGGAGAATGGCGCAGGTAAGTCAACCTTTATCAAAATTGTAACCGGTGTCTATTCGCCAGATGGCGGAACACTGCGGTGGAAGGGTCAGCCCGTACAGGTTAACACGCCGGGTGATGCCCGGCAGATCGGTATTAATGTGGTTCACCAGGATCGTCACCTTATTCCTTCATTTACAGGATATGAGAATTTGTATTTGGGCTTGTCGTATCCCAAAGGCAAGCTAGGTGTGGGTGTGCAGTGGAAAGAGATGAAGCAGCGCGCCAAGGCGCTGATGGATACCTATGGTGTGACCTTAAATATGAACAAAACCGCTCAGCGGATGTCTCCGCCGGAGAAGACGATGCTGGAAATTTTGCGGGCGATGATGCAAGAGTGCAGCCTGCTCATTCTGGATGAGCCGACGGCATCTCTGACCGATCAGGAGTCCGAGCAGTTGTTTGACCTGATCGGCAAGCTGACGGCAGCGGGGACATCGATCCTGTACGTATCTCACAGGATGGATGAGATCTTCCGGCTGTCCGACCGCATTACCGTATTCCGCAACGGTCGGCATGTTGCGACGGTGAACCGGCAGGATACAGACCGGGACGGTCTCATCTCGCTGATGAACGATAAAGAATATAAGAAAGCCCACCGCGAGGAGCGGGACATTCACGCCGGAGAGCCGGTGCTGGAGGTACGCGGGCTGCACTCGGAGGACGGCAAGGTGAACGGTGTCGATCTTCAGGTGCGGCAGCGGGAGGTTGTTGGCATCTTCGGATTGGCTGGAGCAGGACGCACCGAGCTGCTGGAGACGGTATATGGCTTGCGACGCAAGAGCGCGGGCGAGATCGTCCTGCAAGGTCGCACGCAGACATCCACGAGTCCTCGCCGTTCGCTCGATCAGGGTGTCGTCCTCATTCCCGAGGAACGCAAGCGGGATGCACTCGTGATGGATATGGCGATTCGGGAAAATATTACGCTGCCGTTCCTCTCCCGCTTCTCCAGCGGATGGAAGATGCGCAAGCGTGCCGAGCTGCAGGAGTCGGAGCGCTGGATGACCGACCTGAAGGTGAAGGCTGCCGGTACCGAGCAGCCTGTGGGACAATTAAGCGGTGGCAATCAGCAGAAGGTTGTCTTCGCCAAGGCGCTGCTTAGCTCGCCGAAGCTGTTTCTGTGCGATGAGCCGACCCAAGCAGTCGATATTATGACCCGCGATGAGATTCACCGTCTGCTGAGGCACCAGGCTGATGAAGGCTGTGCGGTGCTGTTCGTCTCGTCAGACCTGCAGGAGGTGCTCGATATTGCCGATCGGCTGTATGTGCTGCATGAAGGCCGGATCGTCGTCGAGCTCCCGAACAAGGATGTTACCCCCGAACAGGTGCTGGCTTATTGTTTTAGCCAGGGAAAGGATCGTGTACACACATGACAGAAGCTAGCAAAGGAATATCCTATATCCGATTGATTCGCACCTATGGCACCGTGATGGCGGGCTTGCTGATTGTATTGGCATTCTCGCTGCTCAGCCCGGATTCATTCGCAACCGTCGGCAATGCTATCAATATTAGCCGCCAGATTTCCTTCCTCGTCATCATCGCACTGGGCGCAACGCTCGTGATGGCTGTTGGAGAGTTCGACCTGTCGGTCGGTGCAATGGCGAGTATGGGCGGCGTCTTTGCCGCCAAGCTGGCCGTTGCCGGCTATCCGATGGTTGTCGTTGTCCTGCTGCCGATGCTGGCAGCGATGGCGGTCGGCTACATTAACGGCTGGATTGTTACTCGCTTCAAAGTATTATCATTCATTACTACGCTCGCTATGGGTACAATTATTGGCGGCATCAACTTCAAAATTACAGGGGGCGCCACCGTATTCGAGAATATCCCGGAATCGTTCCTCGTGCTGGGTCAGACCGAGCTGGGTGATATTCCGCTGCTCTCGATCATTATGCTCTTTATGACGGTGCTGTTCTGGTACATTATGAGCCACACCGCATTTGGACGTAAGCTGTATGCCATCGGCGGCAATGAATCGGCCTCCCGCGTAGCGGGCGTGCGCGTAGCCTTCAATAAGAATGCTGCCTTCGCTCTGTGCGGCATGCTGGCCGCTATCACCGGCATTCTGATGGCGTCGCGCCTTGGCTCGGCTCACCCTAACGGCGGTGACGGGCTGTTCCTGAACGCTTACGCTGCGGCATTTCTGGGGATGACCTCCTTCAAGGAAGGCGTGCCGAACGTATGGGGCACCTTCGTGGGCGCTGCCATCATCGGGATATTGGCTAACGGCATGACGATCCTCGCAGTGCCGACCTTTATGCAGGATGTGATTACAGGCTGTATCGTCATTGCGGCTGTGCTGATGCAGAAGATGGGACGTGGAACAGCATGAGTCATCCCATTTTGAACCCCCGCAACCTTGAAGCCTGGCAGGCGGCCAAGGAACGCGGAGAAGCGCTGCTGATCGGCTACCTGATTGCAGGCGATCCGAATGCGGAGGAAGCGCTAGATGTTATGCAGGAAATTGTAGAAGCAGGAATTGATATTATTGAGCTTGGCATCCCGAGCCGGGAGCCGAAGCTGGACGGTCCGATTATTCAACGCGGGCATGGCCGGGCTTTTGCTGGCGGGATGGACACCGAGGAGGCATTGCTTGCGCATTGCCGCCAGATTCGGGAGCGATTGTCGGTACCGATCTGGGCGATGGGCTACAAGGCCGATGTCGTCGGTAGCGGACTTTACCTGAAGCTCGTTGCCGAGGGGCTGATTGACGCGCTCGTGCTGCCCGACTGCTCGCTGGAGGACATGGTGCAGGTGCAGCAGGAGGTTGCTGAAGCCAAGGTGGATGTCGTGCGCTTTGCCAATGGCGGGATGGATGATGAGACGCTGGTGCGCGTATGCGATGGCGCCGGAATCATCTATGCGATGTCCTATGCAGGAACGACAGGCGATCCGATGGCGAATGTCACCGATCTGTCGGGTCTGTGCGCCAAGCTGCGTGCAAGCTTGCCTGACGGCATGCTCGTCTCCGGCTTCGGTCTGCGCACACCGGAGAAGGTTGGACAGGCAATCACGAGCGGGTTCGACGGCGCTGTCGTCGGCTCGGCGCTGGTTGCCCGGCGCGAGAACGATGAGAAGGATTCGTTATATCGTCTCGTGGCGGAGATGAAGATGGAGACGATGACCACACACGAGGGGTGATCTGGATGAGCTATATCGCAGCATTTGATCTGGGCACGACCAACACGAAGGGCGTGTTGGTCGATGAGCAGGCCTCGATTGCATTCGAGAACAACATTCCGATGGAGGTCAGCCAGGCACAAGGTAGCGTCGAGCAGCATCCAGAGGATTGGTACAAGGCCATAACCGAGATTGCACAGCACTGGTTCCGGTCCGGGATCGATCCGGCCAGCATCAAGCTGATCTCCTTCAGTGGACAGATGCAGGACTGCATTCCAGTCGGTGCAGATATGCTGCCTGTGCGGCCGGCCATTCTCTACTCTGACGGCCGTGCGGGCGAGCAGGCTGCCCGGCTGCTGGCGGAGCTGGGAGAGGACGAAGTGACGCGCGAGACGGCCAATCATATGGACGGCACGCTGACGCTGCCGAAGATGCTCTGGCTCCAGGAGCAGGAGCCGGACAGCTATGCTAAGGCCGCATCGTTCCTCATCAGCTCCAAGGACTATATTATTGCCCGGCTGACGGGCCAATTCGTGACCGATCCGACCTCGGCAGCGACCACAGGCATGATGCAGCTTCACAGTCGTAGCTGGATGACCTCCTGGCTGGAGCGACTCGGGCTGGATGCAGCGAAGCTGCCGCAGATTATCGGCGCGGATCAGATTGCCGGCACCGTCCATGCTCAAGGCGCACAGTATACCGGCTTCGCAGAGGGAACGCCGGTGCTGTGCGGCATCGGTGATGCAGGGGCTGCGACCCTTGGCGCTGGCGTATACGAGGAAGGCGAGGTCTATGCTTACCTTGGCACGACCGGCTGGGTGGCAGCCGCCTCCGCTGGACTGATGGATGTCAGCAGCGGGGCGTTCAATCTCGCCTATGTCGAGCCAGGACGCCAGATCTCGATTGCACCGATGATGAATGCGGGCAGCGCCCATCGCTGGGCAGTTGACACCTTCGGGCCGTCAGCGTCATTGCCTGCGGACGTTGCAGGCGCGTCGGAAGGTGACAACACCGCTGTCGTTAAGGCGAAGTCTGCGCAGGATAACGCCTTCGAGGCCTTCGAGCGCGCGGTTGCCGAGGCGGAGCGCGAGTCGGGCGTACTGTTCCTGCCGTATCTGTACGGTGAGCGCTGTCCGGTGCAGGACAGCCTGGCCAGTGGCAGCTTCATCGGTCTGCGAGCGGCTACGACGAGGGCGCAGATGGGAGCCGCCGTACTGGAAGGCGTCGCTTATTCGATTCGCCAGGTGATGGAGCTGGTCGTGAGCCGGGATGCGAAGCTGCGCGTCACCCTGATCGGTGGCGGGGCGAAGAGCAAGGTCTGGTGCCAGACCATTGCTAATGTATTGCAATGCGAGCTGGTGGTGCCGGACGATTCGCAATATTTGCCTTCGATCGGCGCAGCGCTGCTTGGCTTTGCGCATCTGGGCTGGGGAGATGAGCTGGTCGAGCTGTGCGGGCGCATCAAGGCGGCGCAGGCGGTACAGACCTTCACCCCCGATGCTGCACTTGCAGACTACTACGACAAGCAATTCGCACGTTATAAGAGGATGTACGCCCACTTGCAGCCGTTGTTCCAACTCTAGAACAGCGCGCACAGGCACAGGGAACAAGCAAGCCCCCTCGTCTCTATTGAGATGCAGGGGGCTTTGTCGAGCGCGTATGGCCCCAGCTCCATCTCGGGGCAGCGCACGGTATCATGCAGCACGCAGTAGTAGCTGTCCGGCAGCTCAACTTGTTGCGGAGTGCGGCTTTAGAGTGAACACGAACAGGCAGGTGCCAAGCCGGGCTGCTATTTCAGCTTATCCCAGGCAGCTTGCATATTTTTTTGCCAGGTCGGCACATCGCTCTGACCTGCAAGGAAGTGCTGAATAGCGCTGCCGAATTCCTGTGCGACGCCATCCGGGTATTTGCCTGCATGGTGAGGGAAGATGTCGCCCTTCTCAATATAGTTCATCAGGTCGGCAGCAATTGGCCCTACATCCTCTGCGGTAGCCTGAATTGTAGTCATAGCCGGAATAAATTTGAATTTCTTCACGATATACTCTTTGCCGATATCAGAGGTGACGAGCCAGTTCAGGAACGTTTTGGCTTCTTCCTTGGCTGCAGAGTCCTTGTTCACGACCAGATTCACGGGGACGCCAATCGTTACCTTGCCGGTTCGGGCTGCATCATCATTGAGTGGCATCGGCAGCATGCCGATATTCAGGTTCGGGCTGATGCCGTCAATCATCGTTTGTGCCCAGTTGCCTTCCTGCATCATCGCCGCCTCGCCATTGGCAAACATCGTCACTTGTGTATTGTAGTCGGTCGTCAGCGGGTTTTTGTTGCCATAATCCAGTGTCAACTGCATCAGCTTCGCCCAGTCCTCAAAATGCTTGTTGCCGATCATCGATGCCGTCCCGTCATTCAGCCCGGCGATGAACTCGTCGGCATTGTCCTGATTGGAAAAAGCCACACTGATCCCTTGACTGCCGACGAGCCACCATTCCTGATAAGCGTTGGCAAATGGCGTGATGCCGGCGGCCTGCAGCTTTTTCGCCGCCTCCTCCAAGGCGGAGTAGGTCATCGGCAGCTCGGCAATGCCAGCCTTGGCGAACAAGTCCTTGTTATACACGTATCCAAATCCCTCCAGATCAAGCGGCAATCCATATACCCTGTTCTCCTTGGTGATGGCTCCTGCAGCGAGCTGCACCAGATCGTTTACCCATGGCTGATCGGACAGATTCTCCAGCTTCTCCTCCCACATATCAAGACTCGCATAGCCGTTGTTGGAGAAGATGTCAGGCGCTGCGCCGGATGCAAATTTGGCTTTCAGCGCCGCATCGTAGTCTGCACCGCCGCCTACCGTTTGAATGTCCAGCTTGATGTTCGGATAATCCTGTTCGAAGGCAGCCTTCAGCTCGTTAAGCCCTTCCACGATCTCTGTTTTGAATTGAAAGACGGTTACAGTCTTTTGCGGCCCGCTGCCGCTTGCGTTGCTTCCCCCCGCTGTTCCTGCACTTGTCGGGCTCCCGCCTCCACCCCCGCATGCTGCCAGCATCACCGACAGTGACAGCACGGATGCCATAACGATTGAGAGCTTGCTATTCTTCATCGTAGTAATCCCCCTATTCAAGTAATAAGACTGTGAATCATGGCTATATGGAACAGCAGTTGGAAGGGAGCTAGCCCTTGACCGAGCCTGCTGCAATTCCCTCGACAATATAGCGCTGCAGCGCTAGGAAGAAAATAATAATCGGTGTAATGCCCAGGATGAGCGCTGGCAGCGCGATATCCCACTGCTTCGTATATTGACTGAAGAAGGCAAAGGTCGCCAGCGGTATCGTGCGCAGCTCCGGTGTCTGCAATATCAGCGACGGCAGCAAATAGTCGTTCCAGACCCATAGACAGTTAAGTACAATGACGGTCATCATCATCGGCTGTAACATCGGCAGCACAATACGGAAAAAGACGCTAATCCCGGTACAGCCGTCGACAACCGCTGCCTCTTCGATCTCTGCCGGAATCGACTTGACGAAGCCATGGAACAGAAACAGTGTCATCGACGCCCCCAGACCCAGATAAGTGAAAATCAGTCCGAATCGACTGCCGTTCAGCCCCAGCTCGTTCACGATGCGCAGCAGCGGCATCATGATCGACTGGAATGGAATGATCATCGAAGCGATGAACATAAAGAACAGCACGCGGTTGAATCTTGTATTGGTCCGCACCATCCGATAGGCGCCCATGGCGCTGATCAGCGCCATCAGCGAGACGCTGACGACGGTAATGAGGAAGGAATTGGTGAAGGCTTGCGGGAATTTGGTAAGCTCCCAAGCCCGTGTGAAATTATCCCACTGCACAGCCCTCGGCCAACTTGCCGAGTCAGACATAATCTCGCCAAACGGCTTGACCGAGTTGACGAACAGGAAGTAGAACGGCGACAGAAACAGCAGCCCGACCATAACGGTAATGACCTCGGTCGCAAGCATTTGTCCTGTATAACGCTTGGTAGCCATCTTATGCTTCGACCTCCTTGTTTTTTGTCAGACGGACTTGCAGCATCGTAATGACGGCAACAATAACGAAGAACAACATCGCCTTGGCCGTTCCAAGGCCGTAACGATTGTTCTGGAACGCCTCGTTGTAGATATTCATCGCTACCGATTCGGTTGACTTGAACGGCCCGCCTTTGGTAAGCGACAGATTCAGATCAAACATTTTGAATGCCCATGAGATAGCCAGGAACAGACAGATCGTCACCGCAGGCATAATGAGCGGAATGATAATGCTGCGCAGCATCTGCCAGCGGTTTGCGCCGTCAATTTCCGCTGCCTCTACAATTTCGCTCGGCACGTTGGTCAGCGAGGAGATATAGATCACCATCAGATAACCGGCTGAATGCCAGATGAACACAATGGAAATGCCCCAAAAGCCGGTTGTGGCGTCACCCAGCCACGGCAAGCCAAAAAACGACCAGCCTGTCAGATCATAGAGCGTCGAGAAGCCCTTGATGAAGATGAACTGCCAGATGAAGCCCAGCAGCAGGCCGCCAATGACATTGGGCATGAAAAAAATCGTGCGCAGCACATTGCGCAGCTTCAAGCCTTGAATCAGGAAGTAGGCGAGCGCGAAGCCGACGATATTGGTCAGTACGATTCCGACGAGCGTGAATCGGGTTGTGAACCAAAAGGAGGACCAGAAGTCCGGGTCATTCGTGAAGATCGTTTTGAAATGGGCAAGCCCGACCCAATTCACCTGTGACGCGACGCCATTCCAGTCCGTCAGCGCGTAATACATGCCGAGGAAGAATGGAATGACGACGATGATGGAGAAAAAGGCAACAACAGGTCCGACAAAAATAAGCTGCAGGCCCCATCCGGCTGCTCGTTTGGGATTCATGGCGCAGCCCCCTTTCTTTATAATTGTAAATTGTTGTATTGTTATTATGGCTGGAATGTGGCGGAGGGAACACCGACAGAGGAGAACTTTCAGGGGGAAATTATTGATCGGGGGTGGGGCTCATTGTGAAATGGAGTAGCATACGCGCCAGGCTGATCCTGTTTTTGCTGACAGCGACGATATTGCCGATTGTAGCCACGATGCTTGTCACGTATTTCTATACGGCGCAGTCGCTGCGTGATCGGGTCGCTGGAGAGGACAGCAAGCTGCTGTATCAGGGCGCGCGTAATCTGTCCAGCCTGCTTGACGATCTGAATCGCAGCTCCTCCAATGTGTACTCGATTTTGACGCTGCTTCAGGGAGGATACGACGATGCGCAAAGCGGGTCGCGGGTATATTCTGTCCTCTCTTATATAACGGCCTCTGTGCCGGATATTTTTCAGGTGTATCTGTATGATACCCGATCTCGCAAGGCCACGCTAGTCACGCTCAACACGCCGCAGCGCAATTATAATACAGATGTCTACCCGGACGGGCTGGAGGAAAACAAGGGGATTATTTGGACCCAGAAAAGCCATATGAGCCATACCTATGGCTTGACCGGGCTGCAGCCGAAGTATCCTTCAGAGTCGGTGTTTACCATGCATCGGCGCATTGAGCGCGTACCGTCAAGCGAGGTGGTCGGCTATTTATCCATCGATGTAAAAATGTCGGCGTTGACCGACATTGTGGATCAACTGTATGAGCGCAATCGCGAAACGATCTATATTGTCGACGATAATGGCGATCTGATCTACACTGACGATACCACAAGACTCGGCCAGCCGCTGCAGGAGGCATGGTATACCGGACGGATTGCTGTGGAAGGGGCTGATCGCGGGCATTTCGAGCAGGAGGGCAGCATGCTCGTCTATCAGCAGCTTCCGATGCGCGAGGCACGCTGGACGCTGATTAAGCAGGTGCCCGTCGCCTATCTGGTGCGCGAGGCTAACCGGGCAGTTGCGATCAATCTGCTGCTGCTGGCCCTATCTCTAATTGTTATTGCTGCGGCAACGATTCTCATCTCGGTGCGCATTACGGCACCGATCAAGCAACTGCTGCGCTATATGAACCAGATTCAATCCGGCAATCTGAATGTGGACATCAAGCCAGTGGGTCAGGATGAGATGGGTATCGTCACACTGCGTTTTCGGAGCATGATGGATACGATCAACAACTTGATTTTACGCGAATACAAGCTGGAGCTGGCGAATCAGTCCAATCAACTGCGGGCGATGCAGGCCCAGATCAATCCGCATTTTTTGAATAATACGCTGCAGATCATCGGTACACTGGCGCTGGAGCTGAAGGTGCCCCGCATCTATGCGCTGCTGTCGTCCTTGGCAAATATGATGCGCTACAGCATGCACAATACGGACAAGACCGTGACGCTCCAGGAAGAGCTGAATCATGCAAGAGCCTACATAGAATTGCAAAAGGAGCGGTTTGAAGATCGGTTCCGCTTTCACTGCGAGG
The DNA here is from genome assembly GCF_054955055.1 of Paenibacillus sp. J5. NCBI lineage: Bacteria > Bacillati > Bacillota > Bacilli > Caryophanales > Paenibacillaceae > Paenibacillus > Paenibacillus sp. J5. The sequence continues at coordinate 217,140 of NZ_JBUEDD010000005.1, read as the reverse complement.
TGGAGGAGCAATTGCTGTCATTGTTGATGCCGAAAATGGTATTACAACCTATATTAGAGAATTATTTCAAGTATGGTATAGATCGAAATGGCGAGAATGGTGAGCTGACTGTAACGGCGAAGTCGGTGGCGGGAACTGGACTGGTACATCTGACGGTTCAAAATAACGGCGCTTCCATTGCCAAGGAGCGCCTGGAGCAGCTCCATCAGGAACTGGCATCCTGGTCAGCAAGCGGTGTCAACCCTCCCGTCGATCCGCAGCGCAATCTGCACGGGTCATCCATCGGGCTGGTCAACGTACTCCAGCGCCTCAAGCTGTTCAGTGGTGAGAGCTCGTCGCTGGTAATCAGCAATAGCGAGCCGACCGGTGTGCGGATCGTCGTCACGATCGCAAGAGCGGGCCCGGATACTGTGACCCAAGTCGGGTCTGCGGAGGCGGCTGCGTCTTGGCCGAACAAGTATGAAAGCGGAGAGTGAAGCATGAGAGCACTAATCGTTGATGATGAGGCGAGAGTACGCCGGGCAATTCGGCTGCTCGTCGATTGGGAGGTTCATGGTATCGAAGCGGTGGGCGAGGCGTCCAGCGGGCAGGAGGCCATCGAATTGATTCGTCGTGACAAGCCAGAGCTGGTCATTATGGATATGATGATGTCAGAGGGCAATGGATTGGAGTTGATGTCATGGATAGGCGATGAAGCGGCTACGCCCAAATTAATCGTTGTAAGCGGTCATCATGATTTTGAATTTGTACGCGCTGCAGTTCGCCATGGCGGCATCGATTATATCTTGAAGCCGATTGAACCGGAGGCGATTCATGCGGCGGTGGCCAAGGCGGTGGGGCAATGGCGTGAAGAGGAGCGGGAGCGGCAGTCCTCGCGGCAGCAGACGATTAGACTGAACGAGTTCAAGCCGATCTATGACGAGAAGCTGCTCTCCTCATTGATCGATGATCCGGCGACAGCGAAGTCCTCGCTGCGCCGTCTGCACAGCGAGGGGGTCATCCCGCAGCAGGCGGCCAGTGCCCGACTGCTGCTGCTGCAGACCGACCCGGCGGATACCGAGCTGCTTCAGCGTTTCGGCGGCAACAGCGAGCTGCTTCATTTTGCACTCGTCAACATCTGCAACGAGTTTCTGACACCCTGCGGCCGTGGGATCGCCTTCAAATATTGGGGATCGCCCGGCGAGATTATATTGCTGGTCTGGGAGCATCTGGACTCTATGCAGCAACTGGTTGACGTCATCAATGACGGGCTGGAACAGACGCTGCAGCGTCGCATGCATATGGGCATGGGAGTGGCAGGCGCACTGCCGCGCAGCCTGCCGCAGCAATACCATGAGGCGGTTGTCGCCCTCCGCCGCCGCAACCTGCTCCAGCCGGACAGATATGCACATGACATCACTGCGGCAGAGCCTGCAGGTGCGCTCAATGAACATGCTCTGGAGCCGCTGCAAGACGGTTGGAGGATGGCTGTGCTTAGTGGAAATCATGGCGAGATTGAGGTGGCCATGCGGCGCTGGACCGACATGCTTGGCCGGGCAGAAGCCATCACCCCCGAATGGCTGCAGTTTTGGCAAGCGAGTGTACATTCCTTCTGCGAGCGGCTGCTGCGGGAGAAGCTGGGCGGGGAGGCCGAGTCGGTTCGCGCAGAGCTGGAGCGGCAGGGCTGGCTCGGCAGCGCCCCCTCCGTCGGCGGGGCGTCCTTTTCCTTCTCTATCTATGCCTGGGGAGATTGGCTGCGAGCTGCACTAACCGGATTGTCCAGGGTAATACTGGAGCACCAGGCACGCGAAAGCAGCGCGATCAATGATATTGTCGCCTACATCGACAAGCATTATATGGACAATCTGTCCTTGCAGCAGCTTGCTGCTGCTTTCCATTTGAGCCGCGAATACATTTCGCGTAAATTCAAGCAGGAATTTGGCCACAATTTCTCCGATTACTTGAGCGCCTACCGCATCGGCAAGGCAAAGCAACTGCTGCTTAATCCGTATCTGAAGCTGGTGCAGATCGCAGAGATGGTTGGCTTCAGCGACGTGAAGTATTTTAGTAAAGTCTTCAAAAAGCAGGAGGGACGGTCTCCGCGCGAATATCGCCAGCAGCAGGAATCGCGTGGTTAGTCTGCTTAGGCATCGTGCAGCATCCACGTGGGTCTCACCCTTTAGATTCAGCGCAACCTGCGGCAGCATGATTTTGTGTCCCGTCTCAGTGATGCAGAGCTACATTAGGCGCTTTTGTGACACAATTCGCAATCGGCAGGCCGCTGGACGCGTTGCCGACGGTTCAAGCCTTGTGCTACCTTGCCGGATACAGGCATAATAGAAGGATAACGTTCGGGTTTGTGAACAGGCTGGAGGTTTGTAACATGTACCACAATTTGGAGCAATGTATTTTGGATCTGGAGCAGCACGGACAGCTTGTCCGCATTCGCGAGGAGGTTGATCCTCACCTAGAGATGGCGGCAATCCATCTGAAGGTGTACGAAGCGGGCGGCCCGGCGCTGCTGTTTGAGAATGTCAAGGGCTCGCGCTTTCGCGCCGTCTCGAATCTGTACGGCACCATGGAGCGCAGCCGTTTCATATTTCGGGATACTTGGGAGCTGGCGGAGCAGGTGATTGCGCTGCGCAATGATCCGGTGAAGGCGCTGAAGCAGCCGTTCAAGCAGCTATCCGCAGCGCTCGGCGCCTGGAAGGCGCTTCCACTTCGCAAGTCCGGCGGCGGCCCGGTAGCAGCGCAGGAGATACAGATCAGCGATCTGCCGCTTATCCAGCATTGGCCGATGGACGGCGGAGCCTTCGTCACCTTGCCACAGGTTTATTCGGAGGACCCGGACAAGCCGGGGCCGATGAAGTCCAATCTGGGCATGTACCGTGTTCAACTGACGGGCAATGAGTATGAGCTGAATCGTGAGATCGGCCTGCACTATCAGATCCACCGTGGGATTGGCGTTCACCAGTCCAAGGCGGTCAAGCAGGGGAAGCCGCTGAAGGTAAGCTGCTTTGTCGGCGGCCCGCCAGCGCATGCCCTGTCCGCTGTCATGCCGCTGCCTGAGGGGCTGAGCGAGGTGATGTTCGCTGGCCTGCTGGCTGGAAGGCGGTTCCGCTACAGCTACTTGGACGGCTTCTGCATCAGCAATGACGCAGACTTCGTCATTACCGGGGAGATCTATCCGGGTGATACGAAGCCGGAGGGGCCGTTCGGCGACCATCTGGGCTACTATAGTCTGACCCATCCGTTCCCGGTGATGCGGGTACACAAGGTCTATGCTCGTCCGAATGCGATCTGGCCGTTCACCGTCGTCGGACGTCCGCCGCAGGAGGACACCGTATTCGGGGCGCTTATTCATGAGCTCACCGGGGACGCGATCAAGCATGAGATTCCGGGAGTCAAGGAGGTGCATGCGGTCGATGCGGCAGGTGTCCACCCGCTGCTGTTCGCCATAGGCAGCGAGCGGTACGCGCCCTACGAGGAGACGCGTCAGCCTGCGGAGATACTCACGCTGGCTAACCGCATTCTCGGCACCGGGCAGCTAAGTCTGGCGAAGTATCTGTTTATTGCCGCCGAGGAGCGACAGCCGCTGGACACTCATGATGAGGCTGCCTTCTTGACCTATATTCTGGAGCGGCTCGACCTGCGGCGCGATATTCATTTCTATACGAATACGACGATCGACACGCTCGATTATTCCGGCACCGGGCTGAACACAGGCAGCAAGGTCGTCTTCGCGGCCTGCGGCAGCGCCAAGCGCGAGCTATGCACCGAGGCTCCGCAGCAGCTATCGGGACTGCGAGAGTTCGAGGGTGCCCGTCTTGTGATGCCGGGCGTCGTCGCGCTGCAGGGGCCGGCGTATACGGATGCCAGGCAAGCGCAGCGCCAGGTGCAGGAGCTATGCGAGGCGCTCGCGGAGCGGGGGCCGCTAAGCTCCTGTCCGCTCGTAGTGCTGTGCGATGACAGCGAGTTTGTGAGCCGGTCGCTCAGCAATTTTGTGTGGGCAACCTTCACCCGGAGCAATCCGTCTCATGATATTCACGGTGTCAACGGCAGCTATGAACATAAGCATTGGGGCTGCGACAATATCGTGCTGGATGCCCGCATCAAGCCGCATCATGCCCCGCCGCTTGTTCCCGACCCGGATGTCGAGAAGCGTGTGGAGCGGCTGTTCGTCAAGGGAGCGAGTCTTGCGAGCGTCAAGCTGTGATGGCTCTAGGCGCTGAGCTGTACGAGATGTCGGCCGTTGGCCTCATCCCAACATAGAATAGAGAGCAGAGCACGAGCCCTTGCATAATCCGGGCTTGTGCTCTTGCGCGTCATGGAGCAGGCTCCACCTGCAGAGCTGTGGCGTCAGATGATTGAGAAGCCAGTTGCACATATAGTACACTGTAAGGAGCATTCGGACAGCAGAACAAGGGAGGGAGGAGATTATGAACTGGGACGCCTATATTGAACGGTGGAGCCGCACCTCTGTGAGACTGGTCGACATCCGGCAGCTTAACGCCGCAGAGGGGATGGCAGCGGGACGCGAGCCGTTTCCTGTCAGCTTCTTTGTCTTGACGACACACGGGATCGCTCACGTGAGCCATTTCGGTGAAGTCTATGGCCTCAGAGCGCATCATATTGTGCATGGAGGACAGGGCAACGAATGGCGCGTTATATCGGCAAGCGAAGACTTTAGCGGTTACATCATGTTGTATCAGGCCATGTGCGATACGCCAGAGGAGCAGGCCAGCTTCCAGCTTCCCTATGAACTGACTCCATACCGCGTGCTGCCATTGCTGGAGAAGTGCCAGACGATGCTGCGCCTGTGGCAGCAGGGAAGCGCGCTTGACAAGCTGCAGGCACAGTCCGTCTTTCTATCCTTTGTATACGAGTCGATGCGACAGGTCAATAGCGCCACGGACAGCAGCCGTATGATCACCGAAGCGATCCACTACATCCAGGAGCATTACAAGGAGCCAATCACAGCCGAGGAGCTGGCTCGCTTGCATCATTGCAGTGTGAGCTATCTGTCTCGCTTATTCAAGAATCAGATCGGGGTAGGCCCGATCGAATATTTGATTTATGTGCGCATCCATAAATCCAAGCAGTTTTTGTTGAAATCCGAGGCCCGCATTAAGGAGATCGCGGCTAGCGTGGGCTATGCCGATGTGTATTATTTCAGTCGTTTGTTCAAAAAGCATACCGGTCGTTCACCGCAGAAATTCCGGGAGGACAACCGGAGGGAAGTTCAACATAATCCATTGCATCTGCCGAAATCATCCATTGTTTCTCCTGGCCTGCTTTCTCATAATGATAATGAGAGTTATTATCAGATAGATAGGACGGAAGGGGACACAACCATGTTTAGATTTTCAAGGCCAGCTATCGGAGCCATGATGCTGTTATGTACATCCTTGCTTCTGAATGCATGCCAAGCGAGCCAACCTGCGGGAGGCGCATCTGCGCCGCCTGCCTCGGCTCATAGCGCTGCGGATACGGAAGCGGCAGCAACCCGCTCGTACAAGCATCTCAAGGGGACGAGCGACATCCCGGTCCAGCCGCAACGAGTCGTTAGCCTGTTTCACCTGGGCGAGCTGATGACGCTCGGCGTGAAGCCTGTCGGTACGACCAGCTTCGTTCTGAAGAACCCGCTGCTGAGCGATGTTGCCAGTATTACGGATGTTGGTGTACCCCCCGATGCGGAGAAGATATTGTCGCTGAACCCCGATCTGATCGTGACCACCGCGCCTTTCGCGGAGGTTGTCGATGGCGGATATGAGGCGCTGGAGAAGATTGCGCCCACGATCGTTCTCGAGCAATATGATGAACCGCTGAAGGATGTTCAGATGTTTGGAGACATCTTGGGCAAGCAGGAGGAGGCGCAGCAATGGAGCGAGGCCTTCACGGAGAAAATAGCGGCTTACAAAGAGAAGATCCGGCCATATGTCGGAGCTGACGAGACCTTTACTATCTTGAATGTACGTTCCGGGGGGCTGTTTGTCTATGGCGATACGAACATGGGCGGCAATATTCTGTACAAGTATCTCGGTCTGAAGCCGCAGCAGAAGGTAGCGGATGAGGTCATCCAGGGGGACACATGGGAAATATCCAATGAGGTCGTCAATGACTTTATCGGAGATCGGCTGTTTCTTGCTGTGAACAAGGATGCCGGCGACAACCTGAAGGAGGTCGAGAAGCTGATCCAGCATTCGTCGGCGTGGAAAGCGGGTAAAGTCTACACGATCGATTTTGATGAATTTCTGTACAGTGACCCCATTTCTGTGGATAAGCAGTTGGATATAATTGCAGATCTGCTTGTTCCGGGCGGGAAATAAGGGGAAGTGTCAGCGACGATTGCCTTTTTGCGGCTCCTTGCGTGCAAACCGGATGTTTTCTGGTATAATCAACTTTATTGTATCCGATCCTAGAAAACAAAGGGGAGCTAGTACGTGAGCAACATTGCAAAAACATTGACGATTGCAGGCAGCGATTCCAGCGGGGGCGCCGGCATTCAGGCGGATCTGAAGACATTTGCCGAATATGGAACCTATGGCATGAGCGTGCTGACGACGATTGTGACGATGGATCCTGACCATAGCTGGCGCCATCAAGTCTATCCGGTGGATGCTGCGCTTGTCGCTGAGCAGATCAAGACCGCCTTCGCGGGTGGGCCTGTCAGTGCGATGAAGACAGGGATGCTAGGCAGCGTGGACATCGTCCGTGTGACGGAGCAAGCGATTAAGCAGAATAAGCAATCCAATGTCGTCATCGACCCGGTTATGGTGTGCAAGGGCGAATCCGAGGTGCTGAATCCCGAATCGGCGGATGCCATCCGCGACCTGCTGTTGCCGCTGGCAACTGTCGTGACGCCTAACCTGTTTGAGGCCGGAGTGCTGTCGGGACTCGGCAAGCTGGCCTCGCTTGAGGACTTGAAGGAAGCAGCCAAGCGTATCCATGCATTGGGCGCGCAGAACGTTGTTGTCAAGGGAGGCAAGGCGCTGAACGGGGAACAGGCGATTGATGTGCTGTATGATGGAGCGAGCTTCGCCGTGCTGGAGACGGACAAGATCGTGCCGGCGTGCAATCATGGCGCGGGCTGTACCTTTGCGGCTGCAATCACGAGCGGTCTAGCCAACGGTCTTAGTGTGCAGGATGCCGTTCATAAGGCCAAGGATTTCGTGACGGCGGCCATTCGGGGCGGCTTCGCCTTCAATGCTTATGTCAGCCCGGTATTCCATAGCGGGTATCGATTGCAGTCATAATAATGTGTCTGCCAGCGGCTACGCCCAAGCTAGCTGCCTTGCTATGGCTATAGCTGTTGCTGTTAACTGTATGGCTGCGTCCAGCCCGACGTTGCCCGATCGAAAACACTGGAACCTTCATTTTCGTGAATCTCGCGATGGTGAAGGTTCTTTTCGTGCTCTGCCTGTCTTCAGGCAAGCGGGAGTCGTCTCTGTGCTTACGTTGTGAGAACATCGTTTTATCCCCCCTGATTCATGAAATGCCCTCTCTCTGTCTATGCCGCTCCTCTCGTACAATAGGATTACGAATCAAGAGGAGATGATGGCATGCGTAGAAACCGGCTTGGTGCCTATTTATTCAGCTTTCCCAGTTTTTTTCTGACCGTGGCGCTCGGCATATACCCGATAGCGTGGGCACTGCGATATATGTTTTATGACTACCAGGGCTACGGGGAGATGCGATTCGTCGGGCTGGGAAACTTTGCGCGCATTATGCGTGATGCGGAGTTTTGGCAGTCTGTAGTGAATACGTTCATCTATGCTGGCGGCAAACTAATCCTTACCCTGCCGTTGTCGCTCATTTTGGCGGTCATATTGAACCGCAAGCTGCGCGGGCGCAATGCGTTCCGGGCAATCTTCTTCCTGCCGACCATCTTTAGCGCATCCGTAATGTCCATTGTCTTTTACATTGTATTTAATTCGTATAACGGCATTCTGAATCAATATCTGATGAAGCTTCATCTGGTCAGCGGCCCGGTCGATTGGCTTGGGGCATCCAAGGCGATGCTGACGATCGTTATCATAGCGGTATGGGGGGCAATCGGCAACTATATGCTGCTGTTTCTGGCAGGACTGCAGGGCATCCCGGAGGAGATCTACGAGGCCGCTTCGCTCGATGGCGTCAACCCGGCGCAACGCCTCTGGTACATTACGATTCCGATGCTGGGGCCGGTGCTGCAGATGATCGTCATGCTGGCATTGACCACCTCGCTCAAGGGCTATGAGAGCATCATGGTGCTCACGGAGGGCGGGCCATTCGGCAAAACCGAGGTCATGTACCTGTATTTGTACAAGCTGTTCTTCCCGTTGACAACTACCGGTACAGCGGTGCAAAACATCGGCTACGGCAGCGCGGTTGGCTTCACAACGGCTGTCATCGTCGGTCTGATTACTTGGGCCTATTTCTGGATGTCCAAAAAATTGAGCAGCATCTACTAAAAGGGGGAGAACGACTCATGGCATTGAAAAAAATAGCCGCGCGCAGCCCGATGTGGCTGCTGCTGATCTTGATTTCTATCTTCATGCTGTTCCCGATCATCGTAGCGATTCTCGGCTCCTTCAAGACGAATCTGGAGCTGACGACCGGAGCGACGGTATTCCCGGAGCAGTGGCAACTAAGCAACTATGTGACCGCCTGGACACAGGCCAATTTCTCCAGCTACACCTTTAACAGTGTATTCGTCGCCGTATTTGCTACAATCGGCACACTGCTGGTGTCCTCCATGGCAGCTTATGCGGTCGATCGCGCCTCGTTTCGTGGAAAGAAGCTGCTGATCTTTTTGCAATCGTTCACCTTATTTATCTCGATCGGGGCTGTCGTCCTTCGTCCGCAGTTCGACCTGATGGTCACTCTCGGTTTGCACCGATCGCTTTGGGCTGTCATAATCATTTTGATTAGTGCTCACGCAACTGCGTTTTTTATGGTGATCGGATTTTTTCGCAGCATTCCTAAGGATCTGGATGAAGCGGCATTGATTGACGGCTGTAACTTCTACTCCATCTTCTGGCGTATTATATTGCCGCTGCTGCGGCCTGCGCTTGGTGTGGTAGCGCTGTTTACCTTTCGCGGCGCGTGGAATGAGTACATCCTGCCGCTCGTGTTCTCACTCTCTCGTCCCGATCTGCAGACGCTGCCGGTTGGCCTCGCCAATCTGCGGTTTGGTGCTGGCGCAGCGGTCGAGAATCAGTTGATGCTGGCCGGGGCGTGTATCTCGATCCTGCCGCTGCTGCTCGTCTATGTGTTCGCCAACCGTTCCTTCATGCAGGTAACCGCAGGCTCCGTCAAGGGCTAAGCCGCGTCTTCCGATCTGCTCCGATCCCTATCCGGCACTGGCATGATTCTTCAGTATAAAAAGAGGCGATGAACTTCATGATCAGGCGCATATTTCGAAAAATGTCGCTCAAGCGGCGTCTATGGGTATCTTTTGTATTATTAACAGTCGTATGTATATCTGCCACGGGAACTTATGTTTCCGTGTTTTTTGCAGAGGAGATGGCCAGTCAGGCGACCAAGACGAGTCAGGAGACGCTCAACAAGACTGCCCAAGTGTTTGATGAGCGCATGCGCAATATTGTCGTCTCCATCTCTACGCTCATGATGGGCGAGCCGTTTCAACGGGCGATGCGCGATGTGCAGACGGGAAGCCGCAAGGAGTATTATAATCGGCTGTCGCAACTGCAGACCTCGTTCGCGCAATTAATGCTGACCGAGCAATCGATTGACTCCGTGCTCGTATCGACGCCGATCGGCGACTTCTATCCGACGGAGGTGCAGCGTATCCCGGGACGACGCTTCGAGAATACGCTGCTGTATGAGCAGCTTGAGCAGGCCGGGCCGAACTGGAGCCCGCAGTGGATCAGCGGTCATGCCGATGAGCTGTTCAGCCGCCCTCAGCCTGTGCTGTCATTTGTTATGAAGCCGCTGTTCGAGGTCAACCTGCCGGATGTTTATGTTGTGGTCAACATTCGCGAGGATCGCATGCTGGAGCTGCTGCAGGCTCACTTGAAGGAGGGCAGCCTCAAGCAGCTCGTCGTGGATCGTGCCCGTCAGCCGGTATTTTTCTCCTCGCCCGCCCCGGAGGCGCTTGTGGCGAAGCTGCTGGAGCAGATCGGCGACAGCAGCAGCGGGCATCTTGAGGAAATCTATGAGGGCAGCGCCTATCTGCTGAATTACACCTCGCTGGAGATGAATCCGAACTGGCTGCTGATCGGCTATCAGTCGAAGGCTGAGCTGCTGGCACCTGCGCAGCGGATGAGATGGACGATCCTGACTATCATGGGCGCGTGCATCGTGCTGGCGCTTATCCTCTCCAGCATGCTGTCCGAGCTGCTGCTCAAGCCGCTGTTCAAGCTGCGCAATCTGATGTTCAAGGTGGAGCAGAACCAGCTTGATGTGCGGTTTGAGAGCAACTTTCAGGACGAAATCAGTCAGGTCGGTCACAAGTTCAACCGCATGCTGGAGCAGATTAATGAGCTGATTCGGGAGGTCAAGGCCTCCGAGGAGGAGAAGCGCAAGTCGGAGATCAAGGCGCTGCAGGCTCAGATCGATCCGCACTTTCTGTATAATACGCTCAACACAATTTACTGGAAAAGCGAGATGGAAGAGCATCAGGCGGTGCGGGGCATGATCGTCTCGCTGTCGCTGCTGTTCCGGCTCGGCTTGAACAATGGCAAGGAGATGACGACGCTGCGCCAGGAGCTGGAGCATGTGACCCAGTATATGAAGCTGCAGACCATGTGTTATCCTGAGCTGTTTGATTACGAGATCGAAGCAGACGAGCAGTTGCTGGAGACGCCCGTGTTGAAGATCATCCTGCAGCCGCTTGTAGAAAATTCGATCTTGCATGGCATGCAGGAGTTGTCACGCCCCGGACGGATTCGAATCACGGCCTCCGCAGCAGACGGACTGCTATCGTTGTCCGTGTTCGATAATGGCTGCGGCATGGACGCGGCTGCAGTAACCCGCGCGCTGCAGGGCGGCGAGCTGCAGCGCACAAGCTACGCGTTGTCCAATGTACAGGCGCGGCTGGAGCTGTCTTACGGACAGCAGGCATCGATCCGGCTGGAGAGCGAGCTTGGAGCGTGGACTTGTGTCGCCTTGACATTTCCGATAGCAGGAGGTAACGGATCATGAAGATTACGATGTGCATCATTGATGATGTGAAGGCCGTCATCGACGGCATCGCACAGCGAATTCCGTGGCAGGAGCATGGCATCGAGATTATCGGCACGGCAACCAACGGCAAGGCTGGACTGGCGATGATCCGCGAGCGCAAGCCGGACATTGTCATGACCGACATTCGCATGCCGCAGAGCAGCGGCATCGATATGGTGCGTGAGCTCAGAGAGAGCGGTGAAAATGATACCAAGGTGATCTTTTTCAGCGGCTACTCCGATTTCGCATACGCTCAGGAGTCTGTGCGGCTGGGCGCCTTCGATTACCTGCTCAAGCCGTTTACTACCCAGCAGGTCATAGATACTGTATTGAAGGCCAAGGCAGTCATTGAAACCGAGCGAATCGAGCGGCATAGCCGTCTGGAGCTGGAGCGCAAGCTGCGAGAAAGTCTGCCCTCGCTGCGCCAGGAATATTTCCGGCTGCTTATCCGGCATGAGGAGCAGCCGGAGCGGGCGAGCGATAAGTGGGAGTTTCTTGACATCGACATGTTAATGGACACATTCGCAGTGATGGTGGTGCAGATTGAGGAGCTGATGGGTGAGGAGACGGGGATGCCGGTTCGCGAGGTCGAGCTGTCGCGCTTTGCGGTGCACAACATACTGGAGGAGACGCTCAAGAAGCACGCGAAGGGCATCGTGTTCCGCGAGCATCTGGGCCGCTTCGTCATCGTGCTCAACCCGGAGGAGGGACTGGCTGTGCTGGAGCTGGCTGAGAATTGCCGGGATAATGTGCGCCGGTATGCCAAGCGGGAAATCTCGATTGGCGTGGGCGGTTTGGCCTGCAGTATCGCCGAGATTTCCTTATCCTACCAACAAGCGATGACCGCGCTCAGCTATCAGTTCTATTCCGGCAGCGGCTGTATCATTGATTACCGGGATATTGAGCCGCAGGGCCGCGTCATCGCGGGCTACTCGGCGGAGAAGGAGACGGAGCTGCTCTATTGTCTTCGCTCCGGCAATCAGGAGGGCACGAAGCGGCTGCTCTGCGCGATCTTTGAGGAATGTCTGCGCTACCCCGCTCCGCCTGATCCGGAGATGACCGTCAATCTGTTCTACGGGCTGGCATTCTCGATGTATCGTATCATTGCGGAGAAGGCGGATGCTGCGCAGCGGGCCTGGCTGGACGACAAGCTGGCCGCGCTCAAGAACGGGCGCTATATGACGACTTCAGCACTGCAGGATGCGGTGCGCGAGCTGGGATTGACAGGCTGCGAATGGTTTCAGCGCCGGCAGCGCAACGACCTGGGCGAGCTGATCATGCAGGCGATATCCTATGTGCGCAGCAACCTGGGTCGCGAGCTGACGGTGCAGGAATGCGCGGGCGTCGTCCATCTCAGCCCCAGCTACTTCTCAACCCTGTTCAAAAAAGAAACCGGCATGACCTTCATGCAATATGTCACCGCGGCCCGAATGGAGAAGGCCAAGCATCTGCTGCTGGAGGGGATGCAGGTGCAGGACATTACGTTTGAGCTGGGCTACAAGGATCGGCCTTACTTTACCGAGCTGTTCAAAAAGCATACGGGTCTGACGCCGACCGAATTCCGCACCCGCTACGAGCAGGGAGGGAGCTAAGTCGACAGGTTGAATAGCGCAAAGTGATTTTGCCCTCCCTGAATCGTGTATTTACCCTTCTTGGGGGAAAGCGCTTCAATGCTACAATGAGTGCAAGCAAGGCGGACACCCTGTCGCCTGTGCCAGGCATTATCTTATGCGAGATCGGCAATCATCAAAGGGAGGGTTAACAGATGAAACAAACATTAGGTAAAAAAAGCGCACATGCACTGCTGCTGACAATCGTTGCAGCGTTGGTGCTGTCCGCCTGCTCCGCAAGCAATGCTCCGACCAAGAACACAGACGGCACGGGCGGCAACAGCGGGGCAGAGGACAAAACCAAGCTGACCTACTGGACGATGGACCGTCACGATATGGACTATATGCAGCAAAAGATTAATGCATACAACACCTCGAATACAGACCATATCGAGGTCGAGATGAAGGTGATGGCGGACAACTACAACCAGTCTCTGGAGGTGGCATTTGCCAGTAACCAGGCGCCGGATGTATTCAAGGTCAATGATTTTGAAGTGTACGTGACCAAAGGCTATCTAGCGCCGCTGGACGACCTGCTGAGCCAGCAATTTCTCGGACAGTTCGACGGAGTGCTGAAGGAAAAGGTAACGACACTGAAGGGCAAAGTCTACTCCTTGCCCAATACCGGACAGTTCTGGAGACTGCTGTATAATGTTGACCTGATGGAGAAGGCCGGCTTCAGCGAGCCGCCGAAGACGCTGGATGAAATGGTGGAAGCGGCCAAAATCATTACGGAGCAAGGTAAGTCGGAGGGAATCTACGGGTTCGCCAGCAACTTCAAGAACGGCTCAGGCTTTACCCGCCCGGCCTATGCCTCCGGCTCGGCCGACTCGGGCACCTCGCACGAGGGCTTCAACTACCAGACCGGAGAGTTCGATTTTGCCATGTATCGCGATGTAGCGGAGGCGTTGCGCCAGATCAAGGTGGACGGCAGCATGATTCCAGGCGCTGAATCGCTGGACATCGATCCGCTGAGAGCGCAGTTCGCTCAAGGCAAGATTGGCATGTACGTAAACCACTCCGGCGAGCCTTCTGTATATAATTCGCAATTCCCGACCGACATCAACTGGTCTTCGACGATGATTCCGACCAAGACCGGTGAAATTAACGGCGCAGTATGGGTGAACGCGGGCGCGTATATCGGTGTCAACGCGAAGTCGGACAAGCAAGACGCAGCGGCCAAGTTTATCGAATTCCTCTACAGCACCGAGCTGCGCAAGGAGTATCAGGAGAAGGGGCTCGGTATCTCCGTGCTGCCGTATGTGAACGCGGCCGCGGGCAAGCCGGAGCTGAAGGGCATCGACGGTTTCCTGCCGACCAAGTATGATGCCATCTTCCCGGTAACGCCGCTGGCGATTTCGGAGACGAAGCTTGAAGGGAAAAAGGCGGCGGATGTATTCACCGAATACATTTTGACAGGCAATCAGAGTATTGACGATGCGATTCAAGACATTAATACACGCTACAATAAGGCGTTGGCGGCTGCACGGAGCGAGGGGCTAACGGATATCGAAGCCGATCCGTCCTATGACACCAAGGCACTGCAGGGCACGCTGGGGAACGAATAGCAGGCAGCGGGCATGCGTCAGCGGCTTGAAGCCCCGCGTCAGCAGCTTTGCGAATGAGCGCGTCTCCCGCCTGTAGAGCGGGTGCTTGCGAGGCTCGTGGCATCTGGCGCGCAAGAAGGGGCGCAACTGCAATACGCTGCATGGCCTACGCTCCACAGTCCAAAGCTACCAGGCTGCCCGATCGGGGTGGCCTGGTAGCTTTCCTGGAAGTCCGGGAGCGGTCAAGGAACGGGAGCAGCAAGGCAGGTCGGTTGCCAAGGGCACAGGAGACATACAGAAGCAGCAGAAGCTGCCTCGCAGTCGCAACACTGCGGCTAGGCGGCGCTATGCCTGGCGTCGCGTTGCCGTATGCTGTCTATGGCCTACTGCCTGTATGGGCAAGGAAAGGAGCAAGTGAGATGGATCATTTATTTTTCTCCGCGGAGCAGACGCGGGAGTGGGGACGGATGTTCCGGGAGCAGTTCCCGCAAGCGGCTGCGGCTGCAGTCGCTGATGCCGACCGCTGGTGTGCGAGCCATGTCATCACGAGGAAAGGGCAGGAGATCGATCTGGGAACACCGATCGACTGGCTGTACAACCCGACAGGAGACAAGGAATTTACATGGGTACTCAATCGCTTCAAGCATTTGCGCTGTCTTGGCATTGCCTATGCGATGACCGGCGAAGAGAAGTATGCTTCCAAGGCGCTGGAGCATGTCATCGGCTGGATCGAATCGCAGCCGTGTCCGCACGGACGGCCTGCCGAGGAGTTGACCTACTTCCAGCAACCGGGTCCATGGCGGCTGCTTGAGGTTGGCCTGCGGCTGCGGCAGTGGGTGCATGCCTACCATTTCTTCAACGGCTCACAGAGCTGGGATGAGACTGCGATGGCGCAGTTTCTGGCATCAGTGAAGGAGCATGCCGAGTTTCTATCGACCTATAAGGCGAGCATCGAGATCAATCATTCCATTATGCATATGATCGGCCTGCTCGCCGCCTCGCTTACCTTCGTCTCCTGGCCAGAGAGCGAGCGCTGGCGGCAATGTGCCGTCACTCGTCTGGAGGAGTGTATTCGGGTGCAGGTGCTGCAAGACGGTGTTCACGCGGAGCTGACTCCGCACTACCATATGGTGTCGCTGGAGCTGTTCGTCGATTGCGCGGTTATGCTGCGCAAGCGCGGACAAACCTTCTCGGACGAATACGAGCGGATATTGGCGGGTATGGTGCAGTTTGCACGCAGCATGACAAGGCAGGATGGCACGATGGCTCCGTTCGCTGACTCGTATGCGACCACTGCGCCTGATCTGAATGCCGCAGCCTTATACTACGGCAACCCGGACTGGCTGCTGGAGGAGGAGCTGCATGAGCAGTTCTGGCTGGCTGGCCCGGAGCGGGTAGCAGGACTGCTTGCTCAGCACAGGGCGGCTGCGGGACGAACTGGAAGCGACAGTCGGGGTGCTGGGCTGCCGTTCGCCTTCAAGGAAGGCGGCTATTACGGGCTGGGAGACGACGAGCAGCAGTTGATTTTCGATGCAGGCGCATTGGGCGGCCCGCACGGTCATGCTGACGCACTCTCCTTCGAGTGGTGCGCCTATGGCGAGGCGTTATTCGTTGATCCGGGTGTCTATACGTACATGGAACATCCCTGGCGGCGGTATTTCAAGAGCACGGCGGCGCACAACACGGTACTGGTGGATGGGCAGGATCAGACGCCTTATCTGCGCACTCAGCGCTGGGGAGTTCCCGAGGCGGCTGTGACGCTCATTCATTGGGATGCGCAGCGCCAGATCATCTGTGCCGAGCATGACGGCTATGCCCGGCGGGGGATCGTCCATCGGCGGGCAATCTGGTTTTTGGACAGCGGCGAATGGGTCGTCATCGATCGGCTGCTCGGCTCAGGCGTTCACACGTACCAGCATCGCTTGCACAGCAGGCTGCTGGAGTGGCGTCTGGAGAAGCTGAACATCCAGGAGGATGTGCAGTCTGGGGAAGCAGGAGAAGAAGTAGCCGGGGAAGCAGCCGGGAAAGTAGCCGGACATGCAGCAGAAGTTGCAGCAGGAAGACAGGGGGCAGCCCTCCACATGGCGGCCTATCTCGCGTCCGGCAGCGGCCTTGTTGGCGGTGTGCGCCCGGAACTGGGCTGCGATCTGCTGCTGCTGGGGCCGCCTTCGCTGGAGCTGGATGTGGAGGACAGTTGGGAATCGGTGGTGTCGATGTCGCTGCAGCCGCTCAAGGTCGTACAGAGCTTGCTGACAGCGCAAGGCGATGCATGGTTCGTCACCGTCATGAAGCCGCACATCGGCGGCTCGCGGCTCGTTCCAGCCGAATGGAGTATCCGGTTTGAGCAGGGGGAGCCGGTACTCTATCAGCATCATGCTGCAGGGGAGCGGCGCTTTGCGGCCGGGAGAGACCTGTCCCTGTAAATATTTTATTATTAGGAGTGGTTAGACATGAGCAGAATCAACCAATGGGAGAATGCCGAGCCGGGCGTGCAACGTAAAATTTTTGCACCGGGACAATCGATCATGATGATGGAGGTGCATTTTGAGCAAGATGCAGAGGGCTACCTGCACAGCCATGTACATGAGCAGCTTTCGTATTGCCTGGAGGGGAAGCTGGAGTTCACTATTGACGGTGAAACAACAGTTATTTCCGCCGGGGAGACGCTCTATATTCCTAGTGGAGCCGAGCATGGCTGCCGTGCGCTGGAGCCGAGCAAGCTGCTGGACACCTTCACCCCGCTAAGACTAGATTTGCTGGCGGAGTAGATGCTCTCCTCCTTCCAGGTGGCAGGTCGTGCGGTCTGTTGAAGCCAGTTGGGCGGTCAGGCGGCAACCTTTGGACGGTTTCCCTCGTTAGATTAGGTAGCATATCGTTAGCTGATCGGCTTGCACTTGCTTGCTGTAGCCAGCGCGATAGAAGGCAGGGGGGAGCAGAGAATGAGAAAGCTTGTGATCACCGCCATCATTCTGGCAGCGGTCAGTATGCTGGCTGCAGGGTCATACCTCGTCGTTGCTACAGTGACGGGAAACGTTGAAGTCCACGAGCAGTCAGGGGTGGAGATGATAGAGCAGGGTGACGCGGCAACGTCTTCATCGGGGCCGAAGGAAATGCTGTCCTCCGCAGAGCCCCTGGACGATGAGACGGATTCGGGAATCTGGCTGGAGCGGGCTACCCGCGAAGGGGGTGGCTTTACGAACAGCTTCACGCTGGCGCCGGACAATGGCAATGAGCTCCAGGTGTACGTGCATAACTGCAACGCCTCCAGAAAGGTGATCGTGAAGGTTATGGAGGAGACGAGCGGCATGGATTTCGACTACGAGGATGTTGCGCCTGGAAAGCAACTGACTCGCCGTTTTCGTATGGCAGATGGCAGCGGCGTAGCCGGGGAGTGGAAGGTGCAGGTAACAAGCCGGGACGGCCATGCCTTGAATGTGGATGTAGCCGTCCGTCAGCTCAATCAGTCGGAAGCGACAGAGCAGGGGCGTTGACAACCCGAGCGGACTGCACTATAATGACCCTTAATCTCATAACGAAATGTTACGATTAGAATTAGTAGGAATGAATGAGCTTCCAGAGAGCCGTTGGGTGGTGTGAAACGGCAGCAGCGTTCATTGTGAACTCGTCTATGAACAGCTTCCCGACAATGTAGGGACAGACGGCTTCCCCCGTTACAGGGATAGATGGTGATGGCCATCGAATGAGCTCATTTCGTTATGGAAATGAATTAGAGTGGTACCGCGGGTTCAACCTCGTCTCTATTTTTAGAGACGGGGTTTTTTTATTTTCCAAGGAGGAATGGACAATGACAAGAAGCATTATGGTATTGGATACTACGTTGCGGGATGGAGAACAGGTGCCGGGAGCGAAGCTGAACATGCACCAAAAAGTCGAGTTTGCCCGTCAGCTCCAACAGTTGAACGTTGACATCATCGAGGCAGGCTTTCCGGCTTCGTCGCTGGGGGATTTTCAGGCGGTACAGGAGATTGCGCGGACTGTCGGGGATCGCGTCTCGATTACGGCACTCGCCCGGGCGGTGAAGAGCGACATCGACAGCGTCTACGAGAGCATTAAGCTCGCACAGCAGCCATTTATTCATATCGTACTGGGCACCTCGAATATTCATGTCGAGAAGAAATTCAACCGTTCCAGAGATGCGGTCATGCAGATGGGGGTGGATGCGGTCAAGTATGCGCGCACGCTGCTGCCCCAGGTGCAATACTCGACAGAGGACGCCTCGCGGTCGGACTTTGATTATTTGTGGAGGACAATCGAGGCGGTGGTCAAGGCGGGCGCGACGATCATTAATGTGCCGGACACGGTCGGCTATGCGGTGCCGGAGGAATTCGGGGAACTGATTCGCAACATTAACGAACGGCTCAGAAACCTCGATGACCGGGTGATCCTGAGCGTCCACTGCCATAATGATCTGGGGCTGGCAACTGCCAATACACTCGCAGCGATCAAGAATGGCGCGCAGAAGGTCGAATGCACAATTAACGGGCTTGGCGAGCGAGCCGGGAACACCTCGCTGGAGGAGGTGGTCATGGGGCTGAAGGTGAGAGAGAATTACTTTGGCTGCTCGACCGCGATTAATACGAAGGAGCTGCTGCGAACCTCCAGATTGCTAACTCATCTGACCGGGCTGGATGTTCAGGTCAACAAGGCGATTACTGGCGAGAACGCCTTTGCACACTCCTCTGGCATTCACCAGGATGGCTTGCTCAAGGATAAAAATGTATATGAGATTATGTCTCCCGAGGAGATCGGCGGGGAGAGCATGGAGCTTATCCTGACCGCCCGTTCCGGTCGCCATGCCTTCCGTAATGCGGTGGAGAAGCTGGGCTTTGCAGCGGGAGAGGGCGATGACTTCGAGTCGCTGTTCCAGAAGTTCCTGGCTCTGGCTGATGCGAAGAAGGAGGTCTACGATCATGATGTGTTCGAGCTTGTATCCGGCCATCGCACGTTGGATCAGAGCAACAGCAGACTGTATGAGCTGGCATCCTTCCAGGTCATTGCGAATTCACTCAGCCCTACGGCAACGGTGCAACTGCGAAGAGGGCAGGAGACGGTGGCAGGGAGTGCGATCGGAGATGGGCCGATCGATGCGCTGTACACCGCGATTTGCAGCCTGACGGACATGAAGGTGGAGCTGAAGGATTATAAGATCAACAGCCTGTCGCGCGGCAAGGAGGCCATCGGCCGGGTCACGATCCGCATCGAGCATGAAGGCCGCATCTACTGTGGCAGGGCATTAGATACCGATATTATCAAAGCGAGCGGGATCGCGTTGCTGAACGGCATTAATGCGGCGCTGCTGGATAGCGGCGAGCCTCATATGGGGTAGCCGTCGCTCCCGCCATGCAGGCATCAGGCGGCGGCTGAACAAGCATTGTGCCCGCCGTCTGCCCTGCTCTGCTCTGGCGTATCGTGCCATCTGGCGGACAGGCCCGAATTAGGTCACATGCGCGGTCATGCTGCTCTCGTCATGCTGCTTCCTTGAAGCTCAAGCTCAGTGCCCTGGCCGCCATTCCACTGCTTCCAGCGCGGCAGCCAGTGCGGCGATGCCAGGCCGAATGTCCGCATAGGGCGGCCGGGCATAGCAGAGCCGAATGAAGCCGGGCTCAGCCCCATATACGCTGCCGGGTACGAACACTACGCCGCGCCGAATCGCCTCGTCGAGCAGACGGCTCTCGTCGATGCCAGGAGGAAGCTTGCACCACAGATTCAGCCCGCCCTGTGGGGGTGTATATGTAAGCTTGCCTAGCATCAGATCATTAAGGGCGGACTCCATCTCCAGTTGCTTCTCCAGCAGCGAGAGCTGCAGCGACGACAGATGGCTGTGGAATCTGGGATGCTCCAGCAGCTCTGCGGCGGCCCATTGCGAGAGACTGCCGAGGCCGAAATCCATCTGCTGCTTCGCATCCGACAGGCGGCTAATGACCGCGCGCGGCCCCACCATCCAACCGATGCGCAGGCCGGAGGCGGCGATCTTGGACAGGGTGCCGACATACAGCACGCTGCCATCTCGATCGGCCGACTTGAGCAGCGGCGGCGGAGCGCCGCTGAAGGCGGTCAGGCTGAACGGATCATCCTCGACGATCGGGATGCCCAGCGAGGAGGCTGCCGCCAGCACTTGCTTGCGTTTGTCCGCCGCCAAGACCGTGCCGGTCGGGTTCTGGAAGTTCGGATTAAGGAAAATCATCCGAATCCGGTGCTCGCGGTGTAGCCGCAGTATATCCTCAGGGTCCACTCCGTTATCGTGGACAGGCAGCCGGAAGATGCGCAAGCCTGCAGATTGGAACATGGATAACGAATAACTGTAGGAGGGCGCCTCGAGAGCTACCGCATCTCCGGGAGAGAGGAGACATTGATTAATCAGATACAGCGACTGTTGCGATCCCGACGTGATCAGAATGGAGGATTCCGACACCTCCCATCCATGATAACGGTGAAGAAAGCGGCCGATCGCCCGCCGTAGCGCCAGATTGCCCTGGGGGTCATCATAGCCCAGATAGCCGCTGAACGGCCGCTGCTGTAGGATGGACTGCACGAGCTCACCGGGGAATAAGTCCTCTGACAGCTCGCCGCTGGCCAGATCAATCATCCCTTCCCCGCGCTGCGCCGCCTCTCGTACCTTGCGCATGAGCGGGAGATTGGGCAGAAATGCGCCGCCGTCCGTGTATCGTTGCCAGTTTGGAGCCTGGGCGGAATGGACGCCCCATTTGCTGCTGCTGACCCGCGTGCCGCTGCCTATAGCGCTCTCTACGAGTCCAGCGGCACGCAGCTCGTCATAGGCCTGGATAATCGTGCTGCGATTCACGCCAAGCTGCTGCGCAAGCCTCCGCTCGGAAGGCAGCGTACTTGCAGGAGGCAGCTCGCCACTAGCGATGCTGCGCTCGAGCTCCGCTGCGATCTGCCGATAGATGGGCTGCTTGCTCTCTCGGTTAGGCTTCCACACTTTGCTTCGCTCCCCGTATATCATATCCGCAAGCTGCTGTGCGCGGTATTGGTGAAGGTCTGGGACAGACACAGCACAGCGTGCTGCTGTATCCGCCGCCAATCATCAGCACTCGGCGATCAGCTTGCGTTCCTGCTCTTTTCTTAATTTCCGTCATCGTTATTATTGTACGGCTTCCTATCCAGATGCAAGCCGCGAGCCTCAAGGTTTATGAACATACGGTGAACGACGGTTATTATTTTATACGATGCCATTGAACTGGAGGGGGAAATTGCTCGATAATTGGATGGTTACATGACCATCCGGTTTCGGTTATTGTTAACATAAAGGGGGGATGAGCATGAGCTATATTCTCGTCGTTATTGTAATACTGATTGCGGTATTGGCAACGCTGCTAGTGGGACACTCCAAGGAAAACACCAAGGGTGATCCGACATACGGTCAAAATATGGGCAAAAAATGGACGCGTCTGACCATGTTCTACGTTGTATCTGCTGTCGTCAGCATCGTATTGCTATCCATTTATATTGTGACCAGATAACACAAACGGGAAGGGGGAGTGAGGATGAGCGGTCAGAAGGTTCGTGCAGCAGTGATTCAATCTGCGCCCATGCTGTTTGACAGGAGCTCTGCGCTCGACAAGCTGTCCATATGGGCGGCTAGAGCGGCTGAGCAGGGAGCGGGGCTGGTCGTGTTTCCTGAGGTGTTCGTTCCCGGTTATCCACGGGGGCTGTCCATGGGTGCGCGCGTCGGGAGTCGCAGTGCGGAGGGAAGGCTGGATTGGGCACGCTATTGGGAGAGCGCGATTGATGTTCCAGGTGCCGAATGCAGGCAGATCGGGGCGCTTGCCAGGCAGCATCGCTTGCATCTGGCAGTCGGCGTTGTAGAGCGAGATACAGAATATAGCCGGGCTACGCTGTACAACACCATTTTGTATTTTGGCCCGGATGGAAGTCTGCTCGGCAAGCATCGCAAGCTGGTGCCAACCGGATCAGAACGGCTGCTGTGGGGGCAAGGGGATGGCAGCACGCTGACAGTCATCGACACGCCGTTTGGACGGATCGGCGGCTTGATCTGTTGGGAGAATTACATGCCGCTCGCCCGAACGGCGATGTATGCCAAGGGCATCGATATATTGCTTACGCCTACTGCGGATGCCAGGGAGACGTGGCAATCGACCATCCGCCACATTGCCTGTGAAGGCCGCTGCTACGTATTGTCTAGCAACCAGTATGTGACCAAGGACATGTATCCTCAGGATCTGGCTTGCTATGACGATATAGCTGCAGACGAGGCGACACTCTGCAACGGCGGCAGTGCCATCGTCGATCCGCTGGGCAACTATGCGGCGCCGCCGTTATATGATGAGGAAGGAATGCTGCTTGCAGACCTGGATATGGCCAAGGTTGTGCAGAGCCGCTATGATTTCGATGCCGTCGGTCATTACAGCCGTCCTGATGTGTTCCAGTTATATGTGAATGAAGCGAAGCAGCCTGGCGTTACTCGGCTGACAGGACAGGAATAGCCTGTGTCAGCTCCTGTACCCGCGCTGCCCAAGTATGCTTCATCGCATAGCGTATTCGTGCGCTGCAATCTCCCGGCTCTCTCAGACGATGCAGCACCATATGGATGAAGGAGTCGGTCGAGCGGCAGCAATCGATAGGTTAAGCGAAAAGCACAATCACAGCCATCATTGCCCTCCCCTTTTGCAGATGATTTAATGCAATGTATGTAAGCGTTGTATGCTGCATAACCATTAAAGGATGGAACCGTTCATTCGGGAGAGGGGATGGATGATGCTTGTTTTTGTGCTGAATTATACCCGCACTCCAGCCGCCCGCATGACTGTAAGGGCGGCCGGAGTGCTGCTGCCGCAAGCTGTGATCGTCCCGGTCGAGCAGCCTGCGGGCCGCTTGATGAATAGATGGCTGGGGGAGCACCCTGAGGCAGCGCTTGTCATGGTCATCCCGGCCGGGGCGGTGCTGCTGCATGTGTTTGGAGAGGAGGCGGCAGGCTGGAGAAGAAGGATGGAGGAGGAGGGCCTGGGCTGGCTATGTATCCATTCGGCGCTTCGTTCCCCGGCACAGCAGCGCACGCCGCTGTACCCTCAGGAAATTATGCTATGGAACAGGAGACTTCTGGTTAGCGGCGAATGTCATGGATTTGCTGATGAGCGGCTACTGCCGTTCCAGGACTATGTCGCTTACGATAAATACTGTCAGCTTGCCTCACGCAGCGACGGATCGGAGCTGGTCACCTCCAGCTATCGTCCTCCGATTCAACGTCCGCCAGCCTGGCAACGTCGCGAGGAAGAATGGGCTGCGGTACGCCCGCTGTTGGAAGCGCCTGCATCCTATGTGACAGGCAGGGCTGCTGGCGGCACTGTCCAGCTAACCCCGCCTGCTGCTGAAGGTGACGGCGCTTCCTTGACAGTAACCGCACCTGCTGGAGCAGTTGGACCCTCGGCGGCAGACGACAGCATCATATCGGGTACAACAGCACTGATAACAATTGTAATCTGTGTATATAAAGATGAGGAATATCTGCCGTGGGCGGTGCGCAGTGTATTGAAGCAGACGAGCAACAACTGGGAGCTGATTATTGTGGATGATGCCTCTCCCACGGATGTTGGCGAGCTTATGGCGAGCCTGTTTCCTGCTGCACCAATCTATGTACTCCGCCATGATCGCAATCGTGGCAAGGCTACCGCTCTGAATACAGCTCTTGCAGTAGCGCGCGGCAGTTGGCTGCTGGAGCTGGACGCCGATGATTGGCTGTCTTGTGATGCCATTGAACAGTTGACCGCCGCAGCCGCCGCAGCCAGTGATGGCGTCGCCCTGCTCCATAGCGACTATTGGGAATGGCAGGAGCGCAGCAAGCACCAGTTGATCATCCGGGGGGTGCACCAGGCTGCTCCGGTTGCTGACAGCCGCCGACTGCTGGAGCGGGCTCGGCCGCTGTTGCCTCGTCTATACCGGCTGTCCGCGCTGCGGGAGCAGGGGGGCTGGCGGCAGGCGGACCCGTTCTACGGCCGGCTCTATGAGGATATGGAGATGCTCATTCGGCTGCTTCGGCAATATGATTCGGAGTATATTCCCGCGGCGTTATACCATCTGCGCATGCGGGGGAACAGCATAACCAAGCGTCATGCCTCCGCCTATGCTGCTTGGAAGCTGTGGGCGCTCGCGAGCTTCTCCGAGATTGACAAGCGTTAGCGAGGCGGCAAAGGGGCCTCGCTAGACCATCAGGATGCACGAAAGCAAGTCCAGTGAACAGGGTGACCTCCTTGGGGGCTGGTAGACGATGAAGAGGACTGCTGGTCAAGCTGCGTTATTACCTGACACACCATGCAGAGGCCGACGCGGTTGCGGCTGCTGGCAGGTTGCGCTTGGCGCGCGACCATATGTGGAGAAGAAGGTTATAGGAGCTGTTCGCCAGCTTGAATGTGCAACCTGGAAGGAAGAAAGTGGGGTGAACGCGACAGCTATAAAGCGGACGGCCATGGCATACGCTAACGAGTGAAGGAGGCGATGTGTAATGGCGAAGCAGCAGGGACATGGAGCAAAAAATACGACTACCCGCTCCTCTGACAAGAAAAGCAACGGCAAAGGGAACAATCATTAGGGAGCGTCTGAGCACTCTGAACGATCAGATCTGGCCGAATGCTTGTTCAACGCAGTATGGGGCGAAAAGGCGATCTGCAGCTTGGATGGGGGGCGCACAGTCGGGCCGTTCACCGAATACACTGGGGTATGCTCTGCAAGTCTATAAGAGAGAGGTGTATGCTGTGACCAGACAGCAAAGGCAACTGCTCCTTATATTGATAGGCTACGTGCTGCTGGCCGCGCTCTTGTGCTTGTGGCAGTTCTAGTCCATTCCCCCTGCCAACTCTGATGGCTGTGACAGCAGTCAGCCCCCCTTGTCTTTAGAAACCGTCCGGCTCATCGACCCGGGCGGTTTCTTGCTGCTTTGCCCGCTAGCGGGCGGAGAGTGGGACGAAGCATTGCTTCGGAGAGGTCTGCTGCGTCCCAGTGACTGCATATTCCCGCTTATAGTTGCTGCTTGAGCAGCGCGAATGTACAATAGGGTACAGCTAACTCTCATCATTTGACCGTATTTTTACATAAGGAAGTGGTACATATGGCAGCCGTAATTATGAATGAGAAGATCAAGGCCGCAGAGGTTCAACTGACCGGACTACAGGGCGAGGATTTGGGGATCGTGACACGGGAGGCAGCGCTTGCGATGGCACGAGAGGCCAAGGCTGATCTGGTCTGCCTCTCGCTGATGTCCAGCCCTCCCCCCTGCAAGCTGGAGGCCAGGGGCAAGGCGAAGCAGCAGGCGCCGCTTGCCAAGCGCCAGGAGGGCGCAGGCGCCAAGGTGAAGGAGCTGCGGCTTACACCGCATATCGAGGACCATGATTATGACACCAAGCTGAGGCAGGCCGCCAAGCTGCTTGAGGGCGGCATCAGCGTGCAGCTTGTCGTGCGCATCCAGGGCAAGGAGGGCGCCAAGGCGAAGGAATTGCTGGAGCGTCTGGTTCGCGACCTTGCGGGCAACGGAACCAAGCAGAGCGGGCTGCAACTGAGCGGCAAGCAGGCCGCTGTTGTGCTGCTGCCGCTGGAGGCTAGATAAGCAGCTTATCGAACACGCAAGCAAAAAGGAGTGTGCCCGATGAAGGCGGTCACCATCTATGATATTGCCCGCGAGGCGAATGTATCGGTAGCGACCGTGTCGCGTGTGCTGAACAACACAGCCCCGGTTAAGAAGGAAACCAGAGACAAAGTCGTAGCCTTGATTCGGAAACATCAGTTCCAGCCCAATGCGCTGGCTCGCAGCCTGTCCAAGAAATCGACCGGCATGATTGGCGTGATTATCCCAGACATGACGAACCCCTTCTTTCCTGCCTTGCTGGCTGGACTGGAGCAGGAGGCTCGCAGCCAAGGCTATACAATGTTCCTGTGCGATACGGTCTCGACACTGGGCACAGGATCGGAGCAGTATGAACGGGAATCGGATTATGTAAGCCTGCTGCTGGAAAAGCAGATTGACGGTATGATCTGGATTGGAGGGCGGGTCAATCTGGCCAAGCCTGCCGAGCATCTGGTCAGAGAGGCGGTTGAGGTTAGCAAGCGAGTCCCGCTGCTGCTCGTCAATGGCTGTATGCCCGGCACGGGAATACAGCGCGTCTATGTGGACGAGCAGGAAGGCGCGTCGCTGGCAGCTCAATACCTCATAGATGCGGGACATCGTCATATTGCATTTGCCGGCGGGTACACCCAGCTTTCGAACACTCGTCAGCGCAGACAGGGCTTTGCCCGGACGATGAGAGCCAATCACATTGCAATACGCAAGGAATGGATGCTGGATGGCGGATTCAATGTCGAGAGCGGCAAGCAGTTCTTGCATCATCTGCTCGCTCTTCCCGAGCGACCAACGGCGGTGCTATGTGCCAATGATCTGGTGGCTGTCGGCATGCTGAAGGCGGCGAGCAAGGCGGGCATTCGCGTCCCGGAGGAGCTTTCGCTCGTAGGCTTTGACGATATTCCCTACGCATCGGACTGTATCCCCGAGCTGACAACGATCTCGCTCAAGGGCAACGAAGTTGGGAGGCTGGCAGCGAAGAGGCTGTGCGACATGATCGCAGGAGCGAAGAGCAGCAAGAGCATGAAGGTGCTGCCGGAGCTTGTTGTACGCGAGTCGGTCTCGCGGATTAGCCAGGTCTCTACAGGCAATAGAACATAAGCGTATGGCTCAGCAATGAGCGATGCGCTTTTTTTTTTCGTTCGGAGGATGCCCTGATACCTACCCCCATGACATATCCTGGCATACATAACATGCTAGAAGTCGACAAATAATGGTCTTAAAGCAAAAGGAGGGATGAGCTTGACTACAAAAAGCGCCGGGAGCGGCAAGTACAAGAAAATTGCGATGTCCAGCAAGGAATACAAGCAATTTGCCAAAAACCGCGAGCCTTCGCGTTCCATCGGCAAAAACTGTCTGCGCGCCTTCCTCGTAGGCGGCGGGATTTGCCTGATCGGCCAATGTGTTCAGACCATGTTTATGCACTACTTTAAGATGTCCCAGACCCAAGCAGGCAATCCGACGGTCGCCGTCATGATTTTGCTGGCGGTTATCCTCACTTGCCTAGGCGTATACGACAAGCTGGCGCAATGGGCAGGGGCGGGCTCGGCTGTACCGGTGACAGGCTTTGCCAACTCCATGTGCTCCGCTGCGCTGGAGCATCGTAGCGAAGGGCTGGTGCTTGGCGTCGGCGGACACATGTTCCGGCTTGCGGGCTCGGTTATCGTATTTGGCACCGTGGCAGCCTTCTTTGTCGGTATCGTTCACCTTATCCTCGGGACGGGGGGACAATAAGATGCTGCGCGGAAAGCAAACATGGTGGTTTGAGAACCGTCCGGTCATCATCGGCTCAGCGGCCATTGTCGGGCCGGACGAAGGGGACGGGCCGCTGGCCTCCTGCTTTGATCTGGTGCACCCTGAACTGGATATGCAGCAGAAGTCATGGGAGAAGGCAGAGCGGCTGCTTATGGAGCAGGCCGCAGATTTTGCGATTCGCAATGCCGGCATCCGCAAGGAGCAGCTGCAGTTCTATGTAGGAGGCGACCTGCTGAATCAGATCATTAGCAGCAGCTTTGCCGCCAGGGATCTCGGGTTGCCTTATCTGGGCGTCTTCGGAGCTTGCTCGACCTCGATGGAGTCGCTGGCGCTGGCGGCGCTGCTCGTCAATTCCAGATCGGCAACGCATGTGCTGGCAGGTGTATGCAGTCATAACTGCACGGCGGAGAAGCAGTTCCGCTACCCGACCGAATATGGCTCGCAGAAGCCGCCGACAGCGCAGTATACCGTAACCGGCGGGGGCGCGGCGATCGTGGCGGAAGCAGGGGCTGGGCCCGTCATCTCCTGTGCGACGATTGGCAAGATTGTCGATCTGGGCATTACCGATCCATTCAATATGGGAGCGGCGATGGCGCCCGCAGCGGTCGATACGATTCAGGCGCATCTGGAGGATACCGGCCGCACGCCGAAGGACTATGATCTGATTGTGACTGGCGATCTGGCCTCCATCGGGCATCAGATTGCCACGGAACTGCTGGAGCGCAGCGGCGTCCCGATCGGCGAGACACAGTTCGGCGACTGCGGATTAATGATCTATGATATGGAGAAGCAAAAGCAGCTTGTGCAGGCCGGAGGCAGCGGCTGTGCCTGCTCTGCCGTAGTGACTTACGGTCATCTGCTG
The DNA here is from genome assembly GCF_054955055.1 of Paenibacillus sp. J5. Taxonomy (NCBI): domain Bacteria; kingdom Bacillati; phylum Bacillota; class Bacilli; order Caryophanales; family Paenibacillaceae; genus Paenibacillus; species Paenibacillus sp. J5. The sequence goes on along the minus strand of NZ_JBUEDD010000005.1, from coordinate 188,613 downwards.
GATCGTATCCGCAAGGGGGAGCTGAAGCGTATGCTGGTCGTGGCCACCGGCGCGCTGCTCTCCCCGCTTTCCTATCAGCAGGGAGAATCGATTCCGTGCATTGCGCACGCGGTCTCAATAGAAGGAGGACAATGACATGCAATTTCTATGGGCGTTTTTGGTAGGTGGAGCCATCTGTGTGATCGGCCAGCTCATGTTCGATCTGCTGAAGCTGACGCCGGCGCATACGATGGCCTCGCTGGTCGTTGCCGGAGCTATCATCGATGGGGTCGGACTGTACGAGCCGTTGATCAAGTTCGCTGGGGCGGGAGCGACGGTTCCGATTACGAGCTTCGGCAACTCGCTCGTGCACGGAGCATTGACCGAGCTGCACGATACGGGGTGGATTGGCATTATTACCGGGATATTCAAGGTGACAAGCGCGGGAATTTCGGCAGCGATCATCTTTTCGTTTCTGGCAGCGCTGGTGGTCAAGCCAAAAGGATAATCAAACAAGTAATTGGAGGATCTGTGTGATCCTCCAATTTTTTTTGGCAAAAAATAAGATGTACGCCCTCCTGGCAATTTAGTAGAATGAGAGTATACGGCTATTCCTGCTTGGTCGCCTGTTGGAACCACAAGAAAATCCTGTTCCATACATATTCGGCAGCCTTTGGACTGTATTAATTACCGGGAGGGATGGAATTGGACCAGAACTATAATGACATGCAGCTCTGCACCACGATTCGACGTAATCTTGAATCCAGTATCCTGGGCAAGCAGACTGAAATTACGCGCCTGTTGACGGCGCTATTGGCCGGAGGCCATGTATTGCTGGAGGATGTGCCGGGCACAGGCAAGACCCAGTTGGTCAAAGCGCTGGCCCGTTCGATAGGCGGACAATTTCGCCGCATACAATGCAACCCGGATTTGCTACCTACGGATATAACCGGTGTCTCGATCTATCACCCTAAGCAGGAGGAATTTATGTTCCGCCCTGGCCCGGTTGTGGCCAACATCGTGCTTGCCGATGAGATCAACCGGGCGACGACGAAGACCCAGTCCGCTTTGCTGGAAGTGATGGAGGAGCGTCGGGTGAGCGTGGATGGCTTCACACACGAGCTGCCGGAGCCGTTCCTGCTGTTTGCTACACAGAATCCGATTGAATTTGAAGGAACCTATATATTGCCTGAGGCTCAGTTGGATCGCTTCATGATGAAACTGACGCTCGGCTACCCGGATGAGGACACGGAGAAGCAGATGCTGCTGCTGCACCAGGCGGGGCAGCCATCAGACAGGCTGGAGCAGGTGGCTGACATCGAAGATATTATCCGCTTGCAGCAACGTACCCGCAGCGTACATGTCGATGAGGCGATTGCAGATTATCTGGTGCGTATCGTGCGCAGCACAAGGGAGCATCAGGCGATACAGCTTGGGGCAAGCCCGCGCGCCGCGCTGTCGCTCATGGCTGCGGCCAAGGCGCATGCCTTCCTGAATGAACGGACCTTTGTCATACCCGACGATGTGAAGGAGCTTGCCGGGGCTGTGCTCGGGCATCGGCTGCTGCTCCAGGCAGAGGCTAGAATTAATGGTCTTGGGCCGGAGGATATTCTTGAGGACATCGTAGCTCACACCAAGGTTCCTGTCCGGTTGGAGCGGTAGGAATGAACAATCTGGGTCTGAATCCGTACCGCTGGTGGGTGACCGCATCGTTATATGCAAGCTCGCTTGTGTTCGTATTGTTCCAGGGCGGCAAGGCCGCGCTGATGATCTTCCTTATATTTAATGTTCTCTTGCTCTATCTGTTTCTGGGACGCTGGAGCGGCATCCGTCGTGTGCAGGGTGAGCGGCGGGTGATGCATCCCGGAGCCGCCAAAGCGGCTCTAAGCGCGGGCAGCCGACTTGAAGTCGAGCTGAAGGTGAAGGTGCCTGGCTACTGGCCGGTGCCCTATGTGCTGCTGCGTGAGCGGCTTGTTCGCCAAGGCGGGAAGGACCTGATGTTTGAAGTGTCCTTCGTGCCGGATTTGAGGCGAAGCGGCGGCGTGCATTACTTGACGCCGCCGCTGCAGCGGGGCGTCTACCGTTTCTCGCCCACACGCTGCGCGACCAAGGATATATTCGGCTTGATCGAGCACACCGGCTCCTTTCATGCGGAGGACGCCTTCCGTGTGCTGCCCAAGACGGTATCCATCCGCACATGGAGCCAGATGCGGCGCGGCTTCAAGGGTCCATACTCCCATACGGCTGCTGCTCGTTCCTCGAAGGAGACGACTCAGCTTAACGGGGTTCGCGACTATCTGTACGGCGACCGCCTCTCCCGCATTCACTGGAATGCAACCGCCCGTACCGGCAAGTGGAAGTCCAAGGAATTCGAGCGGGAGGCTATGCCGCGATCGATCATTGTGCTGGACCGGAGCCAGGTCGCTTACTCGCGTCCCGAGCTATTCGAGCTGGCCGTCTCCAGCGCGGCTTCGCTCCTCGATTTTGGATTGCGCAATGAGAATGCGATGGGCTTCGTCTCCGTCGGCGCCCAGCTTGATGTGTGGGAGCCGCGCGCCTCGTTGGGGCATCGCAATGAAGTGATCAATCATCTGGTTAGCGTCGAGAATGACTCACAGTTGCCGCTATCGAGGGCGCTGCGTCAGGCGGAGCAGGGTCTGGTACATGGCTCGCTCGCGGTGATCATCAGCCCCCAGGGCGGGGAGGAGATCGTTCGCGCCATGCAATGGCTGGACCGCAAGGGACTGCAGCCCTGCCTGATCTACATTGACGGAGAGGCTGCACCTTCGCCCGATGAGGATCAGTGGCAACAAATCATTATGCGTCGCGGCTGGTCGATCTACACAGTGAAGAGCCTGCAAGAGCTTCCTGGTGTACTGGAAGGAGGCGGGCAGCGTGCTTACATGGTTTAAGAAAGGGTATTGGAGCCGTGCGAGCAACTGGATGCTTCGGCTGCGTTATCTGTTTGTCGTCGCCCTGCTATGGCAATGCTTTGAGGTGCTTGAAGGCTTTTGGTGGGAGGAAACCTATGCCGTTGTTCAAGGCTTGCTGCTGACGGTTGTCTTGACGGAGCTTCTGCTGCCCGGCCCGCGTGCCGTGCGGCTGCTTGTGCAAGGCGCACTATGGCTAGGTATAAATATGCATGTCACCGGCTTTCAATGGCAGGCGATTCAAGCGAGCCTATTCGATGATCCGCGCTTGTGGCTGGGGGAGGCCGCTGCCAACTGGGCTCAACTGGAGCCATTCATCTGGATCAGTCTGGCGGTAGGGATCGTCATTCACCTGTTTGCCCTGTGGGTACAGGGAAGGTCGCAGATGATCACGATTACCGGGAGCGTGCTGGCGATATTGCTGATTGCCGATTCCTTCACGCCGCTCCCGCTCTGGGATAATATCGCATGGACGATCTTCATTGGGCTGATCTGGCTTGTTGCCGATCATTTTGCCCAGTTTCAAATCAAGCATCCCGATAGCTGGAATGACCTTCGCGAGTACCCGGCAGGGCTATTTCTGCCTGCACTGCTTATTATTGCTCTTGTCATGTCGTCTGGCCTGTTCGTCCCGTCGATTGCTCCGCTCCTCAAGGACCCTTATACGATCTGGAAGGAATCGCGCGGCGAAGCTGTCCCTTCCTTCGTTGGGGACAAGGGGCTGTCCAATTCTCTCTCTGGGGCCCGCGACAGCCGTTCGGGCTATAGTCGGCAGGATGATTCGCTGGGCGGGGGCTTTCAGTTCGACTACTCGACGGTGATGGAGGTTACGACTAACCGCCGCAGCTACTGGCGCGGGGAGACGAAGGCCTTTTATTCTGGGGACGGGTGGTCCAAGAGCGATGCCGAACGGCGCGAGCCATCTGTGATCGGGCTGGCGCTGGATCAGCCGCTACCGCTCGAGGGGGGGCCGACGGAAGGCAGCGACAGGATCAAGGTGACCCAGACGGTCAAAATGGTGCGGGAGGACCCGTATCCGGTGCTGTTTGCAGCGGCGCCGATTGAGCGGCTCATGGCAGTGGAATATGGAGAGGAGGATACGCTGCCTCCTAACCGGATGAGCTGGCATGCCTCCTCCTGGGAGCTGAGGTGGCCGGAGGTTCAGTCTTCTGCTCCGTATCCCTCGGCGTATACGATCATCTCCAGCCTGCCTGTGCTGGATGAGCCAGGCTTGCGCCAGGCGGCTGCCAGCCTCGGCAGCTCGCAGCAGAACCGGATGTATGTACAGTTGCCGGCGGAGCTGCCCCAGAGAGTGACCGAACTAGCCGTTCAGATTACGGCGGCAGCCGATAATCCATATGATAAGATGAAGGCGCTCGAAACGTATCTCAAAAATAATTTTGTCTATACGAATACACCGGATTTGTCGCGGCGCAAGAGCAGCGACTTTGTGGATGCCTTTTTGTTTGAGGTGCTGGAGGGCTATTGCGACTATTACTCCAGCGCACTGGCGGTCATGGGCCGCACGATCGGCATTCCGACACGCTGGGTGAAGGGCTATGCGCCTGGTGTACTCCCGCTCGATCAACTGATGGTCTACCCCTCGGAGGAGATGGCCGTTAACCCGGATGGCGCCGGCACGTATACGGTTCGCAATGCGGACGCGCATTCGTGGGTGGAGGCGTACTTCGAAGGATACGGCTGGATTCCGTTCGAGCCGACAGCAGGGTTTACCTTTCCTTATGCTGAATTGCAGTCCAGTACGGTGCCGGAGCTGCCACTGCCGGAAACGGAGGAGAAGACGCAGCAGGAGAAGCCGAAGGAGAAGGCGACGACAGTGTCGACCCAAGTGACCGGATATATCGGATTGGCGCTGCTTGCTGCTCTGGCGGCATGGGCTGTGTATCGCCGCAGGCAGATTATCGATGCTCTGATTCGCTATCGGTTCCGCAAGTTTACAGCCAGTCAGCGAATCGTATGGGAGATGGGCAAGCTGCTCCGCTATGGCAAGCGCAAGGGGCTGAGTCTCTCCGAGCAAGAGACGGCGAGAGAGACGATGACAGCATGGAGCAGGGAATGGCCGGGATTGAAACCGGAGTTTGCAGAATTGCTGTCGCTGTTCGAACGAGCCAAGTACAGCGGGCAGGCTGCCTCCTTGGAGGAGCTGGAGCGGTTCCTGGCATTGTCGAAGACGGTACGAGGGCGCTTATAGTCAGACGCTGTATTTGACCGATAAGGAGCACCGTTCTTGGACAAGTATGGCCGGCATGCCGCAGCTTCAGGCGGTTTGTCGGCTATTTTTCTTCTTTGCATCAAAATCGGCAGATGTGGTATAGTTTGAGCTATGTACCATCAATAAAAAATCAGGGAGTAATGGCATGTTCAAACGATTGCTTCCCAGTGTCATCGTGAATACCATCTATGATATTGATTTGGAACAATTGAAGGCGCTAGGAATGAAAGGCATAATTACCGATCTGGACAATACGCTGGTAGGAGCCAAGGAGCCGCTCGCCACGCCCGAGCTGATCACTTGGCTTAAACAGGTGGAGCAGAGCGGATTTCAGGTTGTGATTGTATCCAATAATAATCAGACCCGAGTCTCTGCCTTTGCGAGTCCGCTTCATATACCTTATATTCATGCTGCCCGCAAGCCTGCTATGCGAGCGTTCCGACAGGCGTTGCAGTTGATGAAGCTGCAGCCGCAGCAGACCGTGGTGATTGGAGATCAGATGCTGACGGATATGCTGGGTGGACGTCGCATGGGGCTGCATACCATATTGGTAACTCCGATTGCGCCTAAGGACGAAGGTCTCATGACCAGAGTGAACAGGCAGATCGAGAAGCTGGCACTATACCAGTTGCGTAAAAAAGGGCTATGGCCCAAGGAGGAAAAGAAGTGACAGAGCATGTAAAGACAGAACGTCCTCATCAATGCGCAGGCTGCGGCGTGCAACTGCAGACAGAGGACAAGAGCAAGGTCGGCTATGTGCCGGAATCTGCAATTTCGCGCGAGCCGGCGATCTGCCAGCGGTGCTTCCGTATTAAAAATTATAATGAAGCGGCCTCCGTGGCCGTAGACAATGACGAGTTCTTGAAGCTGCTGGGCGCCATCGGCAATACGGACAGCCTGGTCGTTCATATTGTCGATCTATTCGATTTTGAGGGCAGTCTGATCTCTGGCCTGCAACGGTTCGTCGGGGCTAATCCGGTGCTGCTGGTCGTGAACAAGGTCGATCTGCTGCCTAAGGCTGTCAATCTGAATCGGCTGCGCAATTGGGTGCAGCAGCAGGCGAAGGCTCAGGGTCTGAAGGTTGTGGACGTTGTCCTGTGCAGCGCGAAGCGCAATATCGGCTTTGAGCGCGTCATTGAGGCATTGGAGCAGTATCGCGGCGACCGTGATGTCTATGTCGTCGGGGCGACCAATGTCGGCAAGTCGACGCTCATCAATCGGCTGATTCGCGATTACAGCGATCTGGACAATGAGCTGACGACATCGCGCTACCCAGGAACGACACTGGATGCGGTGCGCATCCCGATCGATGATGGGCGCTATATTATTGATACGCCTGGTATTGTCTACTCGACGAGGCTGACGGAGCTGGTGCCGGGGAGCGTGCTCAAGACGATTCTTCCAGAGCACACGCTCAAGCCGCTCGTTTATCAGTTAAATCCGCGCCAGACCCTATTCTTTGGAGCGTTGGCCCGGCTGGATTTTGTAGAGGGAGAGCGTCAGTCCTTCACGATCTATATCGCGGAGGGGCTCAAGATTCATCGCACGAAGCTGGAGCGAGCGGACGAGCTATATGCTGAGCATCGTGGGGGGATGCTTGTTCCACCAGATGAGTCAGAGCTGCACAAGCTGCCAGCATGGACTCGCCATTCACTGCGGGTGCCGCGCGGCAAGCAGGTTGATTTGTTCATCTCCGGTCTTGGCTGGATCAAGGTCAATTCAACTACAGGTGCGCAGTTGGAGCTGCATCTTCCCAAAGGGGTCAAGGTGCTGCTGCGTGATTCGCTGATCTAGCAGATCAACCGAAACCGAAGGGAGTTGCAATAGCAAGTGCAGCAAGGGAACAGGGTTGATAGCCATACGGTGCTGTATGGCGTAATAGGCGATCCCATCCGCCATTCCAAATCCCCGCTCATGATGAATTGCGCGTTCCGCGAGACGGGAATTAACGGTATCTACACCGCCTTTCATATAACAGCCTCACAGCTTGCGGCCTTTATCGGCGGCGTGCGTGCGATGGATATTCGCGGCGTGAACGTCACGATTCCCCATAAGCTTGACGTTATGCCTCACCTGGATCATATTGACGAGAGCGCTCGTCTGATTGGTGCGGTGAACACCATCGTCAATAATAGCGGTGTGCTGATCGGCTACAATACCGATGGCCTCGGGTATGTGCGGTCGCTGAAGGAGGAGGTTGAGCCGAATCTGGCAGGCAAGCGTGTCGTTATCCTCGGTGCAGGGGGGGCTGCCCGCGGCATCATCTATGGGCTGGCCCAGGAGCAGGTGGCAACCATCGCGGTCGCGAACCGGACGTTCGAGCGCGCTGCGAGATTGGCGGAGGACTTCAGCTTGATGGCGGAGGTGAAGGCTGCAAGCTGGGAGGAGCTGGAGACGCTGTGCAAGAGCGCCGATCTGGTTATCAATACAACAAGTGTGGGCATGTATCCTTATGTCGATGAGACGCCTGCGTCTGCATCCTGGCTCAAGGAGAGCGCCATTGCAAGCGATCTGATCTACAATCCGCTGGAAACACGGTTTCTGCGGGAAGCGCGTCTGGCTGGCTGCCGCACTCATGGCGGTCTAGGCATGTTCATCTATCAGGGGGCGTATGCCTTTGAATACTGGACGGGCCAGACTGCGCCGGCTGAAGCGATGCGCAGTTGTGTGCTGCAGGCGCTGGAGGCCGCAGCAGCGGCCAAATCATGATATTAATTGAAAGAAGGAACCAATGACATGCTTACAGGAAAACAGAAGCGTTATTTGCGCTCACGCGCGCATCATCTGCAGCCGATCTTTCAGGTCGGCAAGGGTGGAACGAACGAGCATTTGATCCGTCATATTGAGGAGGCGCTGGAGGTTCGGGAGCTGATCAAAATCTCGGTGCTCAACAATTGCGGTGAAGACGCGCGCGAGGTCGGCGCGGAGCTGGCGGCAGGCGCGCGAGCCGAGCTGGTGCAGGTCATCGGCAAAACGATCGTACTATACAAGGAATCCAAGGAACACAAGACGATCGAGCTGCCATAGCTTCAAAATGGGGAGGGGTACACCATGATACAGGTAGGCTTGATGGGCGGCACATTCGATCCGATTCATTATGGCCATCTGCTGGCTGCGGAATCGGCCAGAGAGGCGTGCGGCCTTGATGAAGTGTGGTTCATCCCGGCTGGTCATCCACCGCTCAAGCCCAATGCGCCGCTTGCCTCTGGCGAGCAGCGGCTGGAGATGGTGTATCGGGCGATCGATTTTCAACCGCATTTCCGCGCGCTTGATCTGGAGCTGGGACGAGATTGCACCTCGTATACGTTTGACACGGTGACGGAGCTGCAGCGGTTGTATCCGGGACGGGAATTCTCGTTCATTATTGGCGCTGACCGGGTGAATGATCTGGCTCAGTGGCATCGGATCGAGGAGCTGGCGCAGAGCGTCTCCTTCATCGCTGTGGAGCGTCCCGGTACGCCGATGCGGCTGGAGCAGGTGCCGGAGGCTGTACGTAGCAAGCTGAAGCGCTGCGAGATGCCGCTGCTGGATATATCCTCGACGGATATTCGCCAGCGCCGGATAGAAGGGCGATCGATTCGTTTTTTGACACCGGACAAAGTATTTCAATTCATTCAAAGGAATCATCTGTATGAATCGTGAGAAGCTAATGGAAGCTGTTCGTCCGCAGATGCCGGAGAAGCGCTGGAAGCATACGCTTGGTGTGATGGAGACGTCCATTCAGCTCGCACAGCAGTACGGAGCCGATCCTGTGGCGGCCGAGCAGGCAGCGATATTGCATGATGTCGCTAAATATTGGAGCGTCGGCGCCATGGAAGAGGCGATTCGTGAGGAAGGGCTGCACACCGAAGTGCTGCAATTCGATAAGGAATTGTGGCATGCTCATGCCGGAGCATACGTGGCCTATCGCGACTATGGGATCGAGAGCCAGGAGATTTTGGATGCGATCCGTTATCATACGTCTGGACGAGTAGGCATGACGCTGCTGGAGAAGGTAGTCTGGCTGGCTGATCTGATCGAGCCGGGCAGACGTTTTCCAGGGGTTGAGGAGATTCGCTTATTGGCGGAGCGCGACCTGAGTGGCGCGCTGGTTGCGGGCTTCGACACGACCTTGCGTTTTCTGTTGGAGCAGCGCAAGACGATCTATCCGTTAACTGTGCTGGCGCGCAATGCGCTGCTGGCTGAACACAAACAACAACTACAGGGAGGCTAACGCTGTTGACAATAAGCTCGGAGCAACTAATGCAGATTGCCGCTGAAGCGGCTGAGGACAAAAAAGCTGGACGGATTGTGGCACTGAACCTGATGGGAATATCGCTGGTGGCGGATTATTTCGTCATCTGCCACGGCAACTCGGATACACAGGTACAGGCGATTGCCACCGAGATTCGCAAGCGGGTTGAGGAGAAGGGCGGGCGGCTGCGCGGCGTTGAAGGGATCGATTCTGCTCGCTGGGTGCTGATGGACCTGGGCGATGTGGTCGTGCATGTATTCCACCGCGATGAGCGGGACTATTACAATCTGGAGCGTCTCTGGTCTGACGCTAAGGTTGTGGAATTCGCATGAGTCTTGTAGCCGGAACGACGATGAAGCTGACGGTGGAGCGCGAGGTGCCGCCCAACGGTTATTTTCTGACGGATGGGGAGCAGGATGTGCTGCTGCACTACAGCGAGATTGTGGGCGACCGCCCGCAGCCTGGCGACCAGATTGATGTATTCCTGTTCTTCGATACCCAGGATCGACCGGCAGCCACGATGCGCAAGCCGCTCATCCAATTGGGCGAGCTGGCCAGGCTGCAAGTAGCGGACATTCATCCGCGCCTCGGCTGCTTCCTGGAGATCGGCCTTGGGCGTCAGCTCCTGCTGCCGCTGGCGGAGCTGCCCGAGAAGCGCGAATATCGCCCGCAGCGTGGCGACGAGATATTCGTCACGCTGGGGCATGACAAGAGCGGACGGCTGATCGCCAAGGCGGCTACCGAGGCGGAGCTGGCGCCGCTTGTGTTCCCGGCTCCACAATCATGGAGCAACAATTGGGTGGAAGGCTGGGTAACGAAGACGCTGCAGATGGGCTCATTTGTGCTGGTTGACGGCGGGGTCGTCGGCTTTGGCGTCTATGGTCTCATCCCTGCTGCGGAGCGCAGCGGCACGCTGCGCGTCGGCCAGCGGGTGAAGGCGCGCATTACTCATATCCGCGAGGATGGGCGCGTCAATCTGTCGATGGCGCCGCGCAAGGAGATTGGCCGGGTGCAGGATGCGGATGTGATTCTCGCTTTCTTGAAGGAGCGCCCCAATGGCGCCATGCCATATTCGGACGAGACACCTGCCGATGTCATCAAGCAGAAGTTCGGTATTAGCAAGTCTGCCTTCAAGCGGGCGCTCGGCAAGCTGATGCGCGAGGGGCAGATTCGACAGGAAGGTAGCTGGACATATCTTCAGCAGGATGGACAGGCTGCGTCAGGCGGGGAAACGGACAAGCCATAGGAGGAGAGCATATGAGAGCATACCGGCAATTCGCCTCGGTCTATGACCGCTTGATGGAGGATATGCCGTACCCGCAATGGCTGGCCTTTGCCCGCCAATGCTGGGAGCGGTACGGGATGCCGACATCCGTGGCGGACATCGGCTGCGGGACAGGAGCGATCGCCATCCCGCTCGCTCGCTCGGGCTTTGAGGTTTACGGAATTGACCTGTCGGCGGATATGCTGTCCATTGCCCGGAGCAAATGGGAGGATGCAAGCTCAAGCCAACTGCGCTCACAGCCTGGATCGCTCATGCTGCTGCAGCAGGATATGAGGGAGTGGGAGCTGTCTCAGCAGGTAGACAGCGTGATTTCCTTCTGCGACTGCATCAACTACCTGACGGAGGAGGAGGATGTGGAGGAGATGCTCGCAGCGACGTGCCGCGCGCTCAAGGACGGCGGGGTGTTTCTGTTCGACGTGCATCCGCCATCGCAGCTTGAGCGTTATGCGCAGGAGCAGCCCTTCGTGCTGGATGATCGCGACGTCGCCTACATATGGACATGTGAGCTGGATGAGCAGCGTTGCGAGATTGAGCACCGTCTCTCCATCTTCGCCCGCGAAGGAAGCGGACAGGATGCGTTATTCCAGCGGATCGAGGAGACGCATACCCAGCGCGCCTATGATCCGGCCTGGCTGAGCGGCGCGTTGCTGCGCGCAGGCTTCTCCAAGGTGGAGCTATTCGCTGACTTTGCGCTGCAGGCGCCAGGGGAGGAGAGCGAGCGGCTATTCTTCGTGGCTGTGAAGGCGCCACAGGCTTGACATGTCCCTCATCAATTTTTACAATACAGATAGTGTAAATCCGCCAGTAGCTCATGGCCAAGCCTATTCCGGTAGTCAGGCGCAGTCGCAGCGTTGCGTGCGAGCGGTGGCTGCTGACTGTGCATTAGCCGCCGTGATGCGTCCAGCAGCAGGGCGAGCACCGGGCAAGGCATGCCCATGAACGAGGGCAGTATGACGGAATCAGCCTCCCGTCCCTAGCCGAAGAGCTAAGGATGGGAGGTTTTTTTGAAAGGATGGCCTGAAGCCATCGCTGTTTGAATCTAAGGAGGCAATTCGTGATGAGTGAAGAACGTCAGCAGGGCTATCAGCCCCTTGTGATTGAACCGAAATGGCAGCAGTACTGGGATGAGCATCAAACGTTCAAAACGACAGAGGATGCGGACAAGCCCAAGTTCTATGCGCTGGACATGTTCCCTTATCCTTCAGGGGCAGGGCTGCATGTCGGCCATCCTGAAGGCTACACGGCGACAGATATTGTATCCCGTTACAAAAGAATGCAGGGCTATAACGTGCTCCATCCGATGGGCTGGGACGCATTCGGCCTGCCTGCGGAACAGCATGCGCTCGACACCGGGCAGCATCCGCGCGATATTACATTTAAGAATATTGATAATTTCCGCCGTCAGATCAAGTCGCTGGGCTTCTCGTATGACTGGGAGCGTGAATTCAGCACAACCGATCCGAACTACTATAAATGGACGCAATGGATTTTTATTCAGCTATACAAGAAAGGGCTGGCTTATGTAGCGGAGGTTCCGGTCAACTGGTGTCCGGCGCTCGGTACGGTGCTGGCCAATGAGGAAGTCATTGACGGTCTGAGCGAGCGCGGAGGCCATCCGGTCATCCGCCGTCCGATGCGCCAGTGGATGCTGAAGATTACGGCTTATGCCGAGAGGCTGCTCGAGGATCTGGAGGAGCTGGACTGGAGCGAGAGCATCAAGGATATGCAGCGCAACTGGATTGGCAAATCCAAGGGCGCGGAGGTGACCTTTGCGATCGATGGTCATGATGCTTCGCTGGTCGTCTTCACGACCCGCCCGGATACGCTGTTCGGCTCCACCTATTGTGTGCTCGCGCCTGAGCATGAGCTCGTCGCCCGCATTACAACTGATGCCCAGCGTTCAGCGGTCGAAGCGTATCAGGAGAATGCTGCGCGCAAGAGCGATCTGGAGCGTACCGACCTGGCCAAGGAGAAGACCGGCGTGTTCACGGGGGCGTATGCGGTCAATCCGGTCAATGGCGCCAAGGTGCCGATCTGGATTGCTGATTATGTGCTCGCAGGCTACGGCACCGGGGCCATCATGGCCGTTCCGGGTCATGACCAGCGCGACTGGGAATTCGCCAAGCAGTTCGACCTGCCGATTATTGAGGTGGTGCAGGGCGGCGATGTGACCCAGGAGGCCTACGCGGGAGACGGTCCGCATGTGAATTCCGGCCATCTCGACGGGAAGAACAACGAGGAAGCGATTGCGGCTATGATCGCCTGGCTGGAGCAAGAGGGCAAGGGCTGTGGCAAGGTGACCTACCGTCTGCGCGACTGGCTGTTCAGCCGCCAGCGTTATTGGGGCGAGCCGATCCCGGTGCTGCATCTGGAGGATGGCACGATGAAGACGGTGCCGGAGTCCGAGCTGCCACTGGTGCTGCCGGATGTCGATCATATTACCCCGTCTGGCACTGGCGAATCGCCGCTGGCTGTCGTGACCGACTGGGTGGAGACGATCGATCCCGAGACCGGCATGAAGGCGCGTCGCGAGACGAATACAATGCCGCAGTGGGCAGGAAGCTGCTGGTACTACTTGCGGTTCATTGATCCGCATAACGATCAGGAGATCTGCTCCAAGGAGAAGCAGGAGCAATGGCTGCCTGTCGATCTGTACATCGGCGGTGCGGAGCATGCGGTGCTCCACCTGCTGTATGCCCGCTTCTGGCACAAGGTGCTGTATGATCTGGGCGTGGTCTCAACTAAAGAGCCGTTCCACAAGCTGGTTAACCAAGGCATGATCTTGGGCACGAACAATGAGAAAATGAGCAAATCGCGCGGCAATGTCATCAACCCGGATGACATCGTCAATGAGTATGGCGCCGATACATTGCGGATGTACGAAATGTTCATGGGGCCGCTCGAGGCAACGAAGCCGTGGAATACGAACGGGGTTGAGGGCGCATACCGCTTCCTGAGCCGTGTATGGCGCTTGTATGTAGGCGAAGACGGAAGCCTCAATCCGAAAATTACCGATGGCGAGGGTAGCGATGCGTTCAAGCGCGTCTGGCATCGCACGATTAAGAAGGTTACCGAGGATCTGGACAACCTCCGCTTCAATACGGCGATCAGCCAACTGATGATCTTCGTCAATGAAGCGTACAAGAGCGAGGAGCTGCCGCGGACGGCGATGGAGCATCTGGTACAGATGCTGTCGCCGATCGCTCCGCATATTACGGAGGAGCTGTGGAGCAGGCTTGGACATGACGGCTCGATCTCCTATGTGTCCTGGCCGAAGTATGATGCAGCCTGGACAGTGGATCAGGAGGTTGAGATCGTGGTACAGGTCAACGGCAAAATTGTTCAACGCTTGTCTGTGCCTGCTGATCTGGATCAGCAGGGGATGGAGGAGAAGGCCAGAGAGCTGGATAAAGTACAGGAGGCCATCTCCGGCAAAACCGTTCGCAAGGTCATTGCGGTCAAAGGCAAGCTGGTCAACATCGTCGTCTCCTAGGACGCAGAAGGCTCCTCAGCCGGGGCCCTGGATGCGCTGCTCGTAGAACGCAGCGGCTACTTTCCCTACATCCTCATCATACTTGGCATGCGTCGTTCTGATGAGTCGGTTAAACACACCATCCAACTCGTTGTCCAGCAGGTGGAGCGCCTGGGCGGTGATGCCACCGGGAACGGATACGCGAGCCTGCAGCTCGGATGGTGTGAAGCCGCCCTCGGTCAGTAGCTTGCCCGTACCAAGCAGCATGCTGCTGGCGAGGGTGATCGCTTCATCCCTGTCAATTCCCGTCTCTTCCACGGCGGCATCAATGAATTGCTCCAGCAGATATGCGAAGAATGCCGGGCCACAGCTCGACAGGTCGGAGACGACACGGGTATAGCGCTCTGTGATGCGCAGCGGTCGGCTAATATATCCAAGCAGCTCCTCAAGCACATATTGATCGTGCTCGTTCATCCTGCTGCCATACATGCACAACGAAGCGCCGCTAAGCGTGTAGTTGGTTATACTGGGAATGACCTTCGCAACCTTGGAAGGCACATATTCCTCCAATTGGGCCAGAAGCACTGGACTTGTGATCGAGATGATCATTTGTTCCGGCTGCAAGCTGGCCTTTATTTCGTCCAGCACCGTTTTATATTCAAGGGGCTTGATGCATAAGAACACCATATCGCTGCCGAGTGCTGCTTCAACATTGGCAGGTACTGCCTGCAATCCCGGATGCTTCTTTGCGAGGCATTCCGCCTTTGTGAAGGAGCGGTTGGCTGCCTTGATTTGGCCCGGCAGCAGCGCGCCTGACTGAATGAACGCATCCACCAGCAGGCTGCCCATGCTCCCGGTTCCGATAAAACCGATTTTCATTTAGATACCCTCCCTTACACGGCGCATATGTACGCTGCTTTACATACCATATGTAACGTGGCTTGGACAACATGATAATTTTTTGCTCTGAGCTGGAGGAAGCTCCGTCCCTGCATGAAGACGGTGCGGATAGCGATGCACCAGTATTAGAATCTGGAAGGAGAATGAATAATGAGAGAAGTTCTGACAAGCTCTGCTCCCGTCCGCTGGGCAATCCTGCTGCTGCTGGGCGCGGGTGCGCTGCTGTTGGCGGCGGCCTGGTGGATGGGAGAAGCAGATGAACCGCCAGGCTGGACGCGGCTTGACGCGCAGCTTGCTGCGGCGTTGGGCGGTCAGGAGCCTGATGCGATGATCGTGGAGTCTGGAGCGGGGAAGGATCATGGGCTAGCGGCGCACAGTGCCGCCACGCTCGAAAGCAAGACGCTGCCAGATAAAGCCCAACAGGAGGCAGCACAGCCCGAAGCCTCCATGCCTCTGCCAGAGACAGCCAGCGCAGACGGTAAGGGAGCTGCGCAAGCGCAGTTGGCGGATGAGTCAGGCAGCCAGCGGGAAGAGGATGAAGAGAGTTGTCAGACCTCTTCGCCTCGGGGAGAAGGTATTGCAGCATCTGCATGTGTAACAGAGACGATGACGGATGCGCTGGGACGGCTCAATATCAACCTAGCCGGAGTGGAGGAGCTGGATTCGCTGCCGGGGATCGGGCCAGCCAAAGCCCGGGCGATCGTTGAGGACAGAAGTCGCAATGGTCGATTTCAGACGGTCGAGGAGCTGACTCGTGTCAAGGGGATTGGCCCCAAAATGCTCGAAAAGATAAAAAACAGCATTGTCGTCCAACCATGAATATGAGAGAATAGCCATAAGGTTAAAGGGGAATAGTTTTCATTTGCTCTCAGGTGGAAGCATTCACTCAAGGCCGCTAATTCAACGTTAGCTTTAAGGAGGAGAGCAGTACGATGACAGAGGAAAGAAAGCAATCGTTTGAGACATTAGCTATCCACGCGGGACAACAGATCGACCCGACGACAATGTCCAGAGCCGTTCCCATTTATCAGACGACTTCGTATGGTTTCCGGGATACCGATCACGCGGCCAATCTGTTCGGATTGAAGGAATTCGGCAATATATATACCCGTTTGATGAACCCGACTACGGATGTTCTGGAACAGCGTGTTGCTGCACTGGAAGGCGGAGTAGCTGCACTCGCAGTTGCGTCCGGGCAAGCAGCCATTACGTATTCGATCTTGAACATCGCCGGGGCTGGAGACGAGATTGTGTCCGCAACAAGCATCTATGGCGGTACATATAATCTGTTCTCTACTACATTGGCCAAGATAGGCATCAAGGTTGTATTCGTCGATCCTTCGAATCCGGAGAACTTCCGCGGAGCGATTACGGCGAAGACGAAGGCCGTATTTGTCGAGTCCATCGGCAATCCTAGAGGGGATGTCGCTGATCTGCAGGCGATCTCGGCTATCGCACATGAGAACGGCATTCCGCTCATCGTTGACAACACGTTCCCAACTCCATACCTGTGCCGTCCAATTGAGCACGGAGCTGATATTGTCGTTCATTCCGCAACGAAGTTTCTGGGTGGACACGGCACCTCGATTGGCGGCATCATCGTCGATGGCGGCAAATTCGACTGGACGCAAAATGACAAGTTCCCTGGGCTGACCGAGCCTGATCCGAGCTATCATGGTCTGGTATACTCCGAGGCGCTGGGAGCGATCGCTTACATCATCAAGGCTCGTGTGCAATTGCTGCGCGATATGGGAGCGGCGATCTCGCCATTTAATGCCTTCCTGCTGCTGCAAGGTGTGGAGACGCTGCATCTGCGCATGGAGCGCCACAGCTCCAATGCGCTCAAGGTTGCAGAGTTTCTGGAGCAGCATCCAGCGGTGAAGTGGGTAAACTACGCTGGCCTGCCGAGCCATTCCTCGTTCGCCAATGCGCAGAAATATCTGCCTAAGGGTCAAGGCGCGATCCTGACCTTCGAGATCGAAGGAGGACTTGAGGCAGGCAAGAAAGTCATTAACTCGGTGAAGCTGTTGTCTCACTTGGCCAACGTAGGCGATTCCAAGTCGCTGATCATCCATCCGGCCAGCACGACGCATCAGCAGCTCAGCGAGGAGGAGCAGACATCTGCAGGGGTGACGCCTGGACTGATCCGTCTGTCGATCGGCACGGAGTCCATTGATGATATTATCTATGATCTGGAGCAGGCGATTGCAGCTAGCCAGGGCTAATCGGAAAGCTCGGCAGCCTATGGTTGTGCGTCTCTAGCAAGGAAAGGAAGAAAGGCACGATGGCAAGCCATGAAGCTGTGCGAAAAGATTGGGATACTTATTTTATGGACATCGCATATATGGCCTCTACGAGGTCCCGCTGCCCGCGCAGACATGTAGGCGCTGTGCTTGTACAGGGAAGAAATCTGCTGGGCACCGCTTATAACGGCGCTCCATCAGGCGCCCCGGACTGCTCGGAGGAAGGCTGCATGATCGTGGAGGAATACGAGCTGCAGCAGCAGGATGGGCAGGAGCAGATGGTGAAGAAGCAGCGTTGCATTCGCACGATTCATGCGGAGCAGAATCTCCTGCTGTTCACCGACAGAATTCATCGGGAAGGCTCGACCGTATATGTAACGGATCAGCCTTGCTGGACCTGTGCCAATATGCTTGCGAACAGCGGGATTAAGGAAATCGTCTATCATCGCGCTTATATGAAGGATAGCGAGAAGGTTGGGCGTCTGATGAAGCAAAAGGGACTGCTGTTCCGTTGCCTGGAGCATTATGCGCCGCCCCCGCAGACGGTGATGGATATTCAAGCCTAGTGTTGGATAGAAACTGAATAATTATAACAGGGAAGCACCCTGTAACACGGCAACACGTGTTACGGGGTGTTTTTTTGTCATTGCAAAAAGTAGACGTTAGACGCGAAACGAAGCTTTGCCTACCAAGGTAGGGCGTCGCCGTTTACGCTTGATATATAAGGATAATAAGAGGAGCAGCATATATCTGGCTTCTATATCTACGCGAAACGAAGCTTTGTCTACCAAGGGAAGACATCGCCGTTTACGCTTGATATATAAGGATTCATAAGAGGAGCAGCATATATCTGGCTTCTATATCTACGCGAAACGAGGCTTTGTCTACCAAGGGAAGACATCGCCGTTTACGCTTGAGACAGGAGGTAAAAATGATAAACCAGGCTGTAACCGTGCGCAGGCCGCTCGTCTGGCTTGCCGTATGCTGGGTTGCAGGCAATGCTGCCGTCGCAGCAGGGAATGCGGCTTCCGCTGCCTTGCTCGGAGGCGGATTAATTGTCCTGCTCTCGGCGTTGGTTGTGGCAGGCAGGCTGGGCAAGGTGCTGGCAGTGCTGCTGCTTGCCGCTTATGGATTGTCGGCAGTTGAGCGCATGGCGGTGGACCTGCACCATGCGACTGGACTGCCGGAGCTGGCAGCCGCCAGTCAGGCCGAGTTCCCGAATTCACTGCCGATCCGAGTACGGCTGTCAGGCGAGCTGATCTCTCCGGTTGCAGTCGATGGCGACCGGGCCTCGTTCCGAATACAAGCACGGCAGGCCGTCCTGCATCCAGAGAGCGCTCAGCCAGAGCGGGTCGAGCTGCGGGAACGGCTGCTCATCCATGTTCGGCTGCAGCAGCAGGAGGAGCAGCAGCTTGCGCTGACATGGCAGCGCGGCGGGACGATGGAGGCCGAGGCGGAGCTGAAGCTGCCGGCAGAGGCAGCCAACTACGGTGCCTTTGATTACCGACGTTATCTGCGGTCGCAGCGCATTCACTGGCTGGCAAGCATTGAGGGAGCCGGGGCCATCCGATATGAGGCAGGCGACCCCTGGACGGTTGCAAGCCTGCTGGGCAGGGTGGATCAGGCGAGAAGCAAGCTGGCGTCACAACTGGACCGTCTATACCCGGACGGGGATGCAGGCTATATGAAGGGGCTTGTGATCGGTATGCGCGACGATATGGACCCCGAGCAGTATCTGCAGTTCTCAGGTCTTGGGATGAGCCACATATTAGCGGTATCCGGCTTACATATTGCGGTGTTCCTATATGGCCTCACCCTATTGCTGCGGCTGATGCGCCTCACTCGTGAGAGCCGCATCGATCTGCTGCTTGCCGCTGTGCCGATCTATGTGCTGTTATCCGGTGCGTCGCCTTCCGTCGTGCGTGCTGGTATTATGGCGCTGATCGGCCTGCTTGCCGCCAGACGGCAGACGCTCAAGGACGGACTGCATGTGCTGTCCGTCGCCGCACTCGTCATGTTGGCCGCAGACCCGTATCTGCTGGATAATGTCAGCTTCCAATTTTCCTTTCTCGTCACAGCAGGCTTAATATTGGGGGTTCCGCCGCTGCGCAGGGCGCTGCCGGACTGGGGCAAGGGCAAGGCACTGCTGGATACGCTGGCTGTATCTGTGGTGGCGGAGCTAGTCGCTTTCCCGTTAACCCTCTATTATTTCAACAGCTACAATCTGCTATCGCTCCCGGCCAATCTGGTGCTGGTGCCGTTAATCAGTTCGCTCAGCCTGCCGCTGGGTACGCTGTCGCTGCTGCTGTTCTCCATCTGGCAGCCGCTAGGAGAGGCTGCCGCCTGGCTTGTGAAGCTGACGAACCGTCTGACCTTTGGTACGATCACCCAATTAGACGGCATTGCCTTCACGAAGCTCATCTGGCCATCGCCGCCGCTATGGTGGCTCGCGCTGTGGCTTGCCGCAGTTCTGCTGCTCATACGCCTGCTGCCGTCAGCCGCCTCCCGTTCACGTCAGCCTCAAGACGGCGACTCTGAACGCTCGGACTCTGGAGATTGGTTGTCGCATTTGGCGGCTGGGCCGAGTCTTGAGCTGCAGGGAGACCCCGCATCGAGCAGAACAGCCCCGACCAAGCTGAAGCTGAAGGGAGACGCACTACATGCGGGAGCAGCTCCGGCTCTGACAGGTCCGCTGCTGCCCTTGAGACGACTAAAGAGCAACCGCCAGGAGCCGGGTCATCACACTGTTGCTATAGCTTGGCTCCATGCCAGGCGGCTGCGGGGCAACTGGCGGCAAGGCACTGTCATGCTGCTGTTGCTGGGCTTGCTGGTATACGGCTACGCCCCGCATATTCTGGATCATGCGGCATATGTACAGATGCTGGATGTGGGTCAGGGGGAGGCGCTGCTGATTCGCAGTCCGCAAGGCAAGCATATGCTTATTGATGGGGGCGGAACGGTCTCCTTCCGCAAGGCAAGCGAGCTGTGGCGTGAGCGGCGCGACCCGTTCGAGGTCGGACGCAAGCTTGTGGTGCCGCTGCTCAAGCAGCGCGGTGTGCAGCAACTGGAGATGGTCGTGGTTACCCATCTGGATAGCGACCATATCGGTGGCTTGCAGGCGGTGCTGGAGACGATCCCGGTCAAGAGACTGCTGTGGAATGGCTCGACGAAGCCGGGGGCAGCCGATGCGAGGAGGCTGCTGAAGACGGCACTGGACAAGGGAATTCCGGTCTATGCGCCGTGCGGCGGCGACCGTTGGGAGCTGGAGACGCATATGTCGATCGAGGTGCTGTGGCCGTCTGTTGTCTGCGCCGAGGATGATGAGGGGCCGCCAGCGGTTGTTGAGGTGAAGGAACAAAATGAGCAAAGCGTTGTTCTTCTGCTCAAGCTGTATTCCACTACGCTGCTGCTGACAGGCGATATGGAGGCAGGGAGCGAGCGGCGAATGGTGGAGCGGCTGCAAGCACAGAACCGAGCGCTCGGGCCGATCGATGTGCTGAAGGTGGCGCATCACGGCAGCCGCACCTCCACGACAGAGCTGTGGCTGCGTTACTGGCAGCCAGCCGTGGCGCTCATCTCCGCTGGTCGCAGCAATCCGTATGGGCATCCGCATCCATTGGTTACGGGGCGTCTGGACGAGCAGGACATCATCATGCTGCGGACAGACAGCCATGGGGAGATTCAACTGCGCATCACAGCCCAGGGTCTAGCCTGGCGCACACGATTTCCATAGGCTGTGGTGAGAGCAGGCTGTATGGAGGGCGCAGCATATTGCTGCTCTCTGCTTATGGCAGCTTATCTAGTTTTACAGCGCAAGCAACATGTTAGTGGTAGTGAGAACAGGGTATACGCTTGCGCTGTTTTCTGCTATTCTTAAGGTTGGATGATGGAGATGAGAGTGAAGAAGATGCCGTAATCGGGGTATCATTTCATATACTTATATGGAGCTTATATGGAGTCAAGCGCTTGCATTCAGTTTTTATTGTCAAGGGCGTCTTAATTTCTAAAGATTTTTTAAAGATTTGCAGGTTTAGCTGCAACATTCAATTCAGCCTTTCCGTCTGAAAGGTTGCAAGAGAGGGGGATCCTTCGTGGTAGAGCCTGGTCTCATAAGAGCCGCTCAATCGGGCGATCGCGACGCTCTAATTACCCTATTGCGCGAGATAGAAACCCATGTATATCGTACAGCCTACTACATTGTGAATAATGAACAGGATGCTATGGATGCTGCGCAGGAGGCGCTCATCCGCATCTATACGAAAATTGGCTCCTACGAGGAGAAGGCCCAGTTCAAGACATGGGTACAACGAATCGTAACGAATATATGTATCGACAAATTCCGGCGCAGCAAGCCGACGGTATCGATCGACGAGCATGAAATGGTGTTTCAGGAGAAGCAGAATGTTGAGGAGGAGGTGCTCTCCACGTATGTCGCCAAGGATATACGGGAGGCGATCGACAAGCTGCCGGAGCATCACCGCGCCGTCGTTGTGCTGCGGTATCTGCAGGACTTCTCGTACAATGAAATTGCCGACTCTCTTGACTTACCATTAAATACAGTGAAGTCATATCTATTCCGGGCAAGACAGCAGCTTCAAACGTTACTACATGATTACCAGAAAGGTGGTGTCCGAGGATGACTTGCCAAGAGGTGATAGACCTAATGAATAGACAACTGGACGGGGATTTGGACGAACGGGAAACCGAGCTTCTAATGAACCATACAAGGAATTGCCCGGACTGCGCCGAGATGCTGGAACGGTTGAGCCGCTTGTCCTCTGAATTGGAGAATCTGCCTAAGGTAACGCCCAGCTATAGCCTGGTCGATGCGATTATGCCGCGTCTGGAGCAGATTGAACTGGAGCGGAAGCAGGAGGAGGAGCAGACGGCCGAGGCAAGCGTATTGCCTCCCGAGCAGCAGCCTCGTCGAAGTGCGCCTAGCCGTAACGGCAAAGGCTGGCTATCGCGGTATCGTCTGCTGGGCGGCATAGCGGCGGCAGGAATTGTCGCTGGTGTCTTTATTTTGAGCTATTCGCCCTCTACATTGCCGACAGCGATGGAGAGCTCCGCTCCTCTTGCCATGCAGCACAGCGCAGCGAATGCCCCTGCTTCCGCGGGGGAGGGCTCGAATGTTACGAAGCTGAGCGCAAGTGATGCTAGCAATTCGCCTTCCGAGGAGGACGGGCTTGACGGTTCGTCGCCAGACGAATCCACCACAGGGAAGGCTAAGGATGAGGCCGCTGAATCATCCCCATCCGCAGATCGGGAACAGCTGAACATCATTGCGCACCAGGATCAAGCAGGCGGCGCAGTTGAAGATACCCATAAGAGTCAGAAGCTGGTCACGCCTTCCTCTCCTCCTGCGCCAGATGCAACGCCCAAGGAGTATAGCTCAGCAGACCAGCGTATTGCGGGAGACTATCCGGGGGCAACCGAGGAGAAGCGGTCTGCGGACCTATCGAACCATGCGGCATCTGATGAGTCGCCGGGGGGCGGGGCGCGCGACATGCCCCCAACCTATGACGCGCCGGAGGCGGAAAGAGCGCCTAAAGCCCCGGATATGTCCTTTGAGCCAGAGGTGGGCGCCAGTCTCCTGGCTACCCCTACCAGCAGCTCGGACTCTGCGGGAGCAGCGTCTCCTAACGGAGCCTACCATGCCACAGTGAACGGGAAATCTGTGGAAATCTATAATGCGTCAACATCTGAGCTTCTGTTCCGCGGGGGCGAGAAGCAAGGCGACATCTCGAACCTGTACTGGGCGGAGGATAATCAGACAGTAAGCTATGAGGTTAGCTCCAGTGATGGGACAGTGCAGCATTACGTCATTCATGTGAATGATGGAACGGAAATCAAGCAGGAGCCATAGAGTTCCCCTGAAAGTGAACGAGGACGATCGGAAGCCAGTTGGACGGGAACACACAAATTTG
Source organism: Paenibacillus sp. J5 (assembly GCF_054955055.1). NCBI lineage: Bacteria > Bacillati > Bacillota > Bacilli > Caryophanales > Paenibacillaceae > Paenibacillus > Paenibacillus sp. J5. The sequence goes on along the minus strand of NZ_JBUEDD010000005.1, from coordinate 165,410 downwards.
GGCAAGCCTGATTTGCACACATCTTAACTCCTGAGCGTATTGTATAGCATCAGGAAGCGAATAGTTGTTGTGGCCTGATTCATCGTATGACCATTCTGCCAGGGGGAGCCATGGACCCCCTGCTGAATGTTTATATAGATATTCAGGGACAGAGGGATGAGGCCGTTCACGGCAGCATCCCTTTGTTGCGGTACTCGGGCAGAAAAGGAGTCAGTATGGATTTGCGGAGCGCAACGAAGGAGATACGCAGCGGCCAGGTGAGGCCGATATATGTGCTATACGGCAAGGATGGGTACCGGATACAGGAGTTTGTCTCCTTCCTGGCCGAAGAGCTGCTCGGCAAGGAGGGGCAAGATATGGGCATTGTCAAATTTGACACATCGGAAACCTTGCTGGATGAAGCGGTATTGGAAGCAGAGTCGCCGTCCTTCTTCCATCCACATAAGCTCATTATTGTTCGGGACCAGACAGTGCTGGCCGCTGGCAAGGACGGCAAGCTGAACCATCAGACGGATCGTCTGCTGAGCTATCTGGCTGAGCCTTGCGAGACGAGCACCATCGTCTTTCTCGTTCAAGCGGAGAAGCTGGATGAGCGGCGCAAGCTGGTGAAGCGGCTGAAGGAGCTGGATGTGCTGCTGCAATTTCAAGAGCTTGAGGGCAATGATCTGCTTCGCTGGATGATCAAGCGGGCCCAACAGCAAGGACGCGAACTGGAGGAGTCTGCCGCCGAACTGATCACGATGCGCTGCGGCAACCGATTGCAGCAGCTCTCGCAAGAGGTGGACAAGCTATGTCTGTATGTAGGCGAGGGGGGAGCGATCAGTCGCCGCGAAGTGGAACTGTTAACAATCCCTTCACTTGAGGAGGATGTTTTTGCCCTGGTTGATGCGATGGCTGCGCTCCAGACAGGCCGTGCGCTGCAGTTGTACCGGGAGCTGCTGCTGCGCAAGGAGGAGCCGATCAAGATCGTGGCGCTTATGGCAAGGCAGCTCCGTATTATGCTGCAGATTAAGGAATTGGAGGGACATCGCTATACGCCTCAGCAGATTGCCGGACATCTGGGCTTGCATCCGTATGTGGTCAAGCTGTCTATGGAGAAGGCGCGGCGACATGAGCCGTCTGCTCTGGCGCGCGAGCTGTCCCGTCTGGCAGAACTGGACTTTCAGATGAAGACAGGGCAGATCGACAAGGTGCTCGGTGTGGAGCTGTTTTTGCTTCGTATGGGCGCTTAATACTTTCATACAGAGGAGGCCGAACGCAGTCACGGCGTAGCCAAAATCAATTACAGACAGGAGTTGATGGCATGATACATCTATTCGTTCGTATCGATGCAGGTGGCTCCGGGCAAGGAGTTCCGCATGAACTTTGCTTGGAGCCTTCTTCAAACGCATACAAAATGAAATATCACAATGCATAAAATGTGCTGCCGAAAAAAAACGGCTCAAACCAGAAATCAGTGCTTGACTTGGGCCGAGATGAGACGCTACGGGACAGAGGGTTCTTCCGATCGCTGTTAAAGCCCGATTCCTTGTATTTATTTGAGGACTATGGTGGGAATCGGTCTTTAAAGGCGAACACTGACGTTTCTCCAGAATCCCTCCGCCCCTCCGCTAAGCTCTATTTTCTGTCAAGCACTGATTATTAGGTTGAGCCGAAAAAACTGCTGCACGATATACAGCAGCATGTTCAAGGAAGCTATCTATATATTCCGGTTTGCCGGGAAAATAAGAAGCAATAGGGCGAACCTTCATGTAATAAACTTGTCCTAAGGGCATGCTTTTAAGCGGTTGTGATTGAAGAAGGGAAGCTGAATATTGCCAACCCGGATTTTGCATTAGACCTGGAGGAAGCTACGCGCGGCAGGGGCTAAAGGGGCTTGTTGAGGCCTATAGGCGTTAACTGGCCTGCATAGAGGGGCATAGAGCATATGAAAAGGGGTTGCCCAGAGACTTAGTCCGCACTGACTTTCTGGGCAACCCCGTTATTTGTTCATAGAGGAAGATTGCTTCCGTTACTATCCGCCCGTTCATGTCAGCCGTTGAGTAAAGGAAGGCTAGCACCCTGAGTACTCCGAGTCTGGAGAATGGCAGTCGCAGTTCTGGAAATTTAGAGTACCCTAGGAGGAGGATGAAAATTAACATTCGTCGTTTTGTATTATGTGTGATAGTTGCTTTGGTCACTTTCTATAGTTACTATTATTTTTTTCATAGTCGAACTACAATGATCGGGACAATAAAAGGAAAAAACTATCCTTATATTCATGTGAGAAAGGAGAATGGTGAAGAAGTGACAATCAAAGCTCCCGACATTGTTTTTCCATTGCTTTTAGAGGGTCATGAATATGGGATTGGTTATAGCGAAAACTTAGTAAGACCACCGTTCCTAACCTACATCTCACCATTGATCAAAAAATAGATGCAATTTCTTGTCTAGGCGAAACCACACTTTTTATAGATATAGTGAAGAGGTGTTTTCGCCTAGGGCGTGTCTGAAAACTCTGAACGGAACAGATCTGGCCGAATTTTCGTTCCAGGCAAGGCGCTTTTTCGCAGGCGTACCGGGGGTACGTCAAGAAAAAGCAACGTAGCATGGGTCGAAAAGGCGGGGAGAGATGCCCTTGAACGGGTGTTCAGACACGACCTAGTTAGTTCAAGCGATTAGAAATTAGCTGGTTTCCATCGTTGTGCCAGGCAATAAAAAATTCCTGTATCAGCTCCTTGCGGGGCAGGTACAGGAATTGTCTGTTCATAACAGCGTGAGCATTGTTCCCGGAAATACAAGCGAATAAGAAATCTGGGATTCCTTAATCCGCTTCTATCCCTTACATAAACCTATCTGATCTGCATGGCTGCAGAAGAAGTTCTTATGCTTGAGCCGAAAGAGCGTTAAGCTTTTTCGCCAGACGGGATTTCTTACGGGCAGCCGCATTTTTATGAATCAGGCCTTTCGTAACGGCTTTGTCCAATTTCTTCGTCGCAACGATCAGAGCAGCTTTTGCTGCTTCTACATCTGTTCCTCCGATGGCTTGGTCAGCAGATTTAACAGCCGTCCGAAGCGCGGATTTCTGAGAAGCGTTAAGAGCGCGACGTTTCTCGTTCGTTTTCACACGTTTGATAGCAGATTTAATGTTTGGCATGGCTTTCACCTCCTGTACAGGAAAAAAACTAGATACAGCTAGATAACACAACTCTAGACATATTATCATGACTAAGCCCAGATTGCAATAGCCTCTCCTTCCGTAGCCCTCGCATAAAAGAGACGGGCGGGCGCACACTACAACCAGAACGTGTCTTAAAACCCGCTCAAGGGCATACCGCACCGTCTTTTCGCCCCTGCTGCGTTTCCTTTGCTTGGCTACCCCCAGGTAAGCCCCCGAAGGAGCGCCTCGCATAGGGGAATTCGGCAGCATCGGCTCCCTGAGAGCTTTAAGACACGCCCTAATTCGTCGAGGGGAGTGGCAATGATGAGCGAGTTGGATCTTCAGCAGTATTCGGTAAGAACGGATTTGGCGCTTGAGGCCAAGGAGATAGCGGAGCAGGGCGGCGAGGCGCTGCAGGGTGTGTCCATGACGACGATGAATGACCATGGCATTCAGATTACCCGCCTCACGGTCGAGAACGAGCAGGGCTCCCAGGCCATCGGCAAAATGATCGGCAACTATGTGACGCTTGAGGTGCCCGGGCTCAGGAAGCAGGATACGGAGCTGCAGGATCGAGTTGCAACTCATTTTGCCAAGCAGTTTGAGCTGTTCTTGCAGCAGACCGGGCTCAGTGCTCAAGCCAAGGCGCTGATCGTCGGGCTCGGCAACTGGAATGTTACACCCGATGCGCTCGGACCGATCGTCGTGGAGAATGTAATGATTACCCGCCATTTCTTCGAGCTGATGCCTGATGAGGTTGCTCCTGGCTATCGCCCGGTGAGCGCAGTGTCTCCAGGGGTGCTCGGCATTACGGGCATCGAATCGAGCGATATTATCAAGGGCATCGTCGAGCAGTCGAAGCCGGATTTCATCGTAGCAATCGATGCGCTGGCATCCAAAGCGATCGAGCGGGTGAACACAACGATCCAAATTTCGGATACAGGCATCCATCCCGGTTCGGGCATAGGCAATAAGCGGCGTGGCATTACGAAGGAAATTATGGGCGTCCCGGTCATCGCCATCGGCGTGCCGACGGTCATGTTCGCTTCCACCATCGTCAACAATTGCATCGAGCTGATGCAGAAGCATTTCCAGACGCAAACCACCAATACAGGACAAATTCTGGGGCTCCTTGATTCGATGGAGGAGCATGAACGGCTCACGCTGGTTAAGGAGATTCTATCGCCGATGGGTCATGACCTGCTCGTCACGCCCAAGGAGGTAGACGAGTTCATCGAGGACATCGGCAATATCATTGCCAGCGGACTGAATGCGGCGCTTCATGACGCGGTCGACAGCTCGAATGTCGCGGCTTATACGCATTAAGCGGCTGCGCTGGCAGCAGCATAGCTTGTCTTTAGGCTCCTTCTTCCCTTGGTGGCAGAAGGGGTCTTTTGGCATGGCACCTACCAAGCTCCAAGAGACGGCTCGTAGACCGTGTATGTCCCATCCTCGCGCGTTCGCAGGCATCGCTGCGGTCAGGCACATGTCTGCGACTCTAGAAGTCTCTTGATTGGGATTCGTCATAGCAGTTCTACCAGCGGCGCAACTCTCATAGGATGATAGTGAAGCAAGAGATAAGGCTTGGAGGAATGTCCTATGAGAAGATGGACGGGCACTATATTTCGTCATGGAAGCAGCGAGCGCATTCGGCAGCTTCTTGTTGGAGGCAAGACATTTGCAGTTCTATCTTTAAGCTCCATGGTGTTTTTTGTTGCGGCTGGATTAGGAGGCATGCTCCATCAGGAGGCCTCCACCTCGCCGCTGTCCTCTATGAAAGGCTTTGCCGCAGCAGTATCCAGCCAGTTGTTTTCCGAGATGCTGGGCATGGAGCTTCCAGCCTTCGAGGGCAGTCAGCAGCCGGGTGAGAAGCTGCTAGGCAAGCAGACCGCGGCCTTCATGCTGCGAGTGCTGACCAATGTCAATCCCGCCGACCCGCGCAGTCTCGTCGCCTCAGAGCTGCCAGGGCTTAGTGCAGATGATGCGGTGCTGCTGCGCTCAGGCAGCGGCGGAGCAGGGGGAGCAGGCCCGAAGGATCAGCAGCCGATTCCAGTTGCTAAGGGACAGGAATCCTCTGAGGGCGCAGGCGGCAAGACTCCGAAGCAGCCTGGTGGGCAGGCGGCAGCAGAGGGCAAGGAGCAGGAGGATAAGGAAAGCAAGCCTCAGGAGAGCAAGCCTAAGGCGTCCACTCCTAATGCAGACAGGAAACAGGTGTTCATCTATCACTCGCATCCGAGGGAATCGTGGTATACGACAGGCAACAGTAAAGCGGACTCCAAGACGGACAATATTACACTGGTCGGTAAGCGGCTGGCGGAGAGACTTGAAGAGGAAGGGATTGGCGCGCTGCATTCCGACACCGATTATTCGACCGCGATTAAAAACTATCGTTGGGAGTTATCCTATAAGTATTCAAAAGAAACGGTGAAAAGTGTAATGGCGGAGCAGCCGGAGTTGAAATATCTGTTCGATCTTCATCGCGACTCCCAGCGACGCAAGCATACAACAGCGACGATTGATGGCAAGGATTATGCACAGGTGTTCTTCATTATTGGTCATCGCAACCCGGAATGGAAGAAGAACGAAGTGTTCGCCACCAGGCTGCACGAGGCGCTGGAGGAGGAGTACCCGGGCATCTCACGCGGCATATGGGGCAAGTCGGCGGCGACAGGCAACGGGGAATACAATCAATCACTGTCCGAGAACAGCGTCCTGGTCGAGGTTGGAGGCGTGGACAACACATTGGAGGAATCCTATCGAACTGTCGATGCGCTCGCAAAGATTATTTCCAAGATATATTGGGAATCCGAGCAAGCCGAGAAGGCGACGGCCCCGGCAGCGCCGCGCAAGAGCTGAGGAGGCGCAGCGTTGACTACATTTCAGCCATGGATGAAAGGAGAGCGGGAGATGAAAAAAAATCATTCGCTAAAGTGGGCGCTCATAGGCGCTGCACTCACGGTCATATTCATGTATGGCCTCGATATGGCCTCCTCTGGCATCGAGCGCGTGTACGGACCGATTCAGCAGCAGTCGGGTTCTGCTGATGGGGAACAGCGAGAATCGGCATCGTCGCAGCCAAGCGGTTCTCCTCAGGCCGCTATCCAAGCTGGCGAGACATTCGCCGGGGACACGGAGCAGCCCGTGCAGACGGCGCAGCCCCCCACGCAATCGGTATATGGCCCCCATCTGCAAGATCGTGACGTTGCCGCGTACCAGCCGCTAGAGCCCCGGCTTCCAGGCGCATACGGCGAGTATAGAGAGCCGACTGTCAATCGCATGGCCGACCAGACGGCAGGCATGCTCCAGTCGTTGTCGAGCAGCGGAATTCGGCTCGTGGTCTCGCTGTTCGATTCATTCACCAACTAATGAGACTCCAGGTCATTGCTGGGCGGTGCATCAACTGATATAATGAGAGGATATTGCATTTGACTGGGTGTGGGGGTTAAGCATGGCAGACGTTCGTGAACGACAGAAGAAGATTCGCAACTTTTCAATTATTGCCCATATAGACCATGGGAAATCAACGCTGGCAGACCGGATCTTAGAGTATACCGGGGCACTGTCCAACCGGGAGATGCAGCACCAGGTGCTCGACCAGATGGATCTGGAGCGGGAACGCGGCATTACGATCAAGCTGCAGGCGGTACGCCTGGCTTACCGCGCCGATGACGGCGAGGAATATTTGCTTAATCTGATCGACACGCCAGGGCATGTCGACTTCACGTATGAAGTATCGCGCAGCCTGGCGGCCTGCGAGGGCGCGCTGCTCGTGGTGGATGCGGCGCAGGGAATCGAAGCGCAGACATTGGCCAACGTCTATCTGGCGCTGGATAATAATCTGGAGATTCTCCCTGTCATCAACAAGATCGATCTGCCGAGCGCCGAGCCAGAGCGCGTCAAGCAGGAGATTGAGGATGTTATCGGGCTGGATGCGAGTGAGGCGGTGCTTGCTTCGGCGAAGGCCGGTATCGGCATCAAGGAAATATTGGAGCAGGTCGTTAAGCAGGTGCCCGCTCCGACAGGTGACCCGGATGAGCCGCTTAAGGCGCTCATATTCGATTCCCACTACGATCCGTACAAGGGCGTTATTGTCTATGTGCGCGTAATGGATGGTAGCATCAAGGCCGGCAAGAAAATTCGCTTCATGGCGACAGGCGCCGAGTTCGAGGTGATCGAGGTTGGCGCCTTCAAGCCGCGGATGACGATCGTCGACGAATTGGCTGTCGGCGATGTTGGCTTCGTTGTAGCCGGCATCAAGAATGTGAAGGACACGCGCGTCGGGGATACGATCACCGAAGCGAAGCGTCCGGCTCCTGAGCCGCTTCCTGGCTATCGCCGCATCAATCCGATGGTATTCTGCGGTCTGTACCCGATCGAGACGCAGGACTACAACGATCTGCGCGAGGCACTGGAGAAGCTGGAGCTGAATGACGCATCCCTGCGCTATGAGCCGGAGACGTCCACGGCGCTGGGCTTCGGATTCCGTTGCGGATTCCTGGGGCTGCTCCATATGGAGATTATCCAGGAGCGTATCGAGCGGGAATTCAATATTCCGCTCATTACAACGGCGCCGAGCGTGGTCTACCGTGTAACTCTGACCAATGGCGAGATGATCGAGATCGACAATCCGTCCAACTACCCGGAGGCCGGGAAGCTTGAGTTTGTCGAGGAGCCGTATGTGAAGGCTTCGATCATCGTGCCTAACGATTTCGTGGGCTCCATCATGGAGCTGTGTCAGGGCAAGCGCGGCGAATTCGAGAATATGGAGTACCTGGATACCAATCGCGTCACGATCGTGTATCATATTCCGTTGTCGGAGATCGTCTATGACTTCTTCGATCAGCTCAAGTCGAGCACGAAGGGCTACGCTTCGTTCGACTACGAGGTGGCAGGCTACCGCAGATCGAATCTGGTCAAGATGGACATTATGCTCAACAGCGAGCAGGTGGACGCGTTGTCGGTCATCGTGCACCGCGACCGTGCATATCATCGTGGACGCGCTATCTGCGAGAAGATGAAGGAGCTGATCCCGCGCCAGATGTTCGAGGTGCCTGTACAAGCTTCGATCGGCACCAAGGTCATCGCGCGCGAGACCGTGAAGGCAATGCGCAAGAACGTGCTTGCCAAATGCTATGGCGGCGATATTAGCCGGAAGCGCAAGCTGCTGGAGAAGCAGAAGGAAGGCAAGAAGCGGATGAAGCAGGTTGGTAGCGTCGAGGTGCCTCAGGAGGCATTCATGGCGGTGCTCAAGATCGACGAATAGTCTGCATCCGCATGAATCAAGAAGACAGGCAGGACATGCAAGTCCAGGGGGAGAGCGCTGCTCTCCCCTGCTTGCGTCAGCGGGAAAGGAGCGAGGATGATGCGGACACAGCCTCCGAAGGCGCTGTATATTCATATACCATTTTGTACGAACAAGTGCTTTTATTGCGACTTTAATTCCTTCGTGCTCAAGGGGCAGCCGGTGGAGGACTACCTGGAGGCGCTGGAGCAGGAGATGGTGCGGACGGTAGAGACGCTGCCGCCCCAGACGATTGAGACGGTGTTTGTCGGTGGCGGCACGCCTACGGTATTAACACCTCCGCAGATGGAGCAGTTTTTGGCGGCGGTACGCCGCCATTTTCCATTGTCGGAGCACGTGGAATTCACGATGGAGGCCAATCCTGGCACGACAGATCCCGAGAAGCTGCGCGTCATGCGTGCGGGGGGCGTGAACCGCATCAGCTTTGGCGTTCAGTCCTTCGACAATCATCTGCTGGAGCGGATCGGCAGGATTCATAATGTGGACGATGTGTACCGCAGCATCGATAATGCCAGGGCGGCGGGCTTTGACAATCTGTCGATCGACCTGATGTTTAATCTGCCTGACCAGACGCTCTCCACGCTGGATGACAGCGTGAGCAAGGCGCTGGAGCTTGGGCTGCCGCATTACTCGCTATATGGGCTGAAGGTAGAGGAGAATACGCTATTCCATACGCTCTATCAGCGGGACGAGCTGCCGCTGCCCTCCGAGGATGAGGAGCTGGAGATGTATCTGCTTATTATGAACCGGCTGAAGCAGGCCGGGCGGGAGCAGTACGAGATCAGCAACTTTGCCCTGCCTGGCTTCGAGAGCCGCCATAATATGACGTACTGGCGCAATGAGCCTTACTATGGTCTGGGCGCCGGCGCACACGGCTATGATGGTAGCTGGCGTCATATTAATGTCAAGGGTGTCCAGGCCTATAATGACGCTGCTGCGCGCGGTCTGCCGCGGCTCGAGACGCGCCAGGTGGAGCTGTCCGAGTCGATGGAGGACTTTATGATGGTGGGCTTGCGTCTGCTGTCTGGTGTGACAGCCGAGCGGTTCCGGCAGCAGTATCCGGGGTATGAGATGGGCGAGCGCTTCGGTGACACGCTGGAGCGGCTTGTTGCAGGCGGATTGCTTGAGTTCATCGCTCCCGAGAACCGGTACCGGCTAACGGAACGGGGTGTGCTGCTGGGCAATGAAGTATTCGGGGCGTTTATCAGTTGAAAAAACAGTATTGAATATATAAACCTTATGTTGTATATTTATTCATATTGTTATAGAGAAGGAAGGTTGCGATAGGATGTCAACAAGGTGGAGGGAAGCAATGCAGACGGTTGTGTGCAGGAAGGCTACGGAGGCAGATGTGGAGGCTTTATACGAACTGATTGAGGATTATGCGCAAAAAGGAATTATGCTTCCGAGGTCGCGCCAGGCTCTCTCCAGACTGATTGACACCTTTGTCGTAGCCGAGATTGATGAGCAGATTGTGGGCTGCGGCTCCTTGTTCCAGCTCGGCGCTGATCTGGTCGAGATTCGCTCGCTGGGGATTACAGATGGACATAAGGGGCAAGGAATCGGCAGCAAGCTGATGGAGAAGCTGCTGGAGGAGGCGGGGCGGCAAGGGCTGCCCAAGGTGATGGCGCTCACCTATGAGGTCAGCTTCTTCCTCAAGAACGGCTTCCATGTCGTGGACAAAGAGATTTTCCCGGAGAAGGTATGGACGGACTGTGTGAATTGTCCGAAGCAGCACGCCTGTGATGAGATTGCGGTATTGCGCGTGCTCGAATAGCAGCGATGCCATGCTAACGGCTTCCGCATAAAATATGCCAGTTAAAATGCTGAACTGACTTGACAACGCTCGAGTTGGTTTGGTATTTTTGTAATAACGATTAGCACTCTAGCTCAATGAGTGCTAACGAGGGAGATGAGAGGATCATTGTATATTGATGGGAGGGGTTCGAAATGCTGACTGAAAGGCAAAAAATGATTCTCAATGCGATCGTGGACGATTACATCCGTTCAGCAGAACCTGTCGGCTCGCGCAGTATTTCCAAGCGGGGCGGCGTAGGCTTTAGTCCGGCCACCATACGCAATGAGATGGCGGACCTTGAGGATTTGGGCTTTTTGGAGCAGCCGCATACTTCTGCGGGGCGTGTCCCTTCCACCAAAGGCTACCGCTATTATGTTGATCATCTCGTCAAGCTCGGAGAGGTAAGCGAACAGGAGCTGGATCGAATCCGTACCTTCCTGGCGGACAAGATGAATCAGATGGAGCAGGTCATACAGCATGCGGCAACTATTTTGTCTAATATGACAAACTATACATCCATCGTGCTCGGGCCGGAGACGTTCAGCAATACGCTGAAGCATTTTCAATTGGTGCCGCTGAACGAGAACACAGCAGTCGCGATCATCGTAACCAATACCGGACATGTCGAGAACCGGACGGTATCGATTCCAAGCGGAATAGATATGTCGGAGATGGAGAAGGTAACTCGCATCTTGAACGAGAAGCTGGCCGGCGTTCCGTTTGCCCGGCTTCGTTCCCGCCTGTACTCGGAGATTGGGCAGGAGCTGGGTCGATATGTGAGCCATTATGAGGACTTCATGAATATTCTCAGCAATGTGCTTACTTCCAGCGAGAGTGACAGCCGCGTCATCGTGAGCGGCACCTCCAATATGCTGATTCAGCCGGAGTTCAAGGACGTTGACAAGGTCAAGACGCTGCTGGAGCTGTTCGATGAGCAGCCTGCACTGCTCAAGCTGGTTTCATCCTCCCCTGGAGGCATTCAGGTGAAGATCGGCTCTGAAAATAATCATGAAGCCATTACCAACTGCTCGCTCATTACAGCTACGTATACCATCGATGGCCACTCGCTTGGCACGATTGGCATACTGGGTCCGACCCGGATGGAATACGGCAAGGTGATCAGTCTGCTGGATGTCCTGTCCAAGGATATGGCTGTCTTGCTCGGCAAATGGTATAAATAAGATTGGACTATAATAAGGAGGTGAAGCATTCGTGACCACGAATAAGGACATCGTCAACGAGCATGAGACGGTGAATGAGGAAATCGAACAGACCGCGCAGGCGGCTGAGGAGATAGAGGCGGAGGAGCAGACAACCGCTTCGCAAGACTCTTCCTCTACAGAGGAAGATGACGTTAGACTGAATGAACTGCATAAGCAGGTGGAGGATGCCCAGCAGCGCGCGCTGCGTGCTCAGGCAGACTTCGACAACTATCGCCGTCGCACGATCAAGGAGAAGGAGGAGCTGGCGCAGTACGCTTCTATGAAGCTGATTACTGAGCTTCTTCCGGTAATTGACAACTTCGAGCGTGCACTCAGCGCTGCCCAGACAGCGGAGGACAAGGACTCTTTCATTAAAGGTGTCGATATGATCTTCCGCCAGTTCAACCAGGTTCTCCAGCAGGAAGGGCTTGCTCAGATGGAGACTGTAGGCCAGCCGTTCAACCCGGACTTCCATCAAGCCATTATGCAGGTGGAATCCGATGAGCATGAGGAAGGTATTGTTGTCGAAGAGGTTCAACGCGGTTATATGTTAAAAGATAAAGTATTGCGGCCTGCGATGGTAAAAGTAAGCGGCTAACGTGCAATGGACAATGACAAGGAGGAGCTTGTATGAGCAAAGTAATCGGTATTGACCTTGGAACCACCAACTCTTGCGTAGCGGTTATGGAAGGCGGCGAGGCCGTCGTTATCCCGAACCCGGAAGGAAACCGCACGACTCCGTCTGTAGTGGGCTTCAAGAAGGACGGAGAGCGGATTGTTGGCGAATCAGCAAAACGCCAAGCGATCACTAACCCTGACCGCACAGTTATCTCTATTAAGCGTCATATGGGCTCCAGCTACAAGGAGAAAATTGACGACAAGGAATTTTCGCCGCAGGAGATTTCGGCGATCATTCTGCAGAAGCTCAAGTCGGATGCCGAGGCGTATCTGGGTCAGCCTGTAACCCAAGCGGTTATCACGGTACCAGCATACTTCAACGACAGCCAACGTCAAGCAACGAAGGACGCAGGCAAGATCGCCGGTCTGGAAGTGCTGCGTATCGTCAATGAGCCGACAGCAGCAGCGCTTGCTTACGGCTTGGAGAAGGCAGAGGATCAGACCATTCTCGTGTATGACCTGGGCGGCGGTACATTCGACGTCTCGATTCTGGAGCTGGGCGATGGCTTCTTCGAAGTGAAAGCAACCAGCGGCGACAACAAGCTGGGCGGCGATGATTTCGACCAGGTGATCATCGATCATATGGTTGCCGAGTTCAAAAAAGAGCATGGCACGGATCTGTCCAAGGATAAAGCGGCTGTGCAGCGTCTGAAGGATGCGGCAGAGAAAGCGAAGAAGGAACTGTCTGGCGTGCTGACGACGACCATCTCGCTGCCGTTCATTACGATGGTAGACGGCGTGCCGCAGCACTTGGAGATGAACCTGACCCGCGCCAAGTTTGAAGAGCTGGCGGCGCCGCTTGTAGAGCGCACGCTTGGCCCAACTCGCCAGGCTCTGAGCGATTCCGGCCTGTCCACCAGCGAGATCGACAAGATTGTCCTGGTTGGCGGCTCGACCCGTATTCCTGCTGTACAGGAAGCGATCAAGAAGCTGACCGGGAAGGACCCGCACAAGGGCGTGAACCCGGATGAGGTTGTAGCTCTGGGCGCTGCTGTTCAAGCAGGCGTACTGACTGGCGAAGTGAAGGATGTTGTTCTGCTTGACGTAACACCTCTGTCGCTGGGTATCGAAACGGCTGGCGGCGTGTTCACGAAGATGATCGAGCGTAATACGACCATTCCGACAAGCAAGTCCCAGGTGTTCTCCACCTATGCTGACAGCCAGACCAGCGTTGAGATTCACGTGCTGCAGGGCGAGCGCCAGATGGCTAACGGCAACAAGACGCTTGGACGGTTCATGCTGGGCGATATTCCGCCAGCACCGCGTGGCGTGCCACAGATCGAAGTTACCTTCGACATTGATGCCAACGGTATCGTGAACGTGTCTGCGCTTGACAAAGGCACAGGCAAGAGCCAGAAGATCACCATCACATCCTCCAGCGGACTGAGCGACGAAGAGATCGACCGCATGGTGAAGGATGCCGAGCTGAATGCTGAGGAAGATCGTCAGCGTCGCGAGCTTGTCGAAGCGAAAAATAACGGCGACCAACTGGTCTATACCGTAGAAAAAACCATCAAGGATCTTGGCGACAAGGCGGACGCAGGCGAAGTGGACAAAGCGAACGCAGCCAAGGAACAACTGAAAAAAGCGCTGGAGGGCGACAATCTCGATGAGATTAAAGCGGCTACCGAGGAGCTGACTCAAATCGTTCAGCAGTTGTCTGTCAAGCTCTATGAGCAGGCGGCACAGGAGCAGCAGGCTCAAGGCGGCGAAGCCGGCGGAGATGCGAAGGGTAAAGATAATATAGTCGACGCCGATTACGAGGTTGTAGACGACAAAAAATAAAGCATGAGCTTAACTGCCCATGATCACGCAAGGTCAAAGTCCGTATCGGCTTTGACCTTCGTTGAAATATAAGGAAGAATAGGTTTTGCCCTTATTTTGGCTTATATTTCTACGTGAAACGGTTGTGTCCGTCTACCAACGGCAGCAACCGTTTGCGCTTGTGAATGGGGGTTGAACCGGCATGAACCAGTTGGGGGTGACTTGCATTGGCGGAGAAACGGGATTATTACGAGGTGCTTGGGATCGGCAAGGACGCCTCTGAGGATGATATTAAGAAATCATATCGGAAGCTGGCGCGGCAATACCATCCAGACGTCAATAAGGCGCCGGATGCGGAGGAGCGGTTCAAGGAGGTCAAGGAAGCCTATGATGTGTTAAGCGATGGCCAGAAACGGGCGACCTATGACCGCTACGGACATGTGGATCCGAATCAGGGCTTTGGCGGCGGCGGCGGCGGAGATTTCGGCGGCTTCGGCGATATTTTCGATATGTTCTTTGGCGGCGGCGGCGGACGGCGCGATCCGAATGCGCCGCAGCGCGGCAATGATCTGCAATATACGATGACGATTGAATTCAAGGAAGCGGTATTCGGCAAGGAGACGGATATTCAGATTCCGCGAACCGAGAGCTGTGATACCTGTCATGGCTCCGGAGCGAAGCCGGGCACAAGGCCGGAGACATGCGGCGTCTGTCATGGGTCTGGACAGCAGGAGGTCGTGCAGAACACGCCGTTCGGACGCATCGTGAACCGTCGCGCCTGTACGAACTGCTCCGGCACGGGCAAGGTGATCAAGGATCGCTGTACGACGTGCCAGGGCGCAGGCAAGGTGAAGAAGCAACGCAAGATTCATGTGAAGATTCCGGCAGGTGTGGACGAGGGCGCACAAATTCGTCTGTCTGGCGAAGGAGAGGCTGGCTTGCGCGGCGGCCCATCGGGCGACCTGTACATCGTCATTCGCGTCAAGCCTCATGATTTCTTCGAGCGCGATGGCGACGACATCTATTGCGAATATCCGCTAACATTTGCCCAGGCAGCGCTCGGCGATGAGATCGAGATTCCGACGCTGACGGAGAAGGTGAAGCTGAAAATTCCGGCGGGCACACAGACAGGCACCTATTTCCGACTCAAGGGCAAAGGGGTGCCGCGACTGCGCGGCTATGGACAGGGCGATCAGCATGTTAAGGTGACGGTCGTCACGCCGACCAAGCTGACCGACGAGCAGAAGGAGCTGCTGCGCCAGTTCTCAGGCATGAATAACGAGGCGCCGCAGGAGCATCATGAATCGCTCTTCGAGAAAATGAAAAAAGCATTCCGCGGCGAGTAGTCCCGGCGGATATTGTCAGAAACAGGCGGAGCATATTCCGCCTGTTTCTGTTTAACAATAATGACGTTTGGCGATTACAACCAAGGAGGCTTGGCTACGCATGAAACAATCAGAAGCGATAACATTCAGCACAGCAAGCAAGAATCGTAACGGCAAGCTGCCGGTTGCAGCAGCAGAGGATGTGGAGTTCTCCGCGGAGCAGGCTGATGCGGAGGATCTTGAGGCGCAGGAGCGCGCAGCAAAGGCCGACCGTCGGCAGCAGCTATGATGGAGCAGGTGCAAGCGGTATTTAGCGTGCAGCGGCAGGCCAGGGAAGCCGAGCTGAAGCTGCAATCGCTGCGTCTGCGGCCGAGTATGGGCGGCGATGATGGCATGACGTTGACGGCGGAGGTATCTGCCGAGCTGCTGGAGCTGGCGTTGCATGTCATAGATGATAGTGGCGGCACCGCTAGAGACTTAAGCGACCGAGCAGCGGTACCGAGCCTCGCGAGCGCCATGCCCTCTGGGCAGTCCAGCGGCAGTATGTAAAGCAGCTCTCCCTTTCAAGCTGTACGCTTGGGGGAGAGTTTTTGTGTCTACCTCGTAAGGCGGCTCTAACCGTCTGTGTAGGGTAGCACAAGATCATGCTTTAATGCTTTGTGCCTCTGCGCCATCTGGTGTAAAATAGATAGCATTATAGGGGCAGTACATAGAGGAGGAAGCAAAGTTGAAGTGGCATGAAATAACGATCTCGACTTCCGAGCAGTCGATTGAGATGATTACGAATTTTTTGCATGAGCTGGATGCGGACGGGGTATCCATCGAGGAATCCGGGACGTTGAATCGCAAGCGGGATACCTCGCTGGGACAATGGTACGAGCATCCGCTGAATGATATTCCCGAGGGGCAGGCGGAGATTAAGGGCTACTTCCTGGAAGGAACGGATATGGTGGCGCTGGAGCATCAGTTGCGGGGACAGATCGATGGGCTGCGCGAGTTCGGCATTGAGCCTGGCGACTATACGATCGTGCAGGCTATGGTGGACGAGGAGGACTGGTCGGAGGCGTGGAAGCAATATTTCAAGCCGCTGCGTGTGTCGGATCGGCTGACGATCAAGCCAACCTGGGAGGAGTACGAGCCGGGCGAGGGAGAGGCGATCATCGAGCTTGATCCGGGCATGGCCTTCGGTACGGGCACCCATCCGACGACGGCGTTATGTCTGCGGACGCTGGAGAAGGTGATTCAGGGCGGAGAGTCCGTCATTGATGTCGGCACCGGCTCAGGCATTCTGGCTATCGGGGCGTGCCAGTTGGGCGCGGATCGCGTGCTGGCGCTCGATCTGGACCCGATAGCTGTGAGCAGCGCGACCGAGAATGTGAAGCTGAATCGGCTGGAGAGCCGTGTGCAGGTGCATCTGAGCGATCTGCTGGGCGTCATCAATGCCCGGAACAGCGGAGCAGCAGGCGCGCCGGAATTAAATGTTCAGGTGCCCGTGGATCTGATTGTGGCCAACATTCTGGCCGAAATTATATTGTTGTTCGTCGAGGATGTCTATGCGGCGCTGAAGCCGGGCGGCATCTATATCGCTTCTGGCATCTACGAGAACAAGGAATCGGCCGTGGAGGAGGGGCTGGCAGCATCGGGCTTTGAGGTGCTGGAGCGCTACCGCGAGGATAACTGGATTGCCTTCGTGGCAAGAAAGCCGCAGGTGTAGTCCGTGGAGCTGCTGGAACGCTGGACATGGTATCCGCTGGAGGATCTGCCGTTCATCGTGCTCGTGCTGATCATTGCGTTCAGCGTGCATGAATGGGCGCATGCCTATTCCGCCTACAAGTTCGGCGACCGCACCGCGTACAACGAAGGGCGGGTGACACTGGACCCGCGCGCGCATCTGGATGTGGTCGGCACACTGCTCATTCTGATTGCGGGCTTCGGCTGGGCGCGGCCGGTTCCGGTCAACCGGAATCGCTTCAAGCATCCGCGTGTGATGGGGATTATCGTCTCTGCGGCCGGCCCGCTCAGCAATCTGCTGCTGGCGATCATCGGCATCACGGCTGTCTATGCGCTCAACCAGGCGGAGCTGCTGTATGCCGGCTCGCCGGGGGTGACGAAGGCGCTGGTTCACTTTTTATATTATTTGATTACGATGAATTTGCTGCTGTTTCTGTTCAACCTGATTCCGCTGCCGCCGCTTGATGGCTACCGCATCATCTCCGATGTGCTGCCACAGCGCGTGCGCCTGCGCTTGGAGCAGCAGGAGCAGTGGGGAATGTTTATTTTCCTGCTCATCGTATTCATTCCACCGCTGCGCGCGGTGACGCTCGATCCGCTGTTTGCGCTGTCCGGGCCGATTCGGGGAGCGTTTCAGTCGATGCTGGAGCTGGTTTTTGCCCCGGTAGACTGGACGCAGTTCATCCTGACGTTCATGCGCTAAGCTGGCGGCAGGAAAAACATTAAGTGTGGCATATGCAGCGCAAAACGTGTATGATGAAGCTTGGAACTTGAACAAATGAGGGATTGGCGATATGCAGCGATACTTTATTGCGCCGGAGCAATTCGGAGAACATACAGTAATGATAGATGGCGAGGATGCCCATCACCTGCTCAAGGTGATGCGCATGAAGGCCGGAGATGAGATTATCGTCTGCGATGGCCTGGGCAAGTCTGCTAGGGCTAAGCTGACGGTGCTGCAAGCTGGACAGGCTGAGGCGGACATTACCGAGTGGCTGGAGGCGTCCGCTGAGCCGCTGTGGAAGGTGACGGTCGCGCAGAGTCTGCCCAAGGGGGACAAGCTGGAGACGGTCATTCAGAAGGGAACAGAGGTGGGAGCTGCGGCTTTCATCCCCTTCCAATCGGATCGCAGCATCGTGCAGTATGACGGCAAGAAAGAGGAGAAGCGTCGGCAGCGCTGGAGCAGGATTGCCAAGGAGGCTGCCGAGCAGGCGCATCGCGAGATCATTCCGCATATCGGCGAGGTGCATAGCTGGAAGCAGTTGCTGCAGCGGATGGCGGAGTTCGATCTGGTGTTGTTCTGCTATGAGAAGGAGGGCGGAGCCGCAGGCAGCGGCATCGCTGATGCGGCACGGTCATTTCACCGCAGCCGCGGCGAGAGCCAAGAGGCGTCCATCCTGCTCGTCGTAGGGCCAGAGGGCGGGTTCACCTCGCAGGAGGCTGAGCAGGCGCTGGCAGGCGGCGCGCAGCTCGCAGGTCTTGGCAAGCGAATATTGCGGACAGAGACGGCGGCGCTCGTAGGGCTGACCTGTCTGATGTACGAATCCAATGAGATGGGAGGAGCATGAAGACCATGCCATCTGTAGCTTTTTATACACTGGGCTGTAAAGTGAACTTTTATGATACGGAGGCCATCTGGCAACTGTTCAAAAACGAAGGGTATGAGCAGGTTGATTTTGAATCGACCGCTGACGTATACCTGATTAATACATGTACGGTGACGAATACAGGGGACAAGAAGAGTCGGCAGATAATTCGCCGTGCGGTGCGCCGCAACCCGGATGCGATCATCGCGGTGACCGGCTGCTATGCGCAGACATCCCCGGCCGAGATTCTGGCAATTCCCGGCGTCGATCTGGTGATCGGCACGCAGGATCGCGAGAAGCTGATGGACTTCGTCCAACAGATTCATACCGAGCGCAAGCCGGTCAATGCGGTGCGCAACATTATGAAGACCCGCCAGTTCGAGGAGCTGGATGTGCCGGATTTTGCCGAGCGCACGCGCGCGTTCTTGAAAATTCAGGAGGGCTGCAACAACTTCTGCACCTTCTGCATCATTCCATGGTCGCGGGGCTTGTCGCGCAGTCGTGAGGCGCAGAGCGTGCTGAATCAGGCGCGTCAGCTTGTGGCTGCAGGCTACAAGGAGATCGTGCTGACGGGCATTCATACGGGCGGCTATGGAGATGATCTGGACAACTACCGTCTGTCCGATCTGCTGGAGGATCTGGACAAGGTGGATGGTCTGGAGCGGATACGGATCAGCTCGATCGAGGCCAGTCAGATTGACGAGAAAATGATTGAGGTGCTGAACCGTTCGGACAAAATGTGCCATCATCTGCACATCCCGCTGCAGGCAGGCAATGATGATGTACTGAAGCGGATGCGCCGCAAATATACAACAGCAGAGTTCGCGGAGAAAATCCGGCTGCTGCACGAAGCGATGCCTGGCGTAGCGATTACGACCGATGTCATCGTGGGCTTTCCGGGCGAGACGGACGAGATGTTCGAGGAGGGCTACCGCTTCATGGAGCAACTGGGCTTTGCGGAGATGCATGTATTCCCGTACTCCAAGCGGACGGGCACTCCGGCTGCGCGTATGGAGGATCAGGTGGACGAGGAGGTCAAGAATGAACGCGTCCATCGGTTGATCGATCTGTCCGAGCGGATGCAGCTTGCCTATGCAGAGCAATTTGTCGGACAAGTGCTGGATGTTATACCGGAACGTGACTATAAGGGTGCGCCGGGCACCGGCTACATTATGGGCTACTCGGGCAACTATCTGCAGCTCGTATTCGAAGGCTCGGAGGAGCTGATCGGACAGCTATGTCGCGTGAAGGTGACTGAGGCCGGCGTCAATGAATGCCGTGGACAACTGGTGCGGGTCATGGAGAGTCAGCCAGCCGCCTCGGGGCTGCGCGTATCTGCGGGCTAATCGCGACGCGGAGGCTTCAGCAATGAATGCCGTGGGCAACTGGTCCAGGTCATGGAGAGTTAGCCCGCGGCTCCGGGACTACGTGTGTCTGTGGGCTGAACCGGGAATCGGGCTTGGTTTGTCAGGGTGAAGGATAGCGAACAGGCAGCCTTCAGCGCAGACTGATGAAGAGACAATGGTAGCTCGTACAGATGTGAGCGGCCTAGAGTGTGTATGCAAACTCTCGGCAGGGAGCTGAGCTTAACTGGCGGCTACCTGCAATTTGCTATATTTAATAGGCAGCGGTGCAAGGATTTTATCAGACAGGCCCGGTATGCGGGTGCTGGCGGTAAAATCCTTGTTGCGCATAAGATCAGAGAAATGAGGGGCGAACTCATGTTGGAAATTTCAGCCGGCGGCGTCGTGTACCGACGCTTGAACAACGAGCTGCAGGTTCAGTTGATTCAGGACCGCTACGGGAAAATTTCGCTTCCGAAAGGAAAGATGGAGGCCGGGGAGACGGTAGAGCAGACTGCGCTGCGGGAGATCGAAGAGGAGACGGGCATGGTCGGGCGCATCGTGGAGCCGATCGATCAGATCAAGTATCGTTATTATGACGCGGTCAAGGGTGCTGTGGACAAGGAAGTACACTATTATCTCGTCGAGGCGGTCGGCGGCGAGCTGCATGCCCAGGTGGAGGAGATCCGCGGCGTAGAGTGGTTCACGCCTCAGGAGGCCTGGCGTCGCCAGAAGCAGTCCGGGTATGACAATAATGACCGCATACTGGCCGGTGCCCTGAGGCTGCTGGGGATACAGGTATAATATCGATGTATGAGCTACCAGACCAAGGCGAGGGTGCTCGGCGGCAGCCCTCTGCTGCGCATATAGGCCCTGTCAGGGCAGAAGGAGAATGGAACTTGAACGAGAGAGCAAAGGTTGTATTGAAGAAAAACCGCAAGCCCCGCCTGGAGCAGGGGCATCCTTGGATCTATGCCGGGGAGATCGAGCGTCTTGAGGGTATAGCCGAGCCGGGAGGTCTGGTGGACGTAGTCGATCATCGCGGGCGGTATGCGGCCACAGGCTACTGGAACGAGCAGTCGCAGATTCGGGTGCGCATCGTCGCATATGAGCCGATCGGGGAGATGGATACGGCTTTCTTCGCCCAGCGCCTGACACGCTGCAAGCAGCATAGAGAACGGTTTGCGCCGGATGCGGCGGATTGCAGGCTCGTCTATGGCGAGGCTGATTTCTTGCCGGGGCTGACCGTCGATCGGTTCGGCGGTGTGCTGGTCGTGCAGGTGTTGACCCTGGGCATGGAGATTCGTCGCGAGCAGCTCCAGGAGGCGCTGGTGCAGGTATTTGCCCCGGAGGGCATCTATGAGCGCAGCGATGTCGGTGTCCGCAGGCTTGAGGGGCTGGAGGAGCGCACCGGCGTATGGTATGGAGAATGTCCGCGGTTGATCGAGATCATGGAGAATGGCCTGCGGCTGGAAGTGGACATTGTCGAGGGGCAGAAAACCGGATATTTCTATGACCAGCGCGAGAATCGCGCGGCCATTGCACCGCTTATGACCGGATGGGGCGCTCGCAGCGGCATTCGCCTTGCTCAGTTGGAGACGGATAACGGCGCGCCCGAGGGAGCGGGTCTGGTGCCGGTCAATGCGAACGGCAAGCCCGTCACTTTCCCTTACTGGGATGGCGCAACTGTGCTGGAGTGCTTCGCACATACTGGAAGCTTTACGCTGCACGCCTGCAAATACGGTGCGAAGAAGGTCACATGTCTGGATGTATCGGAGCATGCCATTGAGACTGCCCGGCGCAATGTGGAGCGCAACGGCTTTGGCGACCGAGTGGAGTTTGTTGTGGCGGATGCCTTTGACTACCTTCGGACGCAGGTCAAAGGGCTGGAGGAGCGGCGAGCGCGCTCGGCTGCAGACAGCTCGAAGATGGATACCTCGAGGCCGCTTGGCGGAACCGGGCGAACCTTCGATGTTGTCATCCTCGATCCGCCGGCTTTTGCCAAGACGAAGTTGGCCGTCGAAGGCGCATGCCGCGGCTACAAGGACATTAATCTGCAAGGATTAAAGCTGGTGAACGAGGGCGGTTATCTGGTGACGGCAAGCTGCTCTTATCATATGCGGCCCAAGCTGTTTCTGGAGACGATCCAGGCGGCGGCAGCCGATGCGGGCAAGACGCTGCGGCTGGTGGAATGGCGTGCCGCAGGCAAGGATCATCCGCAGCTTCTGGGCGTGAGCGAGGGACATTATTTGAAGTTTGCGATTTTTGAAGTATACAGCAGAGAGAAGCTATAACAGCGCCAGGCGGCGGGCTGCTGTCCGCTTGAGGGCGGCCGCTGTACGCCGGGCCGGGGAGAGGGATGTGCTGGTGGAACAGAAGCTATATGAGTTTGCCTGCAAGCTGGCAACGGATGTGGGACAGTTCATACTGTCCAGGATGGACGAGCGCGCTGCCTACGAGCAGAAGACGAATGAGTCCGATCTGGTTACGGCTGTGGACAAGGCGAGCGAAGCGATGCTGATGGGGCGGATAGCTGCACAGTACCCGGAACACTGGGTGTTGTCGGAGGAGACGGATGGCGAGGGGGATTCCTATGAGAAGCTGCGCGCTCGCGGCGACGGGTACGGCTGGATCCTCGATCCGATCGACGGGACGACGAATTTCATTCATGGCGTGCCGCATTTTGCTGTATCCATCGGTATCGTGAAGGACGGGCAGCCGCTGATCGGTGCGGTATATAGTCCGCTGACGGGCGAGCTGTTCTCGGCGCGCGCCGGTCACGGGGCCTACCGGAACAACGAGCCGATCCGCGTAGGCGGCGAGACGCGGCTGTCGCAGGCGCTGCTTGCAACCGGCTTTCACTCCGGAGATTGGCACGCTGGCTCTGCTGTGCTGCCGGAGGTGGCGCAGATGGTCGGGCGCTGCCGCAATCTGCGCATGACCGGGGCGGCGAGCCTCGATATGTGCTGGGTAGCGATGGGGCGGCTCACGGGCTATTGGCACCGTGGGCTGCATCCATGGGACAGCGCTGCGGGCACCATTATCGTCAGGGAAGCAGGCGGCAAAGTGACCGATGAGCGCGGGGAGCCGTATGTGATGACAGAATTTACGATGGTGGCGACGAACGGTTCCATTCATGAAGAGCTGCAAAGCACACTGTTCGCAGTTCGCTAATCGGCAGACTATGTTCTCTGGCATGTCGCCCGGATGAATGGGAAATTGGCATCTGCTGCGCTGATCGCAGTAGATGCCGTTTTTGTATTTGTGGATGAATTCGGCATGGAAACGTCTGTTTGGTTATGGTGTGAAAATACCGGTCTCTATGGTAAAATGAGTGACATCCAACAAGAAATAGATTCGGAGAAATGGAGGGGATGGCTATGTCGCTTCGCCTCGTGCTGGGTCGATCCGGCGCAGGAAAGACAAGCACCTGTATGAAGGACATCCGCCAGCAGTTGCAGATAGAGCCGACAGGCGATTCGTTAATTATGCTGGTGCCTGAGCAGGCGACCTTTCAGACGGAGTACGAGCTGCTGGCTCAAGCTGGCGTGAGCGGGACGATCCGCGCACAGGTGCTCAGCTTTCGGCGGCTGGCGCTGCGTGTCATGCAGGAGACGGGTGGTACGGCGCTCGTGCCGATTACGGAGAATGGCAAGCATATGCTGCTCTACAAGCTCATTAGCCGCGCCAGCAAGCAGTTGAAGCTGTTCGCTGGAGCGGCTGAGCAGCATGGCTTCATCGAGAAGCTGAACGAGCTGCTCGCGGAGTGGAAGCGATATGGGGTACAGGCTGATCATGTGCCGCTCCGTGAGGAAGACAGCCCGCTTGCATCGGGCCCACGCGAGGGGGTGCTGCTCGGTCGCAAGCTGCATGATCTGCACTATATCTATCAGGCGCTGGAGCAGGAGCTGGAGGGGAAATATATCGACTCGGAGGATTTTCTGAGCTGGCTGACCAAGGGCAGCGCGGAGGCGGAGCTGCTGCGCGGCGCCCGCATCTGGGTTGATGGCTTCGACAGCTTCACGCCTAAGGAGCTGGAGGCGCTCGGACAACTGCTCCAGCATGCTGGACATGTAACCATTACACTCCATCTGGAGAGGCCATACGCGGCCAGTGAGGCGGTGCACGAGCTGGATCTGTTCTACACCCCTGCCCGCACCTGCCAGCAGTTGTTGCTGCTGGCGGAGCAGCTCGGCATTGAGGTAGAGGAGCCTGTTGTGCTCGCTGGGGTGCCGCGGCGGTTCGCCGCAAGTCTGGCGCTTGCCCATCTGGAGCAGCACTATGAGCAGCGCATGCCGTTGCTGGATACGGGTCGCCGTACCGGAGGCGGGCGCAGAGTGGAGGACGAGCTGTCGGTTCATGCGGCAGTCAGTCGCCGCGCCGAGGTGGAGGCCTGCGCGCGCGATCTGCGCATGCGAGTGCAGGAGCAGGGACTGCGCTGGCGGGACTGCATGATTATGGCGCGCGATGCGGCGGATTACAATGACTATATCGGAGCGGTCTTTGCTGACTATGGTATCCCGTTCTACCTCGATCAGTCGAGCAAGGCGCTGCAGCATCCACTGACCGAATTCATTCGCTCGGCCTTGGAGACGACAATTGAGGGCTGGCGATATGAAGCGGTGTTTCGCTGCATCAAGACGGAGCTGCTTATGCCGGAGGACGGACGGCTCACCCGCGAATCATTTGATCGGCTGGAGAATTATGTGCTGGCTGTCGGCATCGACGGCAAGTCATGGAGCAATGAGAGCCGTTGGAAGCCGCTCGTGTTCGATCCGCTCGAGGGGAAGGGCGGCGAGATTCGAGCCTCCGATCTGGAGCAAATGGAGGAGCTGATGGCGGCTCGCGCGGCTGTGATCGAGCCGTTGCAGCGGTTCGAGCGGCAGCTTCGGCGCGCAGCCGATGTGGAGGGCATGTGCCGGGCTGTCTATCGGCTGCTGGATGAGATCGGAGCGGCGGAGCGGCTGGAGCAATGGAGCCAGCGCGACACGCTGCGTGGTGATCTGGTGCGCGCCCGCCAGCACAGGCAGTTGTGGGATGGCGTCATGAACCTGCTTGATCAGCTTGTGGAGCTGACGGGGGAGGAGAAGCTGCCGCTAGCGCTGTTCGGCGGCATGCTGGAGGCGGGGCTTGAGAGCCTTCAGATCGCCTCCATTCCTCCCACACTCGATCAGGTGCTCATTGGGAGCCTCGACCGTAC
Organism: Paenibacillus sp. J5; assembly: GCF_054955055.1. NCBI lineage: Bacteria > Bacillati > Bacillota > Bacilli > Caryophanales > Paenibacillaceae > Paenibacillus > Paenibacillus sp. J5. The sequence goes on along the minus strand of NZ_JBUEDD010000005.1, from coordinate 140,342 downwards.
CCATACGGGCGATATTCGCATCTGTTATGTGCTGGGAGCCAATGACGGCGTGCTGCCGATGCGGCACAAGGAGGATGGCCTGCTCACAGAGCAGGAGCGGGAGAAGCTTGCGGCCTCCGGGATGCCGCTCGCTCCCGGGGCGCGCAGAAGGCTGCTCGATGAGCGATATCTGATCTATAAGGCGCTCACCAAGCCCTCCCAGCATCTGTGGGTAAGCTACGCCTTGTCTGATGAGGAGGGCAAGAGTCTGCTTCCGTCGGAGCTGATCCATTTCCTCCGTCTCATGTATCCGGGGCTGCGGGTACAGATGCTTCCGGCTGAGCCGCAGGCAGGTATGACTCCAGGTGAGCAGCTTGCCTTTGCCGCTATTCCGCAGCGTGCGCTGTCGCATCTGCTGGGGCAGCTTCGGCTCTGGCAGCAGGGGCAGGAGATCGCGGAGGAATGGTGGGAGCTGTACAACTGGCTGGCTGCGCACCCGGAATACAGCAAGCGTCTGCGGGCGCTGCTGACGGCGCTCTTCTATACGAATGAGGAGCAAGAGCTGTCTGCGAATATTGCCGAGGGCTTGTATGGCTTGCGCCTGCAGGCGAGCGTATCGCGGCTGGAGCGGTTCGTCTCCTGCCCGTTCCAGCACTTTGCCATTCACGGCCTCAAGCTGCGCGAGCGACAGTTGTACAGGCTGGGCGCGCCCGACATCGGTCAGTTGTTCCATGCGGCGCTGAGCAAGCTGGCGGCCAGTCTGGGCGAGAGCTGGGGGAGAGCTACGGAGCGGCAGTTGCGCAGCGAGGCTGCGGCGGCGGTGGAGGAGCTTGCGCCGCGGCTGCAATCCAATATCCTGACCAGCAGCAGTCGTTTTCAATATATGGCTCGCAAGCTGACGGAGATCGTCTCCCAGGCTGCGGTTGTATTGGGCGAGCATGCGCGGCGGGCGCAATTCGTCCCGGTCGGCCTGGAGCTGGATTTTGGCCGCGAGGGCGGCTTGCCGCCGCTCGTGCTGCCGGTCGATGGGCAGCGAGAGCTGGAGCTGATCGGACGGATCGATCGCGTCGATGCAGCCGAGACGGAGGAAGGCGTGCTGCTGCGCGTGCTCGATTACAAGTCCTCGCAGACCTCGCTCCGGCTGGAGGAAGTAGCTTATGGCTTGTCGCTGCAGTTGCTGGCATATCTGGATGTGCTGATCACTCATGCACCGCTCTGGCTGGGACGACCGGCCAAGCCTGCAGGCGTGCTGTACTTTCATGTGCACAACCCGCTGCTTAGCTCAGCGAACCGTCTGGAGGAGGAGGAAGCCCGCAAGCAGCTTCTCAAGCGGTTCAAGCTGAAAGGGCTGGTGCTCGCAGATGGCGAGGCGGTGCGGATGATGGACGGCGAATTGGAATCCGGCTATTCGGAGCTGCTGCCTGTCGCGCTCAAGCGGGATGGAGGGTTCTACAGCAGCTCGTCCGTCGTTACCGATGAGCAATGGCGTCAGCTGCGCGGCTCGGTGCGGCGGACGATTCGCTCGATCGGCAAGCGGATCGCACAGGGGGAGGTAGCGATTGCCCCATACAAGATGGGGGATAAGGCTCCATGCGCGTACTGCGCCTACAAGCCGGTCTGCCAGTTCGATCCACTGTTTGCGGGGAACCAATATGTCCGGCTGGCCAAATGCTCTGATGCGAAGGTATGGGAGACGTTAGCGGCTGGAGGAGAGGAGGGGGAACATGAATTCATCCCATCTGATGAAGCCTCCGGGCAGCACCTGGACGGATGAGCAATGGCAGGCAATTACGGCCGGAGGGAGAGACATTCTGGTGGCGGCTGCGGCGGGCTCCGGCAAGACGGCAGTGCTGGTCGAGCGGATTATCCGCAAAATATCAGGGAGCACCGATGTCGATCGGCTGCTTGTGGCAACCTTTACCAAGGCGGCGGCAGCCGAGATGAAGGAGCGTATTCGCTTGGCGCTCGAGAGGGCGCTGGAGCAAGACCCGGCCTCCGAGCATCTGCGGCGTCAGCTTGTGCTGATTAACCGGGCGGCGATCACGACGCTTCATTCCTTCTGCATGGATGTTATTCGTCGCTATTATCCATTGATCGGACTCGATCCCGGCTTTCGTATTGCCAATACAACGGAGGCGGAGCTGCTGCGGATGGAGGTGCTGGACCGACTGCTGGAGCAGCGGTACACCGAAGCGGCCTCGCAGGAGGATAGCCCGTTCATTCGACTGGTGGATGATTATGGCGGCGAGCGAGGCGATGAGCCTCTCTATCGGCTTGTGCTGCAATTGTACGATTTTTCGCGCAGCCATCCTTGGCCGGATCAGTGGCTGGAGTCAGCGGCCGAGCTGTTCAAGCCGCATGAGGAGGATGAGCTGGCGAAGACGCGCTGGATGGATGGCTTGACACGCGAGCTGCGGCTTGCGCTGGAGGGAGCCTGCGCAATGGCGCGGCAGGCGATCGGAATTGCGAAGCTGCCAGGAGGGCCCGCTGGCTATACCGCTCAACTGGAGGAGGATCTTGCGCTGCTTGAGACGCTGCTGCAGGGGGTGCGGGAGCTGCCGTGGCAGCAATGGCAGGCGTCCTTCCAGAGTGCGCAGCTCGGCCGTCTGAAGCCGCTGAAGAAGGGGAGCTATGACGAGCAGCTTCAGGAGACGGTCAAGGAGCTGCGCGAGCAGATGAAGGAGCTGCTCGCGCAGACGAAGGGGGAGCTGGCGGCGCGCAGGCCGGAGGAATTCGCAGCCGAGCTGGCGGCGCTGGGGCCGCAGATGAAGGAGCTGTCGCGGCTTGTCATCGATTTTGCCGCGTCTTACGAGGAGGCCAAACGCAAGCGCAGCCTGCTCGATTTTGGCGATCTGGAGCACTACTGTCTGCGTATTCTGCGCGATCCGTCATCGACGGAGAAGCAGGTGCTGCCTTCAGCTGCTGCCCTGGAGTATCAGCAGCAATTTGACGAAATTTTGCTGGATGAATATCAGGATACGAACATGGTGCAGGAGGCGATTGTATCGCTGCTGTCGAGACGCTCCCCGGGGAACCGGTTCATGGTGGGCGATGTGAAACAGTCGATCTATCGCTTTCGGCTGGCAGAGCCGAACCTGTTCCTGCACAAGTACAAGTCGTTCGCTGAGGAAGGCGGCGGCGGACTGCGCATTGACCTGGCCCGCAACTTCCGCAGCCGTCAGGAGGTCGTTGACGGAGTCAATGATGTGTTCCGCGCCATTATGCGCGAGAAGGTAGCGGAGATGGATTACGACCAGAGCGCGGAGCTTGTATGCGGCGCGTCGTATCCTCCGCCATTGCAGAGCGGCTCCGGCAGTCCTTATGCGGTGGAGCTAACGCTGCTGGATCGCTCCGGCCTGCCAGAGGCAGCCGGGGAGCAGAGTGAGCTGGAGGAGGGCGAGGAAGTCGCAGCGGCCGCTATGGAAGCAGCGGAGCTGGCAACGGCGCAACTGGAGGCGCGGTGGATCGCGCTGCAGATCCGGCGCCTGATGGAGGGCGACAACGAGAGCGGTACAGTCGCCTTCGCGGCCTATGACGGCAAGCAGAAGGCAAGCCGTTCGCTAATGTGGCGGGATATTGTTGTATTGCTGCGTGCGACTTCACAATGGGCGCCGATACTGATCGAGGAGCTGCAGGCTGCGGGCATCCCGGCTTATGCAGAGCTGAGCAGCGGCTACTTCGAGGCGACGGAGGTGGAGACGATGCTGTCGCTGCTGCGGATCATTGACAATCCGTATCAGGACATCCCGCTAGCTGGCGTGCTGCGCTCGCCGCTCTATGGCTTGACGGCTGAGGAACTGGCGATCATTCGTATGGCAGCGGCCAGAGGCGCCTATTATGACGCTGTGAAGACAGCGGTGGTGACCGCTGATGTGCCTGTATCGCTATGCGAGCGGCTGGAGCGCTTCTTGGTTCAGCTAGGCCGATGGCGTGAGGAGGCTCGTCAAGGGTCGCTGGCTGATCTGATCTGGCTCATCTACACGGAGACAGGGTACTACGATCTGGTGGGCGGTCTGCCCGGAGGTGTGCAGCGCCAAGCCAATCTGCGGGCGCTGCACGATCGTGCGCGGCAGTATGAGGAGACGTCCTTCCGCGGTCTGTTCCGCTTCCTGAGATTTGTCGACCGGATGCGGGAGAGCGGCGGCGATCTGGGAACCGCCCGGGCGCTCGGCGAGCAGGAGGACGTTGTTCGCATCATGTCGATCCATAAGAGCAAGGGACTGGAATTTCCCGTGGTCTTCGTCGCAGGCCTTGGCAAAATGTTCAATATGCAGGATTTGAATCTTCCGTTTCTTATGCATAAGGAATTGGGCTATGGGCCCAAGGTGATCGATCGTGAGCGACGGGTCGGCTACCCGAGCTTGCCGTATCTTGCGATCCGCAGACAGATGCGGATGGAGATGCTGGCTGAAGAGATGCGCGTGCTCTATGTTGCGCTCACGAGGCCAAAGGAAAAGCTATTCCTGATTGGTACATCGAAGGATGCGCAGAAGCAACTGGAGCGTGCGCAGGAGCTGGCTAGGGACAGCAGTCTGCCGGATTATGAACTGGCATCTGCACGGCGTTATCTGGACTGGCTGCTGCCGCTCGCCATGCAGGGAGGAGCGGGCGGCGAACGGCTTGAGGCGGGCAGTGCCGAAGCTCCTGGACTACAAGGCTGGCGCTTTGCGCTTACGCCTGCTGCGCTGCTCGGCGCCGAAGCGGCAGTTGCGGCAGAGGGTCCGTGGGAGGATGAGCAGCGGCAGAGCAGGCGGGAGCAGCTTGCAATGCTGAGGCCAGTCGAGCTGGATGTGCCAGAGCGGTCTGTTGCGGTAGCACGGGCCATCGAGTCGCTGTCCTGGCGCTATTCACATCCCGAGGCTGCTGCGCTCGCTGCCAAGACGTCCGTCACGGAGATGAAGCGGCTCTACAGCACACTGGATCAGCAGAATGCGGCGGATCTAGCCTGGGTACACTCCGATGCGGTCAGGGGCGGACAAGCGGGTGCGGGCGGCAATATGACTTCATCGGGCTTCGCTCTGCGCCGTCCGCGCTTCATGGAGGAGCGGGCATTGAGCGCGGCGGAGCTGGGCACGCTGAATCACCTGGTGATGCAGCATGTTCCGTTAGACCAGGAGATGGGGCCGGCCGAGCTGGAGGAAGCACTGGATGCGCTGCAGCGACGCCAACTGATCACAGCGCGCCAGCGGGAGGCGGTGAATACATCGGCGATCTTGCAATTCTTCGCCAGCCCGCTGGCCGCGAGGCTGCGCTCAGCGAAGTGGGTGCGCCGCGAGGTGCCATTCAGCTACCGCTTGCCGGCCGAGAGGCTATACGGAACGAACAGCGAGGGACAACTGGAGCGGGAGGCCGTGCTAATTCAAGGGGTAATCGATTGTCTGTTCCGTGAGGAGCAGGGACTGGTGCTGCTCGACTACAAGAGCGACCGTATCCTTGATGGGCGCTATGAGCAAACGGCCGAGCGGCATCGATTTCAACTGGAGCTGTATGCCGAGGCAGCCAGCGCCATACTGGGCGAGCCGATCGCGGAATGCTTCATTTTCTTCTTTGACGGCGCCCAAGCAGTTCGTATAAACTTGAACTATGGCGAATGAGTCGGGCTTGCGCAGCTATAAGGCATCATAAGCAAGCCTGAGTGAAAGGAATGAACGTGCAGATGAATGAACAGCCCGCTGTTAAGCGGTCCTGGTTTGCGCCTGTCATGCTGTCGTTGTTGGTATTTAGCCTGATCGGGAACGTTGTGCTCTACTCGACGAAGCTGGTGAATGATCAGGCAGGACGGGAAAGGGAAGGGGAACGCATCATCCGCAGCGCGTGGGATGCTCGCGTTCATGCCGACGCGCTGCTTGCTGCTCTGCAGGCGCTGTTGGACAGCGAGGACGCCAGTGCCCGGATTCAGGCCAAGCAAGCGATTGGTTTTGCATTTGAGCATGCGGGCGGCCTGATCTATCTCGTGGATACCGCACTGCCAAGGTATGACAGCGCCTCTCAAGCCCAGCCGCGCTCTGCCGCGCAGTTCATTGAGGCCATCGAGTCCACGCTAAGCAACACAGGCAATCAGGCATCGAGCTTGACGGCAGCCGAGGGGGCTTATGCCAGCCAGTTGCTCCAGACCTATACCCGAATGCAGGAGGAGCTGGCGGCCTTCCCTTACACAGAGCTGACAACGCAGAACGCGCTGCGCACGGAGAACGGTGACGGGTGGGTGGACATCGCAAGGAAGCTGCTGCTTGCACTCAATGAGCCGGCCGAGCTTAGTTAGAAGATTACATGGTGGAGGAGTTGAAATGTTGTATGGATAACTGTCTGTTCTGCAAAATAATCGAGGGAACGATTCCGTCCAAAAAAGTGTTTGAAAATGATCAGGTGTTAGCTTTCTATGATATTCAGCCTGCTGCGCGGGAGCATGTTCTGATTATTCCCAAAAAGCATATTTCAACGATGAACGATGTCACAGATGAGGACGACCAGGTGATGGCCGAAATTTTTGCTGCCGCACGCAAGATCGCCTCAGAGCTTGGCATTGCTGAGTCTGGGTATCGTCTTGTCAATAATTGCAATCGCGACAGCGGACAGGTAGTGTTTCACTTGCATTTCCATCTTCTGGGTGGGGAAAGGCTTGGTCCGCTAAATTAGTGAGAACCGTGAGTTGACACGTGCTTTCCCGTTGACATATAATGTAGTTTGATAAACCGTGAATGGTTCTGGACGGTCTGTTTTGGAGGGAGGGAAAACTGGTGTCTGAAACTAGAGTCAAGAAAAATGAAACAATAGATGCTGCACTTCGTCGCTTCAAGCGTTCCATCGCTAAGGACGGCGTTTTGGCTGAGGTCAAAAAGCGCAAGCACTATGAGAAGCCTAGCGTGAAACGCAAGAAGAAGTCTGAGGCTGCGCGGAAAAGAAAGTTTTAGGAGGATCCTTCCATAATGAACCTGAGCGATCGATTGAACGATGATATGAAGCAAGCGATGAAGAGTCAAGACAAATTCAAACTCTCCACTATTCGGATGGTTCGCGCCTCTGTGAAAAATCAAGAAATTGATCTGAAGAGAGCGCTGGACGATAACGAAGTGCTTGACATTCTGAGTCGTGAAATCAAGCAACGTAAAGATTCCCTCCAAGAATTTAAGAAAGCCGGCCGCGAAGATTTAGTGACGAATCTCGCTGCAGAAATAGATATTATTAGTGTTTACCTGCCCCAGCAGCTTACCGAAGAAGAAATCAAAGTGATTGTACAGCAGACCATCCAGGAAACCGGTGCTTCTTCGAAGGCCGAGATGGGAAAAGTGATGACCGCCCTGATGCCGAAGGTAAAAGGACGGGCTGACGGTAAACTAGTAAATCAGCTTGTACAGCAATTTCTGCAATAGATTACGCCAGCTCCAAGAGCCTGCCCGTTGAATGCAAGGATGCCTTGCACCAGCGGGCAGGCTTGTTTTCTTATACCCATTTGCAAGTGCAAGTACGCCTGTGTTCAGAGTCGGAATGCGCAGGCTACCTACTCATATTTTGTGTCTGTCTGCTGCAATATAATGAAACCAGAACCGATATACTCCGTATAGGTACTCATATCCTGGAACGACTCATCTAGCGAAGGAGGAACGCGATTGTGGCACATCATCTCAGAAAGCAAGGATGGTTGCGGGCGCTGCTGATCATCTTCATGCTGTCGCTGCTGCTTGGCCTGCCATTGTGGACAGCCGCCGCGGAGACGAAAGCTCCACCGTCAGCAGCATCTGCGCCAGGGACAGCAGTGTTCGTCGTACCGGTCAAGCAGGCGATCGAATCTGGACTGCAATCCTTTCTGGAGCGGGCATTCAATGAAGCGGAGCAGGCTTCGGCTGATCGCATTCTGCTCGTCATTGACACATTGGGCGGTCGGGTGGTCAATGCCGACGAGATTGGCGATCTGATTCGCTCTTCCTCGGTGCCAGTTGTAGCCTATGTACAAAACCGGGCGATGTCAGCAGGCGCATTCATTGCGTTAAATGCGGATCAGATTATTATGCATCCGGGGAGCACGATCGGGGCTGCCGCGGTGGTGGATGGCAGCGGCACGCTGATCGAAGATCCGAAGACGGTCTCGCATTGGGTAGGCGCGATGCGCTCGGCGGCCGAGTTGAATGGTCGAGACCCCGAGGTAGCGATCAAGATGGCGGACCCGTACTCGGAGGTACACATCCAGAAGCTGAACAAGACCTATGGCAAGGGAGAAGTGCTGACGCTGACAGCAGAGGAAGCGCTTCAGGTCGGCTATTCGGAGCATACCGCTGGCTCGGTAGAGGATGCGCTGAAGTGGCTTGGACTAGATAACCGCAGCATTATTGAGTTTAACCCTTCCCTGGCAGAGAATATCGCACGATTTGTTACGTCTCAAGGAATCGCAACGCTGTTGCTAATTCTTGGTCTGGCCGGAGTGGCCATTGAATTGTTCGTCCCTGGCTTTGGTGTGCCGGGCATCGTCGGCCTGGTCTCATTCGGGCTATATTTCTTCGGACATTATATTGCGGGTTTCGCGGGAATGGAGACTGCCGTGCTATTTGCAATCGGAATCGGACTGTTAATTATTGAGCTGTTCGTCCCAAGCTTCGGTATACTGGGTATCCTAGGTATTGCATCGTTAGTAGGAGGTATACTAATGGCTGCTTATGATACCGCAGATGCATTGCTTAATTTGACGGTAGCTGTTATCGTTGCGGCAGTTGTTGTAGCCGTATTCAGTTATATTTTCAAAAAGCGGGGCGTCTGGAACAAATTCATACTGAAGGAGAGACTGACCTCCGAGGAGGGATTCGTCTCTGCCGAATCCAAGATTCTTCTCCAGGGTTTGGAAGGAATAGCCTTGACACCGCTACGCCCATCAGGTACGGTTGACATTGCCGGGGAGCGGGTGGATGTCATCACATCGGGTGAATTCATCGCTTCGGGAGTACGGGTGAAGGTTATTAAGGTAGAGGGAACAAGAGTAGTCGTTGGAGAAATTCACACAAACTAAACAGGTTGGAGGGGTTGTCATTACATGGATCCGTTAATTATGTATGCAGTGGTTGGTGTCGTTGTATTAATTGCGATTGTTGTCTTTTTCAATTTCTTTCCGTTCATGCTATGGATCTCGGCGCTGGCTTCTGGCGTGCGGATCGGCATTATTACACTCGTCGCGATGAGACTGAGACGGGTTGCGCCAGCGCGCATCGTCAATCCGCTCATTAAGGCAACGAAAGCCGGACTGGGCCTGAATATTAACCAGCTTGAGAGCCACTATCTGGCGGGCGGCAACGTTGACCGTGTGGTCAATGCGCTCATCGCGGCGCAGCGCGCCAACATTCAACTGGAATTTACACGGGCGGCTGCGATCGATCTGGCAGGACGCGATGTGCTGCAGGCTGTGCAGATGAGCGTTAATCCGAAGGTGATCGAGACTCCGTTCGTATCGGCTGTGGCGAAGGATGGAATCGAGGTCAAGGTGCGGGCTCGCGTCACTGTGCGTGCCAATATCGACCGTCTTGTTGGTGGGGCGGGTGAAGAAACTATTCTTGCTCGTGTGGGCGAGGGTATCGTCAGCACGAACGGTTCTTCTGCTTCTCACAAGGCAGTACTGGAAAATCCGGATATGATTTCTCGTACCGTGTTGGATAAAGGATTGGACGCGGGAACGGCTTTTGAGATCTTGTCCATCGATATTGCGGATGTGGACGTAGGCAAGAACATCGGCGCCAATCTGCAGACCGAGCAGGCGGAGGCCGACAAGATTATCGCCCAGGCGAAGGCGGAGGAGCGCCGCGCGATGGCTGTTGCGCTCGAGCAGGAAATGAAGGCGCGCGTGGTGGAGATGCAGGCTCGCGTAGTCGAATCCGAATCTCAGGTGCCGCTGGCGATGGCTGATGCGCTGAAGGGCGGCAAGCTCGGGGTTATGGATTATCTGAACATGAAAAATATCGAGGCGGATACTCAGATGCGCGGCTCGATTGGCAAGACGGAAGGCTCCTCCGACGACAATAGCTTTGATAAGCGTTAGGTGATAGCCTATGGAAACCTTGCTTAATTTTATTGCGGCCAACCCATTTGTAGCGATTATACTCATCGGGCTGATTATTTCGCTGTTCAACAAAAAAGGCAAGCAACAAGGCATGCCGCCCTTTGGCGGCGACAAGGGTCAGCCTAACGGACGGCAGCCGCAGCGAGTTCCGCAGCAGGGGCAGAGAAGAGTTAATGTCCCTGCCGCCGGCTCGCAGGGAGCTCCGAGCCATAACATGCCTGCTGACCCTGCGTTGGCAGAGGCGGTCAGGCAGCTTGCTCTGCAGCGCCAGCAGGAGGAGGAGGGGCGGCGTCGCCAGAATGAGCTGGAGGAGCGCCGGCAGCAGGAGAAGACGCGACAGCGGGAGCAACCAGTCAGGCGGACAGCAGGTGAACGTTCGATTCCGACCGCAGCCGCGTCGGCAATCTCCTCGCCTGGGGAGCGTCTGCCGCGTAAGGAAGAGATGCGCCGAGCGATCGTATGGGCAGAGGTGCTTGGCCCGCCGCGCGCGAAGCGTCCCTTTAGATAATCGGCAATGTGCCTGTCTTTGAGCGAGTGTGGAATATATTCCGCCTCGCTTCTTTTGCATGGAAGGAGAAAGTCCGCCCCTTGTTATTTTCCCCTCATAAATCCGCTCTGGTACGCATAATGTGTACAGTACAGGAGGGGGGACGTCATCTTTTATGCGCAGCATAAGCCGCAAAATCCGAAAATTAACCGCCAATCTGCTGGATGTGCCCCAGGATGTTGTATTTGATCTGCCCCGTGTGACGATGATTGGCGATCGCCAACTCTACATCGAGAATCATCGGGGCGTGTTGCATTTTACCAGCGACCTGCTGCGGCTGGCCTTGTCCAAGGGAGAGCTGGAGGTGGCGGGCAGCGGGCTTGTTATTCGCGCCATCTGGACGGAGGAAGTGTTCATTGAAGGGCAGATTCACCATCTTCAACTACAAGGACAAGGAGAGGGGGACGCATGAGCATGACATGGCTGCAAACGGTGCAAGGCGTAGTTACGGTGTCGATTCGCGGCAACAGGCTGGAGGAGATGGTCAATGAGGCGACCAGGGGCGGCATCGGACTGTCAGCCATCCGGCGAGCTGGGGACGGGCTGCTTGAGTGCGAGGTGACGGTTGGCGATTATTTTCGTCTTCGCCCGCACTTGAAGCGGACAGGCTGCCGTATTCATGTGCTGAAGAGGCGGGGACTGCCCTTTTGGCTGCGCAGGCTCGAGCGGCGCAAGTTCTTTGCGGCAGGGCTGTTCTTGTTCTTTGCCGGGCTCTATGTGCTCTCCTCTCTCGTATGGACGATAGAAGTGAAGGGCAATGAGAAGCTGACGACGGAGCAGGTGATGCAGGCAGCCAGGGAGGAGGGGCTATATCCGTTCCAGTGGTCTTTTCGGCTGCAGGAGCTGGACATGCTATCCAAAAAATTGGTCGGGAGACTTCCGGGCGTATCCTGGATCGGCGTAGATCGCCAGGGAACGAAGGTGACGGTCGAGGTGGTCGAGAGCACCACGCCGCCGCCGCTCGCGCTCTACAGTCCGCGTCATCTGGTGGCCTCCGTGGATGCGGTCGTAACGCAGGTGAAGGCGGACAGCGGGAAGCCTGCTGTTGCCCGCAACAAAAAAGTCAAGAAAGGCGATATACTAATCTCAGGGGTTATTGGCAAGGATGGAAATACGAGGACTGTAGTCGCCAAGGGGGATGTACGAGGTCTCGTATGGTATGTCTATGAGATCGAGTCGCCGCTGACGCAAAAGGTGAAGGTGTATACAGGAGACGCCAAGACGCAATGGCATCTGCTGCTCGGATCGCGCACGCTCCAGGTTTGGGGCTTTGGCCAGCCGGAGTTTGATCGATTCGAATCGGTCGAGTCGCAGCGGCAGCTTGCATGGAGAGGCTGGACGCTGCCTCTGGGAACCGTTAAGGAGCAGGTGATGGAGGTGCGGGAGGATGAGCGTGCCTTGAGCGTAGAGGAAGCCCGAGCGCTCGGGATTTTGCGGGCGCAAGCGGCAGTATTGGACAAGGCAGGGGAAAAAGCGCGCATTGTGGAACAAAATATTTTGCATGAAAAGACGGAGAATGGTAAAGTTTATATGAAAGTGTTTTTTGAAGTCGAGCAGTCCATTGCTGAAGAAAGAGCCATAGTCCAAATGCAAGGAGAATGAGCTGTTTGTCAGAGAAGACGAAGAATGTGAAGATTCCGCTGCTCAGCGCGGCGGAGGGATTGGCGGTATTCGGACCACAGGACAAATATTTGAAGCTTGTCGAGCAACAGGTGGAAGCAACCATTATGTCGCGTGATGCCGAAATTGTAGTGAATGGCCCTGAAGATGAGGTTGAATCGCTGGAGCAACTGTTCACAGTTCTGCTGGAGCTGGTGCGAGGCGGCTATTCGCCGTCCGAGCGTGATATTATGTATGCGCTGGAGCTTGCGCGCACGATGCAGGCTGACCAGTTGCTTGATCTGTTCAAGGCGGAGATTACAACAACCTATCGTGGCAAGCCTGTACGGGTGAAGACGATCGGACAGCGCCATTATGTGAAGACGATTCGCAAGAAGGACATCGTATTCGGGATCGGGCCGGCGGGCACAGGCAAGACGTATCTGGCTGTTGTGCTGGCGATTGCCGCGCTCAAAGAAAATTCGGTCAAGCGGATTATATTGACCCGTCCAGCCGTTGAAGCAGGAGAGAGCCTAGGTTTTCTGCCAGGCGATCTGCAGGAGAAGGTGGACCCGTATCTGCGACCGCTGTATGATGCTCTGCATGATGTGATGGGGCCGGATCAATCAGCCAAAGCGTTCGAGCGCGGCTTGATTGAAGTGGCTCCGTTGGCGTATATGCGCGGACGGACGCTGGATGACTCGTTCATCATCCTGGACGAAGCGCAAAATACAACGCCGGAGCAGATGAAGATGTTCTTGACCCGTCTTGGCTTTGGCTCCAAGATGGTCATTACGGGCGATGTGACGCAGATTGATTTGCCCCGCGGCAAAAAGTCGGGGTTGATTGAAGCATCGCGAATTTTGAAAGAAATCGAAGAAATCGGCTTTATTACCTTCAGTGATTCGGATGTCGTTCGGCATTCATTGGTTCAACAAATTATTGTGGCATACAACAAGGATGCGGAAGGTCAGTTCAGTTCTGAAAATCAACCATAGAGGGGAAGGCACGCCGTATGAACCGAAAGCAGGGTGCAAACCGGACAGGCTCTCAAGCAGCGAAGTGGGCAGGATGGAAGCATAGCGCGGGCGTTCGATGGTTGCTGCTGTTTTTGTTTGTGCTGCTGTTCTATTCCAGTCTTTCCTCTCATCTTGTACCCAAAACTTATAATATTCAGCTGAATGAAATCAGCAACCGCGATATTCGCGCACCACGCCAATGGGAGGATGAGAAGGCAAGGCTGCAGGCGCAGCAGGAGGCCGCAGACCGCGTACAGACTGTATATAGCATCGTCGTACTGCGCAACGAAAATCTGGTTGACCAAATCTATCAGCGCATTCTGCAGATTAACCAGGATGATCAGGTATCGCAGCAGAACAAGATAGATATTTACCGTACCGTCATTCCTAGCCGCTACGGCCAGTATATTGACGAGTTTCTAAGAACGAATCGTGCGACCGACAATTATAACAGTACCTTGCTCGAAGAGATGTCCAGGGTGGTTCGGGAGCAGCAGTATACGATTCCAGAGGAGACGTTCTACAAGCTGCCCAAGCTATCTGCGGATGATCTGAGCCAGATGCAGAGCGTGACGCGCGATATTGTCAGGGAGCTGATGAATGAGCAGTTGCGAGACGCGGAGACGGCACGGACGAAGGTGGCCGAGCTGGTCAACGCCAGCGCGCTGTCCGATCGCACCCAACGCGAGATTGTGCAGGAGCTGGCTCGCTATGCGATTACGCCTAACAAGTTTGCAGACAAGCAGGCGACAGATGAAGCCAGGGTGCTGGCTCAGGAGAACACGCCTAAGGTCGTAATTGAGGAAGGGGACATCGTTGTTCGCGACGGTGAGAAAATTACCCAGGAAATATACGACCGCTTGCAGGCGCTTGGTCTGTTGCAGAGCAAGAAGACCTATTGGCCTCATCTGGGTGTGCTGATATTATCTGCGCTGTTCGCGCTTGTCATCCAGCAGCTCGTATCGTCGGAGACGGGGGTATGGGGCGGCGGCAAGCAACGTTATAGCAATTCCCAACTGTTTATGCTGCTGCTGATCTTCGTGCTTAATCTGGCGTTCATGCTGATCGTAGCGCTCACACAGACGAACAGCACGGCGTATGTAGGGTTTCTTGCACCAGTGGCGATGGGAACGATGCTGATTACCTTGCTGCTGGATGTTCATCTGGCCTTGATCAGCTCCATCCTGTTCGCATCGATCGGGAGCATATTGTTTAACGTTCATCAGGATCAAATATTCGATTACAAGTTCGGCTTCGTCTTTATCGTCATCTCGTTTGCAGCGATATTCTCCATTCATCGCGCGAGCCAGCGCTCAACGATTCTGAAGGCGGGAATTATGGTCAGTCTGTTCGGCTCAGCGGCTGCGCTGGCGGTCATGCTGTTCGATCAGCCGATTAATTCCAGCCAGATGCTGTACACGCTGGGCTTCACCTTTGCCAGCGGTCTGCTGACGGCTGTGCTTGTCATCGGGCTGATGCCATTCTTCGAGGTCAGCTTTGGCATCTTGTCTGCGCTCAAGCTGGTGGAGCTGTCGAACCCGAACCATCCACTGCTGCGCAAGCTGCTGACAGAGACACCGGGCACCTATCATCACAGTGTCATGGTCGGCAATCTGTCCGAGGCGGCTGCGGAATCGATCGGAGCTAATGGGCTGCTCTGCCGTGTCGGGTCGTTCTATCATGACATTGGCAAGACGAGGCGACCGAGCTATTTCATCGAGAATCAGACGAATATTGAGAATCCGCATGACTCGATTGAGCCTAAGCTGAGCAAGTCGATTATTATTGCTCATGCCAGAGATGGTGTGGAGATGCTCAAGGCACACGGCATTCCCAAGCCGCTGCGTGATATTGCCGAGCAGCATCATGGCACCACGTTCCTGAAGTTTTTCTATTACAAGGCGCTCAAGCTGGCAGAGGAGGCTGGTGTGGAGCCGGACTTCACAGAGGATGACTTCCGTTATCCTGGACCCAAGGCGCAGTCGAAGGAAGCGGCAATCGTCGGTATCGCTGATTGTGTAGAGGCGGCAGTGCGCAGCCTGCGCAGTCCGACGATGGAGCAAGTCGAATCGATGATCCACAAAATTATTAAAGGGCGTCTGGATGACAATCAGTTCAATGAATGTGATCTGACGATGAAGGAGCTGGATAAAATAGCCCAATCACTGAAGGAATCAGTGATCGGCATTTTCCACTCGCGGATTGAATACCCGGAAGATGTGAAGTCAAAGGAGCGTCCGGCATGAGTTTGAGGTTGGAATGGAGCAACGAGCAGGATAAAGTGGAAATACCGGATTCGTTCATGGACAAGCTGGAGCAACTGCTCCAGCTTGCTGGCGAAGCGGAAGGCTATACGGAAGGCGAGGTCGCGCTGACGCTTGTCGACGATGAAGAGATTCATCGGCTGAACAAGGAGTATCGCGGCATTGACCGTCCGACAGATGTATTGTCCTTCGCGATGATGGAGGAAGGCGAAGGCGAGATGGAGATCACGTTCGAGGTGGAGAGCGAAGACGAGCAAGACCCGATCGGCGGGATGCTGGGTGATATCATCATCTCTGCCCCGCGTGCGCAACTGCAGAGCGAGGAGTATGGTCACTCACTGGAGCGCGAGCTCGGATTTCTGTTCGTTCACGGCTTCCTCCACTTGATCGGATATGATCATCAGGATGAAGCTGCGGAGGCTGTCATGACAGCCAAGCAGGAGGCTGTGCTGCAGCAGGCGGGACTTGTCCGCGCATGAGGCGATTCGCGCGCAGCGTGAGGCTCGCCTGGAGCGGCATCCTCTACGCTCTGCGAACCGAGCGGCATATGCGCATTCATATCGGGATGGCGGCTGCATCGCTGCTGCTGGCTGCCCTGCTGGGTCTGGGTGCCTCGGAATGGGCGATATTGATTCTGCTGTGTGCGCTTGTCCTGTCGCTGGAGACCGTCAATACCGCCATTGAGAAGGCAGTTGATCTCAGCTCGCCAGAGGTTCATCCGCTCGCCAAGGCAGCCAAGGACGTGGCAGCAGGGGCGGTGCTGATCGCCGCTATCGCTGCTGTTGTGATTGGCTGCCTGTTATTTGGCCCACCGCTGCTCAGACTGTTCAGCTAGCGAATGGGTCTTCAAGTTAATCTAAGAGAGTGCAGGGTTCAACACTATGACAACGAATAAACAGGGAAAAGCAAGCTATAAGTCAGGTTTTGTCGCCATTATCGGGCGGCCCAATGTCGGAAAGTCGACGCTGATTAACCAGATTATCGGGCAGAAAATCGCCATTATGTCGGACAAGCCGCAGACGACCCGCAACAAGATTCATGGGGTCTATACGACAGATCATGCGCAGATCGTCTTTCTCGATACGCCGGGTATTCATAAGCCGACCTCGAAGCTGGGCGATTATATGATGCGGGCGGCGGACAATGCCCTCAAGGAAGTTGAAGCCGCGTTGTTTCTGGTCGATGTCGTCGAAGGTCTCGGGGGAGGCGACCGCTTCATAATTGAGAAGCTCAAGCAGACAGATACGCCGGTTATTCTCGTGCTGAACAAGATCGACCAGATTCACCCGGAGGAGCTGCTGCCGATTATCAGCACCTATAAGGAGCTGCATGACTTCGCCCAGATTGTACCGATCTCAGCACTTCAAGGCAACAACGTTCAGACGCTGCTTGACCAATTGATTCAGTATTTGCCAGAAGGACCCCAATATTACCCGCCGGATCAGATTACCGATCATCCCGAGCAATTTGTCTGTGCGGAGCTGATTCGCGAGAAAATCTTGCAGTTGACCCGTGAGGAAATTCCCCATTCGATTGCTGTCGAAATCGAGGATATGCGGGTGAAAGAGAACGGTGTGGTCTATATCGGCGCCGTTATTTACGTCGAGCGTGACTCGCAGAAGGGCATCGTCATCGGCAAGAAGGGCGCTCTGCTCAAGGAGGTCGGCAAGCTGGCGCGGCATGATATTGAGCATCTGCTCGGCTCGAAGACATTCCTGGAGCTGTGGGTCAAGGTCAAGAAGGATTGGCGCAATCAGGATCGTGTGCTCAAGGATTTGGGCTTTCGGCATGACTAGGCCTGGCTAATTGGGTTAGCCGCCTCTTTTTACCTCTGGTCGCCCAAGGATAACGTCCCGGCTTTCTTCACATCCTATACTCATTGGGAAGCACCATGACCAGGGGAAAGGATGAATACCAATGCGAAATTTATCGTGGACGTATTTTGTGAAGACCGGTGATGTAGATGCTTTTATGCTGTATCGGGAAATATGTGAGCTCCAGGCTGCCCAGCCGGATCTCAATGAAGAAGCTGCAGCGGTAGAGTGGGCATCCGTGGAGGAATAATGGGTCTTCCGCCCGCCGCTGCTGTGTACTATTCATCAACAATCAACAGCGGGTGGGGGCTATAGAATGCTGTACCGCGTGCAGGGGATTGTAATCCGCAGCATGGATTACGGTGAGGGGAACAAGATTGTGACGGTGCTGACGAACACACATGGCAAGGCTGGCATTATTGTTCGTGGCGCCAAGAAATTAAGAAGCCGTTATGGCTCGCTCGCCCAGCTTTTTACACTGGGCGAGTTTGGCTTTTTCCGAAAAGGGACAGGACTAGGCACGCTGAGCCATGGCGAAATCATAGATTCACATCATAAGCTGCGAGAGCAGTTGGATCTGGCGGCGTATGCCTCCTATGCGGCGGAGCTGGTCGATCGCGCCTTCCAGGAGGAGGAAGCCGGGTCTTATCTGTATGAGCAGTTGCTGGCCTGTCTAAGCCATCTTGAGCAGGGGAAGGATCCGCAGATTGTCACGCACTTGTTCGAGATGAAGGTGCTGGAGGCGGCAGGGTACGCGCCAGAGACGGAGCAGTGTGTTCATTGCGGACAGACGGAGGGGCGATTCGCGCTCAGCTACCGGCTTGGCGGCCTGCTCTGCCACCGTTGCTACGCCGTCGACCCGTCCCGTCTGCCGACGCAAGAGAGCTTCAACAAGCTGCTGCGGCTGCTCCGCAGGCTGGATATGCGCCGGCTTGGCTCGATTCAGGTGAAGGATGAGACGCGACGCGAGTTGAAGGAAGGAATGCGGCTGCTGATGGATACACATCTGGGATTAAAGCTGAAATCACGGGCATTTTTGGACCAGTTGGAGAAGCATCCATTCGTTTGACAGAATCGATAAAATTGGCTATGATAGGTTATTATTAATATCGGACAGTGATGGAGAGAGTAGTTGCGAGGCACTTGCTACGCAGCGAGTCGGGGAAGGTGCGAGCCCGACGCAAGCTTGCAATGAAGGGTACTCCGGAGTGCGAAGCCATGAAAAAAGTGGGCTGTGTGCGACAGGCTTGTATCCGCATTTGCGGAAGGCTTGCGGCACTGGCCAAGTAGGGTGGAACCGCGGGCATAGCTCCCGTCCCTACGTCTGCAGGGCAGGCGTAGAGACGGGAGCTATTTCTATGGGCTCATCTTGCTGCCTGTGCTGCTGCATTCGGCTATACGCAGATCTGAGCGTACAATCGTCTCAAGGCTGCAGTTTTTTCGTGCCGCATCGGCGCCAATATGATAGATGGAGAGTGAAACGATGAATTTTCAAGGGATGATTTTAACGCTCCAGCAGTTTTGGGCGGAGCAAAATTGTATTCTCGTTCAGCCGTATGATGTGGAGAAGGGAGCGGGCACGATGAACCCGATGACCTTCCTGCGCTCAATCGGGCCTGAGCCGTGGAATGTGGCGTATGTGGAGCCATCCAGACGTCCTGCCGACGGTCGATACGGCGAGAATCCGAACCGACTCTACCAGCATCACCAGTTCCAGGTTATTCTCAAGCCATCGCCGGATAATATTCAGGAGCTGTACCTGGAGAGCCTGCGCCGTCTGGGCATTGACCCGGCTCACCATGACATCCGGTTCGTCGAGGACAACTGGGAATCGCCGACATTGGGCGCGTGGGGACTTGGCTGGGAAGTGTGGCTTGATGGCATGGAGATTACACAGTTTACCTACTTCCAACAGGTGGGCGGCATCGATGCGGTGCCTGTAGCCGTGGAGATTACGTATGGCATGGAACGTCTGGCCTCCTACATTCAGGACAAGGAAAATGTATTCGACCTGGAATGGGTCGATGGCGTCAGCTACGGCGATGTGTTTCTGCAGCCTGAATATGAGCATTCCAAATATACATTTGAAACCTCAGACTCCGCCATGCTCTTCTCGCTGTTCAACATGTATGAAGAGGAAGCGAAGAAGACGCTGGAGCAGCATCTGGTCTTCCCGGCGTATGATTATGTGCTGAAGTGCTCGCATACCTTCAACCTGCTGGATGCCAGAGGTGCAATCAGCGTAACGGAGCGAACCGGCTATATTATGCGAGTAAGAAATTTGGCGCGTCAATGCGCGGCAACCTATCTGGAGGAGCGCGAGCGGCTGGGATTCCCGCTGCTGAAGAAAGGGGTGGAGCAGCATGGCTAAGGATTTACTGCTGGAGATTGGACTGGAGGAAGTGCCGGCGCGTTTTGTCCGTGCGGCGATGAATCAGTTGAAGGAAAAGATGGAGAAGTGGCTGCAGGATCACCGGATTGCTTATGGTGAGGTGAATGCGTATGCGACCCCAAGACGGCTTGCTGTACTGGTGCGCGATGTAGAGGAGAAGCAGAGCGATGTGCACGAGGAGGTCAAGGGACCTTCACGCAAGATTGCTCAGGATGGCGAGGGCAACTGGAGCAAGGCGGCGCTTGGTTTCGCGCGCAGCCAGGGTGTAGACCCGGAGCAGTTGTTCTTCAAGGAGCTGCAGGGCGTAGAGTATGTCTATGCGAACAAGAGCAGCATCGGCACTGTCGCGGCAGAGGTGCTTCCAGAAGGGCTGAAATCCATAATTCTGTCGATGTCCTTCCCGAAAAATATGCGCTGGGGCGCTTATGATATTCGCTTCGTGCGGCCGATCCGTTGGCTGGTGGCGCTGCTGGGCAGCGATATTCTGCCACTCGAGATAGCAGGTGTACACAGCGGCAATGTGACACGCGGACATCGCTTCCTGGGCGGGGAGACGGTCATCTCCGAGCCTTCGCATTATGTAGAGCAACTGCGCAAGGAGCATGTCATTGTCGATGTCGCAGAGCGTAATGAGCTGATTCTGCAGCAGATTCGCGGATTGGCGGAGGAACGGGGCTGGCAGATTGCAGTCAAGGAGGATTTGCTGGAGGAGGTGCTGTTCCTGGTCGAGTACCCGAATGTGCTGCACGGTACCTTCGATCCGTCCTTCCTGGCAATTCCGCAGGAGGTGCTCATTACGTCGATGCGCGAGCATCAGCGCTACTTCCCGGTTATGGACGACGCTGGAGCGCTGCAGCCGTATTTTGTCACCGTGCGCAATGGCGACCGCACATCGATCGAACAAGTAGCCAAGGGCAATGAGAAGGTGCTGCGCGCCCGGCTGTCTGACGCCAAGTTCTTCTATGCGGAGGATCAGAAGGTTGCTATTGCCGATTGTCTGGCGAAGCTGGAATCTATCGTCTACCACGAGGAGCTGGGCACGACGGCGGACAAGGTTAGACGTATTCGCGCGCTGGCTGAAGCACTGGCCGCGAAGCTGGCGGTCGATGCGCAGACGGCTGCGGATGTAAGCCGCACAGCCGAAATCTGCAAATTCGATCTGGTCACGCAGATGGTCTATGAATTCCCTGAGCTGCAGGGCGTGATGGGTGAGGATTATGCGCGCAAGGCCGGAGAGCGAGAGTCAGTCGCCAAGGCGATCTTCGAGCATTATCAGCCGCGCTTCGCTGGAGAGACAGCTCCTGCCTCGCTCGCTGGAGCCATCGTCTCGCTCGCAGACAAGATGGATACGATCGCCGGCTGCTTCTCGATCGGCATCATCCCGACCGGCTCGCAGGACCCTTATGCACTGCGCCGTCAAGCTGCCGGCATCGTGCAGACGATCATTGCTCATGGCTTCCAGTTGCCGCTTGGAGAGCTGTTCGAGCTGGCATTGAATGTGCATGAGGCTAGAGGAATGAAACGTGAACGGGCGGACATCCGTAAAGAGTTGTATGACTTCTTCGCGCTGCGTGTCAAAAACGTGCTTGCGGAGCATGGTATCCGCTATGACGTCATCGATGCGGCAATGGCGGCTGGCTTTGATCAGTTGCGGCTGACGGTAGAACGCGCATCGGCGATATTCGCCCGCGCGACGGATGAGCGCAAGGATGACTTCAAGCTCGTCGTTGATGCGTTCAACCGCGTATGCAATCTGGCTGCGAAGGCAGACGGCTCTGCGCCAGATGCGTCCTTGTTCGCAGAAGCTGTAGAGCATGAGCTGTATAACAACTGGCAGCAGCTTCATGCGCCTGTAGGAGAAGAGCTGGCGTCAGGTGAGGCGAAGGCGGCGCTGGAGCATCTGGCAGCGCTGAAGGAGCCGATTACGGCTTATTTTGACAAGGTTATGGTCATGGCAGACGACGAGGCGATCAAGCGTAATCGGTTAGCTATGCTGGCCGCGATCGCGAAGGATGTACACAAGCTGGCTGATTTCTCCAAGCTGGTCTGGTAAAAAGGGAGGTAGAAGCGATGCCGCAAGGAACAGCGAGCCGCGATGTGATGATCTATGTGGCTTCCGACTCGGCAGGCGACACAGGAGAACTGGTGGTGCGGGCGGCCGTGGCCCAGTTCCACCCTGTTGATTACGATATTCGCCGCTATTCGTTCATTCAGGACGAAGCGGCGGTGAGCAGGCTTGTGCGCCAGGCCAAGAGCGATCAGGCAATCATATTGTATACGCTCGTCATCCCGCATCTGCGCAACTACATGAATCAATTAAGCGAGGAGCTGGACGTTGTCGCGATTGATCTGCTCGGCCCGCTAATCGGAAGTCTGGAACAGCGGATCGGTCGTATTTCCAGACAGGAGCCAGGGCTGAATCATGTGCTGGATGCTGATTATTTCCGCAAGGTTGAGGCCGTGGAGTTCGCGGTGAAGTATGATGATGCCAAGGATACAAGCGGCGTGCGCAAGGCG
Source organism: Paenibacillus sp. J5 (assembly GCF_054955055.1). Taxonomy (NCBI): domain Bacteria; kingdom Bacillati; phylum Bacillota; class Bacilli; order Caryophanales; family Paenibacillaceae; genus Paenibacillus; species Paenibacillus sp. J5. Next base: position 118,175 of record NZ_JBUEDD010000005.1, on the reverse strand, counting down.
GATATTGTGCTCGTGGGCGTATCCCGGACATCGAAGACGCCACTCTCGATGTATCTGGCTCATCGCAAGTACAAGGTGGCTAATGTGCCTCTGGTTCCGGAGATCAAGCCGCCAGACGAGCTGTTCTTAATTCCGAGCAGCAAGGTGATTGGATTAACGATCGACACGCACTATCTCAATGTGATCCGCAAGGAGCGACTCAAGGCGCTAGGGCTGCCAGACAGTGCTTCTTATGCAACAACAGAGAGAATCGAGCGCGAGCTGGCTTATGCCAAAAGCATAATGGATCGTATCGGGTGCCTGGTGATTGATGTCTCCCATCGTGCAGTAGAGGAGACGGCCAGTCTGATTATGGAGCATGTGAAATAACCAAGCAAATAAACCGTTTCCAGCAGGATTTTTTTCACATGCAGCGTATATAATAGTACAGAGTTTATTCGAACAGAACAGCGGTGATATAAGCGTGAAGCCATCTGCAGCGATTGTGGTGGATGCGGATGCCTGTCCGGTGAAGAGGGAGATCATCGAGACAGCTCGCAAATTTAGCATTCCGGTTGTAATGGTCGCTTCGTTTGACCACTATCTGCAGCCTGAGGAAGGGGTAGAGAATGTACAGGTGGATCGGAGCGATCAATCCGTTGACCTGTATATCATCAACCGAATACGGCGCGGGGATATTGTCATTACACAGGACTTCGGGCTTGCAGCGATTGTGTTGGGCAAGGGGGCTGTGGGTCTATCGAATCGCGGTCAGCAGTACGATCCCGAAATGATTGACTTTCTGCTTGACCGACGGCATGAGCAAGCCAAGCGGCGGCGAGCGGGAGGCAGATCCAAGGGCCCGCGGGCAATGACAGCAGAGGACAGGCTTTGTTTTCAACAAAAGCTGACAAAAGTTTTGCAGCGGCGGCAGGAGTTTGGCGAGCTTTAGCGAATAGTATTAATGGTTATTTTCGCCAGACCGCATGGTGTCTGGCAGGTGCGAGTTTATTGGAAATAGACAGGTCTGCTTCATAATGAACACTTAATTAAGCGTTGAAGGTGATCAAGATTCAAAATGGCATCCCCGAAACGGTAATCAAAGAAGTATTGCGCCGTACAGATATTGTCGAGACAGTCGGGAAGTATGTCCATCTGATGAAACAGGGCAAGCATATGATTGGCCTGTGCCCCTTTCATTCTGAGAAGACGCCATCCTTCTCCGTCACGCCAGAGAAGCAGATTTTTTACTGCTATGGCTGCGGACAAGGCGGCGACGTCATCAAGTTCGTTTGTGAGCATGAGGGTTATTCGTTCCCCGAGGCGGTCAGGATGCTGGCACAAGATGCGGGCATTCCCATTACGTGGGACGCAGCCGAGCAACAGGCGGACACGCCATTCCAGCGGGACAAGCGCAGCCTCCTGTCAGCACATGAGCTGTCTGCGAAGCTGTATCATTACTTGCTTAATAACACGGAGTTTGGGAGCTCGGCGAAGGACTATTTGCGATCACGCGGCATGACAGACAAGCTGATCGACCATTTCATGATTGGCTACGCACCAGATCGCTGGGACACGTTGACTCATTTTCTGGAGAAGCGGGAGTTCGATCTGGAGAAGATGGAGAAGGGCGGCTTGTTGTTGGCCAAGCAGGACGGTTCAGGGTACGTCGATCGGTTCCGTGGCAGAATCATGTTTCCGCTCTGGGACAGAGAAGGGAAGGTCATCGGCTTTGCCGGGCGTCTGATGGGGGAAGGGCAGCCCAAGTATCTGAATTCTCCGGAGACGATTCTGTTTCATAAGAGCAAAAGCCTGTATCATCTGCATCATGCACGGCAGGAGATCAAGAAGACTGGACGACTCGTTCTTCTGGAGGGCTACATGGATGTCATCAAGGCTTGGGATGCTGGTGTACGCAATGGAGTGGCGACGATGGGAACTTCGCTCACCGAGGAGCATGTGGAGCTAATTCGCCGCATGGCACAAGAGGTCATCATCTGTTATGATGGCGACAAGGCCGGACAGGCTGCTGCACTCAAGACGGTGCCGATGCTGGAGAAGGCTCGGTTGAAGGTTCTGGTCGCTCAGCTTCCGCAGGGCTCTGATCCAGATGATTACATCGCAGACAAAGGACCGGAGGCATTCGTGAGGGAGGTCATCGGTCAGCCGGTATCGCCTCTGAAATTTAAGCTTATATATTCAAGAAAAAGCCATACAATGGTAGAGGAAGAGGGCCGGAAAAACTATGTGATGGAGGCAGTTCGTCTGATTGCCCAGCATGAATCCGCCATTGAACGGGAATTTTATCTGAAGGAGCTGTCCCTTGAATTTGACATCTCGCTTGATACGCTGAAGCAGAACTGCCACCAGGTACGAGAGCAGATGCAAAAAAATAAAGGGACTGCGGATAATAACGTTATTTCGTGGAATAATGGTATGAATGAAAAACGCCGTTCAGCCGGCCCCCCGCCGGTGCTTCCAGCCTATCAAAAAGCAGAACGTCATTTATTGCAGGCCATGCTGCAGGATGCAGACATAGCCGGAATGGTTCATGACCAACTGGGCGAGGCGTTTGTTGTTGAAGATCACGCAGCATTGGCGGCTTATTTATATGCTTATTATGCCCAGGGTCATGAGCCCGATGCCAGCCGCTTCATCGCCTCGCTGCAGGATGATCGGCTTGAAAGGGCAACCGCATCCATACTAATGATGGATGATATGCCATATGACGAACATTTGCTCAAAGATTATATCAAGGTCATCCGAAAAGAGCATAAGCTGCGTATCATTGAACAGCGGCGTGAGGAATGGGCGCAAGCTGAGCGCTCCGGGGATCATCTGCTGGCAGCACAAATTGTTACTGAGATTATTGCCCTAGAGAGACAGGTTAACGAAGGTCTGGAGGATCGTTTCTAGGGAGGAGGGAGTCGGAAAATGGCGAATGATCAGCATACTGAACTAGAAACCGAGCAAAAGCTGGAACTGGTTAAAGAGCAGCTTATTGAACAGGGCAAAAAGAGAATGTCCCTGTCATACAAGGAAATCGTAGAAAAGCTCTCGCCCTTCGAGCAAGATCCGGAACAAATGGATGAATTCTTTGAGCAGTTGGATGACATCGGTATAGAAGTTGTCAATGAGAACGATGATATGCCGCTAGCTGTGGAAGACCATGACCGTGATCGGGAGCATGACGACTTCAACTTCGACGATGATCTAGCGCTGCCGCCGGGCATTAAAATTAATGACCCCGTCAGGATGTATCTGAAGGAAATTGGCAGAGTACCGCTGCTCTCAGCGGATGATGAGATAGAGCTGGCCAAACGGATTGAGAAGGGGGATGCGGATGCCAAGCGGCGGCTGGCCGAAGCAAACCTGCGGCTGGTTGTCAGCATCGCCAAACGGTATGTAGGCCGTGGAATGCTGTTCCTGGATTTGATTCAGGAAGGCAATATGGGCTTGATCAAAGCAGTGGAGAAGTTCGACTTCACCAAGGGCTTTAAATTCAGCACATATGCAACCTGGTGGATTCGGCAAGCAATCACGAGAGCAATCGCCGACCAAGCGCGGACGATCCGCATACCGGTGCATATGGTCGAGACAATCAACAAGCTGATTCGCGTATCGAGGCAGTTGCTGCAGGAGCTCGGGCGCGAGCCTACGCCGGAGGAGATAGCGGCTGAGATGGATCTAAGCACAGACAAGGTGCGAGAGATCATGAAGATTGCTCAGGAGCCCGTGTCGCTGGAGACACCGATTGGCGAAGAGGATGATTCTCATCTGGGCGACTTCATCGAGGATCAGGAGGCGCTGGCTCCAGCCGATGCGGCAGCGTATGAGCTGCTTAAGGAGCAACTGGAGGATGTGCTGGATACGTTGACGGAACGTGAGGAGAACGTGCTTCGTCTGCGCTTCGGCCTGGATGATGGTCGGACACGTACACTGGAGGAAGTCGGCAAGGTATTCGGTGTTACAAGAGAGCGTATCCGTCAGATTGAAGCGAAGGCGTTGCGAAAGCTTCGCCATCCGAGCCGCAGTAAACGGCTGAAGGATTTTCTGGAATAGCCTAACGGACCTTCTGCTAGCCTAGCAGCAAGGTCTTTTTTCTAAAAGCGGTGTGACAAAGCCGAATGTGCAGAGAACACGTGATGTTTCATGATTCTTCATAAGAGAGGAAACGGTGAAGCATGGATCAGGAACGGCGCAAGGTCATTATTAAAGAAATCGAGCATTGGCAGCGCAGCAAGCTGCTGCCAGACCAGTATTGCAACTTTTTGCTTAATCTGTATCTGGTTGAGTCGGACAAGCGGGAGCCCGCCAATTGGAACGGCAAGGCAGCGGCCGCGCTGATGCATGCGAGCGGCAAGCTGTGGTTTGGCGTCATGGCAGTGGCTGCTATTTTAGTGGCAATATTTATATATTTTAACGATTTACATCCAATTGCGCAAGTCGGTATCGTATTGTCCGGGACCGCTGTCGGGTTATGGCTGGGTCAGCGGCTCAGACGAAAGCATGAGGCGATGGGCTTATCCGTCATTGGCATGGGCATGCTCATTATGCTCGGAGGCGGATTATATCTGCTCAAGCTTCATGAGCTGGGAGAGCAGAACGGGGAGATTGCTTATCTGGCCTGCTGTGCGTTGTTCTGGATCGTGTGCGGCATTATGCTGCGGATTCCGCTGCTCCATCTGTGCGGCTGGATTGCAGGCGTTATGGTCTATGCGCTCATGCTGTATCGCAATTCTACTGCGCCAATGTGGTATGACGTTCAGCTCTATTGGCTCCCCGCTTCCTTCATTTATGCCTGGGGGAGCTGGTTTGTGAAGCGTTGGTCGAAGTCGGTATCAGCGATCTTGTTTATTGTCGCTGCATTGATCTGGTTTATGCCGGAAATATACAGTATTGTACTGCTGGATGACATGTTATGGGTAGAAGCTCAGCTAGTAATAAAAATGGTGCTGGGGGGAACCTTGCTGTTTCTTCTAAGAAAAAAATGGATTGCGTGGGTAGCTTAATGATAACGTTATCGAAACGATTGGATACGATTGCCTCTCTGGTCAGCTCGCAGCATCGAGTGGCCGACATCGGCTCAGATCATGCGCTGCTGCCGGTCTATCTGCTGCAATCTGGCAAATGTCCGGCGGCGATCGCCGGAGAGCTGAATGAAGGCCCGTACAAGGCGGCTTGCCGCCAGGTAGCTGCAGCAGGTCTGCAGCAAAAGATTCAGGTTAGACAAGGCAATGGATTGGATGTGCTGCATCAATCCGAGGCAGACACAATTACGATCGCCGGGATGGGCGGAGGGCTCATCCGCGACATATTGGAATCAGGCAGAGCTGCCGGCAAGCTTGAGGGGGTGCGCGAGCTGGTGCTGCAGCCGAATGTGGGTGAGGAGCTCGTGCGCCGTTGGCTCGTTGCTCACCATTGGGTGCTCCAAGCCGAGCGCATCGTGCTGGAGGACGGCAAAATCTATGAGATCATGCATGCAACGGTTGCCAAGGATGAGCAGGAAGCAGCGGAAGCCAATGGAAAGCTGTACCACCCTGGATTCTGGGAACAGACCTATGGACAACCGTTGCGTCCTGATCTGGTGTATATGATGGGGCCGTGGCTGATGCGCCAGCCAGATGCAGTATGGAGCCGCAAGTGGCAAGGCGAGCTTGCAAAGCTGGAGCATATCCAGTCTCAGCTCAGCCGCTCTGATCTGCCGGAATCACGGGAGAAGCTGGTGCAGTTGCAGCAGGACATGAATGAAATAAAGGAGGTTCTGGCATGCTTGCAAACGGACACACCCTCATTCAACTGATGGAGGAGCTTGCGCCGAAGCATTATGCGGTGGAAGGGGATAAAATTGGTCTGCAGGTCGGTACACTGAACAAGCCGATCGCGAAGGTGCTGATTGCTCTGGATGTAACGGATGAGGTGGTAGAAGAGGCGATCGCTGCCGGAGCCAATCTGATCATTGCCCATCATGCAATCATCTATCGTCCGCTGGCCAAGCTTGATTTCTCCACGCCGGGCGGCAGACTGTTCGAGAAGCTGATCAAGCATGATATTGCTGTCTATATTGCTCATACAAATCTGGACGTGGCTGATGGCGGGATTAATGATGCGATGGCTCAGATGCTGGGGCTGGAGGGGCGCGGCACGCTAGATGAGGTACATAATGACCAGTTGTTCAAGCTGGCGGTATTCGTACCGAAGACGCATAGCAAGCAGGTGCAGGAAGCGATCTGGCAAGCAGGTGCGGGTCAGATCGGACACTACAGCAGTTGCAGCTTCACTGTCGAGGGAACAGGCACCTTCCGGCCGGGAGCAGGCGCGACGCCCTACATCGGCGAGCAGGGCCGTCTGGAATCGGTGGAGGAGGTCAGAGTGGAGACGATCGTCTCCGGAGCGGTCAAGCGCAAGGTGGTGCAGGCGCTGCTCAAGGCTCATCCGTATGAGGAGGTAGCCTATGACCTGTACCCGATGGACATGAAGGGTCGCTCGTTCGGACTAGGGAGAGTGGGCAAGCTGCCGGAGGCCATCTCCCTGCGTCAGCTTGCAGAGCAGGTGAAGAGCGCCTTCGATGTGCCGGCGCTGCGGGTGGTCGGCAACCTGGAGAGCCAGGTGCACAAGGTTGCGGTGCTGGGCGGCTCCGGCGGCCGATATGTCAGCAAGGCGCTATTTGTCGGGGCGGATGTGCTCGTCACCGGAGATATAGACTATCATACGGCGCAGGATGCACTTGTAGCCGGACTGGCCATTATCGACCCTGGACACAACATTGAGAAGCTCATGAAGCCGCTTGTCGCGGATTGGCTGGCACAGCGGCTGCGGGAACGGAGCCTGATGACCGAGGTAGCTGCTTCCGAGGTGTCCACCGAGGTATTCCAGTTCATGTGATGATCTGGGTGACGCCGGATTGGAGAGGTTCACCGCCATTGCCAGCAAAAAATTAGCTGGACTACTTGAGCTTTGTGTGAATTCCTAGTATACTAGCAAAGCACCGGAAAGTTTGACAGACAATCGCCGGCAGCTATATGGCTGCGGGAGGAAAGTCCGGGCTCCGTAGGGCAGGATGCTGGATAACGTCCAGTCAGCGCGAGCTGAAGGATAGTGCCACAGAAATGGACCGCCGATGGCCTGCTTGCAGGCACAGGCAAGGGTGGAACCGTGGTGTAAGAGACCACGAGCGGTGCTGGTGACAGCACGGCTGGTAAACCCCATCTGGAGCAAGACCTAAGAGAACACAGCGGCTTCGCGCCGCGGCTCTGGCACCGGAGCGTGTTCGGGTTGGTCGCTTGAATTTTTCAGCAATGGAAAATCTAGATAGATGATTGTCACCTTATAGTGGGAGGGTCGTTCCCGTTATACCACTGACAGGTACAGAACCCGGCTTATGGCAAGCTTTCCGTAACGAACCATTAGAACAATGAGAGAACCTCCATCCCGCGAGTGAGCGGGATGGAGGTTCTTTGGCATGTGTGGACTAGGGTAGGATCTCCGATACAAACTCTAGACCTCTAGACCTTGAAGGTGCTCACGACTTCGAGCAGTTCCTCGGACATGCGGGTCAGATGGGCACAGGAGGAGGTGATCTGCTCCATGGTCGCCAGTTGTTCCTCAGTGGCCGCTGAGACGCTAATGGTGCCCTCGGAGGTTTCATCGGCAATATGCTGCACCTTCTCCATTGACTCCGATAGTACAGAGGTATTGGCAGACATGCTTGCAGCAGCGGCGGAGACCGTCTCGATCTGCTGGGCCACATCGCTGACAGAGGTCAGGATGGCAGAGAAGGAATCTCCCGCAGCGGCGACGGCGGCACGGCCAGAGGTGGCGACAGCAATGCCAGTCTCCACCGAGCGGATTGTCGTACTTGTGTCCTGCTGAATCGCTTGTACCAGCTCGGTGATCTTCTTGCTGGATTGGGCAGACTGATCAGCCAGCTTGCGAATTTCTTCTGCTACAACAGCAAACCCCCGACCCGCCTCGCCCGCCCGTGCAGCCTCGATAGCGGCATTGAGTGCAAGCAGATTCGTCTGTGAGGAGATGTCGCCAATCACGCTGATAATGTTGCCAATCTCCTGTGAGCGCAGCGCAAGCTTGGTGACATCCCCGGATATTTGTTCAACGGTGTGGTGGAGCTGATTCATCTGCTCCATGGCACTGGAGACCGCCTCACTCCCCTCTGTAGAAACGGACGCGGCATATTGGGATTTATCATTTACGACCTGTGCACGTTCAGCGATACCGCGAGCCTCGCCGGACAGGCTGCGCACGGAGCTTAGACTCTCATGCAGCTTGGTCATCTGCTCCTGTGAGCCGGCGGATACCAATTCGGTAATTTCCACGACCTGCTCCGTCGCCTTAACTGTGTGCTCTGCTCCAGCGGCTAGCTGCTGGGAGGAAGCAGCCACTTGCTCGGCGTTGGAGGTGAGCCGGGCGATGATGTCGCGCAGATTAGTGCTCATGGTATTGAAGGCGTTGGAGAGGAGTGCAAGCTCGTCGCGAGACTTGACCTCGATCCGGGATTGGGTCAAGTCTCCCGCTGCAATACGTTCAGCAGCTACAGCCAGCGCACGAACCGGCTTCGTAATCAAGCGTGAGATCCAGAAGGCAATCGCCAGGCCAATTAATATCGATAAAGCAGACAATGCAGTAACCAGCAGCTCTGTACTGCTTACCTCCTCCTCCACTTCCCGCAAACTAAGGGCCATCTGCTCCTCCTGCAGCTTGACAAACCGATTGGCTGTCTCTGTGAACTTCTGGATAATGGGATCATTCGTGCGCGAGAGCTCCAGCGCCGCCGCTTCGCGACCTTGCAGCTTATGCTCGATCATTTGTTCAATATTGCTCGTATATTGCTGCTGAAGCAAATCCAGACCCATTAAAATCTGCCATTCATCACGGTCGGTTATGTATGGCTGCAAATGATGGCTGATCTGGTTATAGGAAGAAACTGCTGCACGATAGCTCTCTACAGATGACAGGTCGCCATCTAGAATAAAACGGGCGATACTGCTGCTCTCGTCCTTTACTGCCATGCTCAAGTCTTTGACGCTGCTCATCGAGGTGACTCGATATTGGAATAGTTCATTATAACGGTGATCGACTTCGCTCATCTGCTGTGCATTCAAAACTGCGATAAGGAGCAGTAGCAGCAGAATCGCTCCGAAGCCTCCATACAGCTTTTTGCTAATTGTATTTTTCATAGGGTCGTAAGCAATCCTTCCATCATTTAGTTTGGATAATGAGCTGGGAAGCAAATATATCCTCTGCATGACGTCTGAACTGAGCGGCGGCTTCTTCCGCGGTCAATTCGCCATTGATATATTCGGCCTCTATCTTGCGAAACGTCGTATCGATTCTTCCCGAGGCGAGAGGAGCCGGCGGATCAATAACGCTGGAATGCTGCTGTACATCGTCCATATAGGTATATTGTTCCTTCTCTTCCTCGCTCATGGCTGAGGTCAGATGCTCTCTGACCGCTGCAACCGCAGGTACGCCACGCTCGCCGCGCAGCTCCTCATTAGCCTGCAGATTGTTCAGGAAGAAGTTGATGAACAGGGCGGCGTTATCCGCCTGCTCGGTATAGGACGAGATCGAGAAAAACATCGAAGGCTTCACATAATTGCCTTCCTGTCCGCCAGCATACGAGGGCAACGGGAGCAGCTTGAACGGTCGGCCGGCTGCTCTTGTGAAGCCGATAACATTATTGCTTGTCAAGGAATGGAAGGCTGCCTGACCCTTGACGATGAGCGTGTCCTTGTCGGCATTGGAGTCAGGCTGCCGCCACTTGGGCGCCATCAGTCCCTCCTCAAGAAACTGCTTCTGAAGCTGCATGAAATCAATGAAATATTGATCGTCCGCATAGCCGAGCGCTGTGCCGGAGGGATGAAACAGCGATGCTCCCCGCTGGCGCAGGTAGTAGCTGAAATCAAAGATGGTATTGCCTACAGGGAAAAAGTCCTCCCGATTAACGGCAGTCTTGAGCTGGCGTGCCACTGCGAGCAAGTCCTCATAGGTATAGGCCCCAGCAGGCGCGGCAATGTTGTAGGTATCCAGCAATTGCGGGTCAAAGAGCAGGCTGGGGGCATTGATTCCGGTAACGATGCCGTAGAGCTGACCGTCCACTGTGCCAGAACCGATGGAGGAAGCATCCATATCGCTAATGTCCAGCTTGCCTTCCTGCACAAGGGCATCCATGGGCAAGAGCAGCTTCCGGTGCGCGAACTCTTGAATATATTTATAATCCATCTGAATCACATCGTGTAGATTTTGATCTGCGGTCAGCATGGCAATATCCATCCAGTATTGTGAGTTAGGGGCATCCTTCCATTCGATCTGAATGTCTGGATAAGCATCTTCGAATTGTTGGATGACCTTAACGGTGCGTTCTTGCCGGCCTTCGTTGCCCCACCAATATACACGCAGCACCTGCTTGCTGTCGTCCTTGATTTCCGTCGTCTCGGCAGGTGCGTTGTCACTGCTGCACGATGTAAGCAGTATGAGCACCAGCAGCGTCATGATGACTGCTGACCAAGATAATTTGCTATGTTGCATTGTCATTGCGAAACCTCCGAGTAAGTAGTAACTGTATATAATATCAATATTTTATCCAGTATATAGTATATCGGACGGAGATTTGGAATTGTTAGCGGCAAACATTTTTTCATAAATAAAGAATAAAAAAACAAAACAAACAAGCCTGTTGCTAAGAGCCAGGCATCAGCGATGAAGCGGCTGGTGTCTAGCGAGCAACAGGCTTGCATTAATTTAGGTCGTGTCTGAAAACCCGTTCAAGGGCATCTCTCACCGCCTTTCCGCCCCATGCTGCGTTGCCTTTTCTTGACGTACCCCGGTACGCCTGCGAAAAAGCGCCTTGCCTGGAACGAAAATTCGGCCAGATCTGATCCGTTCAGAGTTTTCAGACATGCCCTAGTGTACGGGACTTCCGCGGAACAAACGGGTGAACGCATCCCATAAGGAGAACGTCTCCGTCTGCTGCTTCATCGTACCCGCCGGCGCCGCACCTTGCGGCTTTGCGGCCTCCAGCGCTTTGGCAACATCGATCTGACCATAGCCGAAATAATCGTCCTTGCCCGGCTTGCCCAGATCTGTGCTTGTATCGCGCATAAGCTGCATGACCTGCTCATTGTTCAGCTCGGGATTTTTGGAGCGGATGAGGGCGGCCAGAGCGGCTACATGAGGGCTAGCCATCGATGTGCCTGACAGAGCGGCATACTGGCTGCCTGGATAGGTACTGGCAATGCTCGCTCCTGGTGCGGCCACATCAATGTAGTCGCCGTAGTTGGAGAAGGAGGCTCTGTTGCCATCATGATCCGTAGCTGCAACCGCGAATACCTCTGGATAGGCAGCAGGATAGCCAGGTCGATCGGTATTATCGTTGCCGCTTGCTGCAATCAGCACAACATCATGGTCATAGGCGTAGCGAATCGCATCATGCAAGAATTCGGCCGAGGCGTAGTTGCCCAAGCTCATATTAATGACCTTGGCGCCGTGATCAGTCGCCCATATAATGCCCTCGGCTACCGAGTAGGTCGTTCCCGCTCCGGAGTTGTCCAGCACCTTGACAGGCATGACCTTGTTGTACCAGGACAGGCCGGCGACTCCCTGGCCATTGTTGGTTGCAGCCGCGATGATGCCGGAGACATGGGTACCGTGCCCCACATCATCCTCCGGGGTCGCCTCCTTGTCCACAATGTTCACCCCTTCGGCAATCTGCCCCTTCAAGTCCGGGTGATCTGTCTGAACCCCTGTATCCAGCACGGCAACCAGCACCTCATTGCTCCCCCGTTCTACCGACCAGCCCCGTTCCGTCTCGATCGTGGGCAGATTCCACTGATATTGAGAATAGAGGGCGTCATTAGGGACGATCGGCTGAGCTGCGGCATGGTCTGTATTCGTATTGGAGAAGCTCCAATTCGTCATATAGTAATAATGGGGCTCAGCGTAATGCGGGTTATAGCGTTGACGGAAATAACGCATGAGCTGCTCGGTGCCGATCGATCGCGAACGAAATATATACGTATACCCCAGCCGCTCGATCTTGTCGGCGTCCAGATCGGCGCGAATCTGTTGCATCTCCTGCTCGCTCGGATCTTGCCGGAAGCGGACGACGACTTCATTCGTATGATAATGAGAGGCGTCCTGGTTAGCTTCACCGGTCTGCACGCGCGTATCGTTCAGCGTCCCTGGCTCGACAGCCTTGGTCTTGTATTTACCCTCATGGGGGTAGGGAACAAGTCTCAGGTTGCGGCGCTGGTGCTGCTCGACCTGTGCAACGATATGCTGCTGTACGACGCCGATCAGCCCCTGACCGGGATTGCGACTGTCGGGAACAGCCAGCACCATGTACCGTTTGCCATCAGGGAGCATCACAGTGCCCGAATGAAATTCACGGCTGTTAGACAGGCTCTGCTTGGCCTGCTCAACGTGCGGCTTCAGCGGTTTGGGCAAGGTGCCCAGGCTACTGCTGGCGGCCTTGTCATGCCAGCTCATGTATTCCATATGAGGATGGGTCTTCATCATGTGTTGAATCAGACTTCTGCGGTGCTTGTCATCTCTGGCATTCGTGATGGTCATCCGCATCTGCTTCTTGCATTCCGCATGGCACAGCATGGCGGTCAAATCCATGTCGCTCTGCAGCGCTGCCTGCTTCATCCGCTTCTCGACATTAAGCCCGCCACCGCGGCTTTCATCTGCCGCCATGCGCGGGACGGAGGGAGCCGGGGCAGGTGAAGGAGAAGGAATGAAGACCGGAGCGATATGAATAATTAAAGCTAATGAAGCAAGAACCATAAACCATGATGCAATTTTTCGGCGTCGCATCGTTTGTCAGCCTCCCTAATCCATTTTCTATCCACATTGTGTTGTCCATTAGGGTGAGATGCCGCAGACAAAATTATACCCAAGGCTGGCCGAATCAGCAGTACCATCTCGATGTAATTTGTGGTACCATTGTTGATGAAGTTGACAAGTGTTTGGGCAATGACGAAAGGGGATTTAGATAATCATGACATCGACCAATGTGAAGCAGCTTTGTGAAGAGACAAGAGGGAAATTAAAGCAATCCGTAAGCCAACTCGAGGAATTTCTCAATCAGCACTCGTTGTCTGATCTCAATAGCGGACAGCAAGAGATGGAAAATTCAGAGTCATTTTACAAAGGACTGTTGTCTGACCTTCGTCATCTGCTTGTTTTCTCCGAAGTGTCCTACGAGAAGCTTGGGGTAGCGCTGAGACGTCCCAACTTTGACCAGGAGTTCGCCGAGCGCGCTCTGTATGAGGTATACCATCAGTGTGTCAATGCTTATTTTTATCCTAAGAATGAAGGGTACTCCGAGGATGGGCGTTACGCTTATACCGGTCAGGAGGCCATTCGTTTCCTGCAGAAGCCGGTGCAGCCAGTGCGCGACATTGTGCTAGGCGTATCCAAGGTGTATGAGGAATTGCGCGATGATCTCTCCTATTATGAAAGCGACTATATGACGCAGCAACGGATGATGAGGCAAAAATAAGTAAGCATACCGCACCCCTTTAACGGGAACCTTGTTAACGGGGGTGATGGACTATGCCGCAAGGCGTAAAATGCAGTGTATCCAATTGTACATTTTGGAAGCAAGGCAATCTGTGCAATGCCGACCAAATTGCAATTGATGTAGATCAGCACGCCAACCTGGACACTGAATTTGCTGACGAGTGGGACAGCCATAGAGATACAGCGAAGACTTCCTCTGTGACCTGCTGCCATACGTTTCAGCCGAAGAGGTAATCCGCGTCTATGGGCACACACAAGAAACGTCGCAAGCTGCCGCAGGGGCGGAATCGTCAGGAAGCGGAGATCGCCGCTGAACTAACGGCTCCTTCGCACACCGTATCCCGTGATTCGGCAAGACAAGCCGTCTACCCGTCTGACTTGTCGGAGGGAGCGCAAGCGTTAGGCATCGTTGCCTTGCTGTTTGCCGCCGCTTCCTGGATGATCTGGCCGTTCCTGCTCGGGGCAACCGCAGCAACAACCGGCTATATCGCATATCGGCAAGGAAGTCGTACACTAGGTATTGCTGCGATCGCGATGTCGTTGATTTCTATGCTGGCACATCTTATTCTTATCCCGTTATATTTTGCATTCACTTAGATCGAGCAGTTAGGGTATAGCAATGGTAATGCAAGTAGGACACCCTGGGCGGCATGCTCGTGCTGCTGCCCGGGGTTTTCATTTTGTAAGGCTTCCAGCTTACGGATAAAAAGGAAAGGATGTTTTGAGAATTAAAAATTTGTGGACACGCAAAAGATTGAAGCCCGTTGTAATTAGTATGGTATTCATTATAATTATCGCCTTGGCCGCCGGATGGTGGTATTACAAAAAGACCCGTTATGACTTTACGAATCCTTACCCGCGCCAGCAACTGCTGGAGGTGCAATCGGTGGCAGAGCCAGCACCATCCTATGATGTCATCGTTGCCGGGACAGACCCTGAGGGTATCGCTGCAGCGCTGTCGGCCGCTCGCAACGGGCTCAGTGTACTGCTGGTGGACGGCAAGGATCGCCAGATACTAGGCGGTTTGATGACCGTAGGCGGGTTGAATACGATCGATTTCAATTATGCGCCAGAGAAGCGCTCGTTATTCTCGTATTTTAAAGACACGGAGATTTTGAACAAGGGAATCTTTCTGGAATGGTACAAGCAGATCGAAGGCACTTCATTCGATGTGAATACAGCGGCGAATACATTTTATAACATGGTGAAGAATGAGAAGAATATTGATCTGTTGATGCAGACGAAGCGGATGGAGCCGCTGACAGAGGAGCAATCATCGGGAACAAGGACGGCTACAGGCATGCGTATCGTCATGGCTGATGGCACCGAGCGTCTCGTGAGCGCACAAGCGATCATTGATGCGACGCAGGATGGAGATATTGCTGCGGCTGCCGGGGCGCCGTATACATTCGGACGTGAGGACATCGGGGATCGCGAATCCTTGATGGTGGCGACGCTCGTCTTCCGGCTGGACGGTGTGACGCAGGAGGTATGGGGGCAGATGGGGCGTCATGAGGATGCCCGAATTGATCGAATGAGCATCTGGGGCTATCATGATGCGCGCGAATACCAGCCGACCGATCCTGCCAAGGTGAGAATGCGCTCGCTCAATATCGGCAGGCAGAACGATAACAGCGTCCTGATTAATTCGATGCAGTTGTTTGATGTTGATCCGCTCGATCCGGAGTCGGTACGTCGCGGCTTGGAGATTGGCGAGCGCGAGGCGCCGTTGATCGTCGAGTTCCTGAAAAAGCGCTTCCCGGCTTTCGCGAATGTTACCTACGGGGGCACGGCTACTGAATTGTACATAAGGGAGTCCAGACATATACAAGGCGAATACCGGCTGACATTGGCAGATGTGATGGAGAATCGCGATCATGCTGACGCGATTGCCTACGGTTCCTATGCGATCGATATTCAGAGCACAAGCAAGGGGCAGATCGGTACCATCCTGATGAATCCGCAGCAATATGGCATTCCGTTTCGCTGCCTTGTGCCTTTAGAGGTCGACGGGCTGTTGGTCGTCGGCCGCGCCGCGAGCTTCGATACGCTGCCGCACGGGAGCGCCCGTGTTATTCCGGTCGGTATGGCGACTGGGGAGGCTGCTGGAGCGGCCGTGAAGCTGGCGCTGAGCAACCATCAGACATTGCGCGAGCTGTCCCACTCGGAGGAGAGGATGAAGCAACTGAGGCAACGACTGAAGGGGCAGGGAATGGATCTGGCGATGAAATCGTTCGAGCAGCCAGCTTACCTGGCGAACAAATCCTATCCCGGACTGCTGGCGGCTGCAAGTATGTATCTGACCTCTGGCTCCTATTCTAATGATCAATGGGATCTGGATGGCAGCTCCAACCCGCAGCGGTTCGTCAACATCATGCGCCGCATTCGCTCCGCTAACCCGGAACGGTTCGAGAACGACCCGATGGATGCGATCCGTGGCCAGAAGGAGCCGCGTGAGCAACCACTGTCGCTGAACCAGGCTGCCTACATTATACTGACCGCTGCGAACAAGAACACAACAGAGGCGCTGGCGCTGGCGGAGCTGCTGAAGCTGGGATGGCTGGATAAGGCAACGATAGAGGGAATTGAAGATGAGGAACAGCTTACTAATGGCGAGGTATTTATGCTCATTCGCGATGTGGCGGAGCATTATATGAATATCCGGTTTCAGTAAAGGGTTTTGGTAAAGGGTAGACAAGAAGAGACAAAGGCAGCTCTCTATCCTCGGTAATTCATCTGGTCGGATAGCATCAAAACGTGTACAATAGAAGCATCAACAATAGTGGAGGGACTTCCGGTGAGCATTGATCCTCGCGTCATGAAAACCTTGCTCCAGCTTCAATGGATGCCGTCGGTGGATATTAGCAGAGCGGGGGGCAGTGTGCTGTCTTCCCAGGATGGAACGGCTAGCACGCTGTTTCAGACGCTCTTAGACGAATATGTGCAGTCGGCCGAGGCGGATTCGGCTTCGGTCGGAACGGGAGCGCAGGAGCGGCTGTCATCATGGTCTGCGCTGCCCTCCTCCTGGATGGCGACGGCTGGGCAAGCTGCTGCAACACAGACAGGCAAGAGCAGCGACTATGATGCCTTGATTGAGCAGGCATCGCTCAAGTATGGGGTAGATCGATCCTTAATTACAGCCGTCATCCATCATGAGTCCTCCTTCAATGCTGGAGTCGTGTCCCAGGCTGGCGCGAAGGGACTCATGCAATTAATGGATGGAACGGCAAGCTGGCTCGGTGTGAATGACGCCTTCGACCCTGCGCAAAATATCGATGGCGGTACGCGGTATCTGTCCTATCTGCTGCGCAAGTATGATGGCAACGAAGCGGCAGCGCTCGCTGCCTACAATGCCGGACCGGGAAGGGTCGACCGTCTGGGCATCCACAATGATGCGGATGTGGTGGACAAGCTTCAACAGCTTCCTGAGGAGACACGCAATTATATTCGGAAGGTGCTTGCCACTCGTGAGCTTTACTAAACCTCTGGACAGCCGGCCTCGCACCGGCTGTTCGTTGTTTATAGCGTTGTTTATAGAGTTGAGAGAAGTCTTTGTGTAAGGAGCAGACAACCACCATGCTATATTTTGATCATTGTTCATCAACCCCGCCGCATCCTGATGTCGTTCGCACGCTATCGGAGGTCATGCAGCGTCATTATGCCAATCCGGCTTCCATGCATCAGGCGGGGATGGAGGCAGACAAGCTGATGCAGCGCGCCCGTTCGGTCGCTGCGGAGCTGTATGGAACGAAGCCAGAGGAATGGATATTCACATCGGGCGGAACAGAAAGCAATAATCTGGCAATCAAGGGCGCAGCAAGGGCGCTGCGCAGCCGGGGGAATCATCTGATTACGACCAAGATCGAGCATGCCTCGGTGTATGAAGCGTTCCGCGCGCTGGAGGAGGAAGGCTTCGAAGTAACCTACCTGCAAGTGGAGCAGGATGGCAGGCTCGACCCGGCCAGGCTGGAACAGGCGCTTACCGATCGCACCACGCTGGTCAGCGTGATGCAGGTGAATAATGAGACCGGAGCGGTGCAGCCGATTGAACAGATTGGGCAACTGCTGTCCCGCTATCCCAAAATCGTATTTCATGTGGACGGCGTTCAGGCAGCGGGCAAGCTTGAGACCAGAATCAAGGAATGGCATGTGGATCTATACAGCATCTCAGCGCATAAGCTGCAAGGACCCAAGGGCACGGGCTGGCTCTATGCGCGCGAGTCGCTTCGCCTGACGCCGCTGCTATCTGGCGGCGATCAGGAGCGCGGCTTGCGTCCGGGGACGCCGAACATGCCGGCGATTATCGCCGCTGCCAAGGCGCTGCGGCTCGCGCATGAGTCGCGGCCGGAGCGGTTCGCTCGCATGCGACAACTGCGCGGGCGCTTGCTGGACGGGCTGGCTGCTGTTCACGGACTGACGCTGATCGATAGCGAGCAGGGCGGGGTAGTTGCCCAGGCTGCGAAGCAGCGTCCAGATGGAGTGAACGGAGAAGCGGCTGCCCAGGCGCGCCTGAGCAAGGATATCGTGCTGGCGGCGCCGCATGTTATCTGTTGCTGCTTTCCCGGCCTCAAGCCGGAGGTGGTCGTTCATGCCCTGGAGGAGCGGGGCATCATCATCTCGACCAAGTCCGCCTGCTCCTCGCGCAGAAACCAGCCAAGCAGAGTATTGCTTGGCATGGGACTCGGGGACGAGCTGGCGCAGTCCAGTCTGCGGATCAGCCTCGGGGACGAGCATACAGAACAGGATATTGACCAGTTGATTGCGGAGCTGACGGCAGTTGCTGCCCGCTTGAAGCCGCTTGCCAGAGGGGGCGCATACAGATGAATACATTAACCTATGATTTGATTATTGTCCGATTCGGAGAATTCACGTTAAAGGGTCGTAATCGGACGCGGTTTGAGAAGAAGATGCAGAGCCAGATTCTCGCGGTGCTGGAGCAGTATCCGCGTATTGAGGCCGTCATGGACTATGGGCGCGTCTATGTGCTGTTGCACGGCGAGCCTTACGATCAGGTAGCCAAGCGGCTGCAGTCAGTCTTTGGCATCGCCAATCTCAGTCCGGCGCTCCAGTGTGAGCCAGAGCTTGAAGTGCTGCGCGCGACAGCGCTGCGAGCCATGAGCGTCTATGATGAATCCCCTCGCACCTTCAAGGTGACAGGGCGGCGTGTATGGAAGGAGTTCCCGCATAGCTCGCAGGAGCTGAATCCGTTGATCGCTGGCCCAGTGCTGAAGGCAAGCCCTTGGCTGACCGTTGATGTGCGCAAGCCCGATATAGAGCTGAAGATCGAGGTGCGCCAGGACATTGCTTATGTGTTCAGCGAGGTGATCCCTGCCGCTGGCGGTTATCCATACGGTACGAATGGCAAGGCGATGCTGCTGTTGTCTGGCGGCATCGACAGCCCGGTTGCCGGATGGCTGGCGATGCGGCGCGGGCTGGAGATCGAGGCCGTGCATTTCTACAGCTACCCATTCACCAGCGAGCAAGCGCGGGACAAGGTTATTGAGCTGGCAAGACGGCTCTCCTTTTATAGCGGGCGTATTCGGCTTCATCTGGTGCCGTTTACCGAGGTGCAGACCTCCTTTGCCGGCATTCAGCAGGATAAGCTGACGATAACATTGATGCGGCGGGCGATGCTGCGCATTACGGAGCAGCTTGCCGGGCAATCCGGCGCTCTGGCGATTGTGACAGGCGAAAGCCTCGGCCAGGTGGCGAGTCAGACGCTGGGGAGCATGAATGTCATCGGGAGAGCGACGGAGCTTCCGCTGCTGCGGCCGCTGGTGGCGATGGACAAGCAAGAGATTATTACGTATGCGGAGAAGCTGGATACGTATGAGGTGTCCATCCAGCCTTATGAGGACTGCTGTACGCTGTTCGTGCCCAAATCGCCAAGCACCAATCCGAATCTGCGTGCAGTGGAACGGATCGAATCGCAGATTGCTCGCTTGGCCGAGCTGGAGGACGAAGCGATCCGCGGAACGCAAGTGCTGGACATCATGCCCTCGCAGCGAAGCGCGGTGGCCAGCGCGGGCGAGGATGACTGGTTCTAGCATCTAGCTGGAAGCACTGCTTCCTCGCAGATCGGTGAGCGGGGTGAGAATAGCCGCTTCGGTCGAACCTCATGCGGTGCGATGCACAGGCTGTCAAAGCTTGTATAGATTTGGTGGACATAACCCCCTTGCCTGTCACATACATCTGTAATGTGACGAAGGGGGCGAGTCCAGTGGAGAGTATACTATTATTTGTACAAATTGTATTTATTAATGTGCTGCTTAGCGGTGATAACGCAATCGTAATCGCCATGGCCAGCCAGCACCTGCCGCCCAGCCAGCGCAAGCGGGCGATCTTCTGGGGATCAACAGCGGCTGTGCTGCTGCGCTGCGTGCTGACGCTAGTGGCTATCACGCTGTTGAAGATACCTTACCTGCAGGCCGCAGGCGCGGTGCTGCTGTTCATCATAGCCGTCAAGCTGCTCCGCGACGCTCACGAAGGGGAGGGGCATCCGTCTGGAGTGCGCAAGGCAGCCTCGCTTGCTGGCGCGATTCAGACGATTGTAGCGGCTGATTTCGTGATGAGCCTGGACAATGTACTGGCTATTGCCGCTATTGCCGAGGGTGAGCCGCTCATGATGCTGCTGGGCATCGGGCTGTCGATTCCGATGATCGTATGGGGCAGTCAGTTGCTTGGCGCTGCGCTACGCAAATTTCCCCCATTGGTCTACATCGGTGCGGGACTGCTCGGGTATGCAGCCGGCAAGATGCTGATTCAAGATCCGGGGCTGAACGGCTTGCTGTTTCACGGCTCAGCGACCGTTGCTGAAGCGATTCCGTTGCTGTCCATTCCATTTGTAATTGTCCTGTCGCTGCTGGGAAGACGCTCTGTGTAGAGCGTTTTTTTTACGGATTTCGGTTTCGCCACTGGTTTTTTCGCTTTCGTTCCTTTAAACTAGAGTAAAAACGTGTCGTCTTTCGTCACTGAATGCGGTTGGCGGTGCAGGATTGGGGGGACTAACCGAATGTCCAAAAACCAATATTCCGTAGGAATACTGATGCTTCTCGCGGGCATCGTTATTTTGTTTGGCAAGCTGGGGGTATTCAGCTACATTGGAACGGTCTTCTGGCCGGTCTTTGTACTGATTCCAGGCATCTTGCTGCATGTGCTGTACTTCGGACGAATTTTCCCGGCTGTCGTGCTCATTCCAGGCGGCATGCTGTCAACTTATGCACTGCTGTTTTTTTACTGTAATGCATTTGGATGGAGTCATCTGCAGTATTTGTGGCCGTTTTTTATTTTTGGCGTAGCTGTAGGCTTGTATGAGTATTACATGTTCAGTTATTCCCGCCAGCGCCGCGCTCAGGTTGCCGCGTTCGTGCTGACAGGCATCACTGCTGTCTGCTTCGGTATTATGCTGTTCTGGGGCTGGGGCATCTATCTGATCGCACTGGTGCTTATTGCCGGCGGAGCATGGATTGCTTTTGGACGGAGAGTAAAGTGGGCAAAATGGTAATAGGCTCATACAGTCTGTAAGGCGCAAGCAACATCAATTTTTGAACTGGAGAGGAACATCCTGAATGCATTCGAGAGAAAATCTACGCAACATCGCAATTATTGCCCACGTTGACCATGGCAAAACCACACTGGTAGACAAGCTTTTGCAACAGTCTGGTACGTTTCGTGACCATGAGGTTTTGCAGGAGCGGGCAATGGACTCCAATGATTTGGAGCGAGAGAGAGGCATTACCATTTTGGCGAAGAACACAGCCATCACCTACAAGGAATATCTGGTGAATATTGTCGACACGCCCGGACATGCCGATTTTGGCGGAGAAGTGGAACGGATTATGAAAATGGTTGACGGGGTGCTGCTGGTTGTTGATGCCTTCGAAGGCTGCATGCCGCAAACGAAGTTCGTGCTGCGCAAAGCGCTGGAGCATCAACTGACGCCGATCGTCGTCGTCAATAAGATTGACCGTCCGAATGCCCGTCCGGCCGAGGTTGTGGATGAGGTGCTCGACCTGTTCATCGAACTGAATGCCAATGATGATCAACTGGAATTCCCTGTCGTGTATGCATCCGGTCTGATGGGAACGTCCAGCACGAACCCGGAGCAGCAGGATGAGAATATGCAGGCATTGTATGAGACGATCGTCCAGCATATTCCTGCGCCAACAGAGAGCGCTGTAGACCCGCTGCAATTTCTGGTCACGCTGATGGATTATAATGAATATCTGGGTCGCATCGCCGTAGGTCGTGTGAACCGCGGCGTCATCCGTCAAGGGCAGCCCGTTGCTGTTATGACCCGTGAGGGAGGGCAAAAGCAAGCTCGCATCGAGAAGCTGTTCGGCTTCCAGGGGCTGAAGCGGATCGAGATTGAAGAGGCGGGAGCAGGCGACATCATCGCGATCGCTGGTATCAAGGATATTAATATCGGTGAGACGATTGCCGATCCGGCCCATCCGGAGGCACTGCCGGTGCTCAAGATTGATGAGCCGACCCTGCAGATGACGTTCCTCGTCAACAACAGCCCATTCGCAGGCCGTGAAGGCAAGTGGGTTACCTCCCGCAAGCTGCGTGAGCGTCTGCTCAAGGAGCTGGAGACCGATGTGGCGTTGCGCATCGAGGAGACGGACAGCCCGGATGCCTTCATCGTTGCTGGTCGCGGCGAGCTTCACTTGGGCATTTTGATCGAGAATATGCGTCGTGAGGGCTTTGAGCTGCAAGTGTCCAAGCCAGAGGTTATTGTGAAGGAGATCGATGGTTCCAGAATGGAGCCCTATGAGCGTCTGATTATCGATGTGCCGGAGGAGAGCACAGGAGCTGTTATGGAGAGTCTGGGAACGCGCAAGGCTGAGATGGTCAATATGGTTAACAACGGCACAGGCCAGGTACGACTGGAGTTTATTATCCCGGCGCGCGGTCTCATCGGTTATCGCACGCAGTTCCTGACGCTGACACGCGGTTATGGCATTATGAACCATGCGTTTGACAGCTACGGCCCGCTGGCTGGCAACTCGGTAGGCGGCCGTCATCAAGGCGTGCTCGTCTCGACCGAGAATGGTACATCGACCTTCTACGGCATGATGTCTGTTGAAGATCGCGGTACCCTGTTCCTGGAACCAGGCACCGAGGTGTACGAAGGCATGATCGTTGGCGAGCATACAAGAGATAACGACATCGTTGTGAATATCTGCAAGGAGAAGCAACTGACCAACGTGCGCTCGGCGACGAAGGAGGATACGGTGAAGATGAAGACACCGATTATCTTCTCGCTGGAGCAGGCGCTGGAGTATCTGAATGATGATGAGTACTGTGAAATCACGCCCAAATCGATTCGCCTGCGCAAAAAAATTCTGAACAAAAGCGAGCGCGAGCGTGCAGAGAAGCAACGCAAAATGGCGGGATCGAACGTATAAGCAGGGAGGTTATTAAAAAATGCAGGCATGGCTTAGCAACCATCCGCTTGTTTCATACGTCTTAATTTTGGGATCTGTAATCTATATCTTTAACCAGGTTTTCCGTGCTCAAAGACGACTCCCGATCTTGAAGGAAATACTGGTGCATATTATGATGGCCATCGGGTCGCTTGTTCTGCTCGTGCTGCAGATCGACAAACTCCCGATCATTCAGTGCATGGCTGTAGCGATAATCATGATGTTCATGCTTCGAGCCAGACAACTGTATGACAAGTGGAAGGGTGGAGCGAAGCCCCAAGGACAGGGTAGCGAGCCTGAGGCCAAGTCATAAGATGCTATAACGTTTGCTGATCTGCGCAAATCGGTCCCGCAGGGGAGCGGTTTGCGCAGATGTGCTTATAGGTCACAGTCGGTAGATCTACTTACATAATTGTGCTGCTCTCATGCGCGCCGTTCTGCGTGAGGCGTAGTTTTGCCGGTGAAGGTGTGCTACAGTTCGGGCGCCCAGGATGCGGTCTCATTCGTGAATAACCGCTAGAATCTGTTGCAGCTTGACGTTTGAGCTGTCCTTGGCACGTACAGAACCTTCTATCCCAAAATTATAAGATTGATAGGTGAGATGATCATGGCAGAACAAAAAGACAGTGAACAGTTGTCAAGGAGTGCCGCTCGAGCTGTGCGATCCAAAGCGCCCAAGAAGAAGAAAAAGGGCGGATGGGGCAAGTGGGTAGCGCTCTTCACGCTGCTGCTGTTGGGTGGAGTTGCGGTCTATCTGGGGATACTTGTACAAAACACGACAAAAGTTATTGATACTATCGGTAATACAACGGTCGAGGAAGTGCCTGTGGAGGAGTCTGTTAAGGTGAAGCCGGTCACGCTGCTGCTGCTTGGACTCGATTCACGGGAGAAGGGCGGCGGGCTGAACACTGATGTCATCAAGGTGGTGGCGCTCAGTCCCAAGTCCAAAACGGCGACGATCGGTTCCATTCCTCGCGATACGCGCATCGAAATGTCGGGTGTGCCAAGCGATAAGGCCAATGCTTATTATGCGCGCTATTATGTAGAGGCAATTCGCGACAAGAAGACAGCGGATGAGGCGCATGCCTATGCGCGGCGGGAGACACGGGAGCTATTCAGCGAATATCTTGGTGTTCCGATCAATTATACAGTTGTCGTCAATTTTAACGCCTTGAAGGATATTGTGAATGCACTGGGCGGTATCGATGTTGACGTGGACATCGATATGCGCTATTGGGATACGCTGGATGGCACCGACATCAATCTGAAGAAGGGGCCGCAGACGCTCGACGGCAAGCAAGCACTGGACTTTGTACGCTACCGCAAGTCGAAGGCCGGGAAAACGAAGGAGTCCAGCGACTTTGAGCGCAATGTACGGCAGACGCAGGTTATCTCGGGCATTCTGGACAAGATCAAGTCGTTTGACGGTATAACCAAAGCCAATGAGCTGCTGGAGGCGGTTGGCAACAACGTCAAGTCGGATATTCATCCAAAGGAAATTACCAACATGATGACGACTTATATGGGAATCAATGGATCTTCCGTTGAGTCGGTGCTGTTGGATGGCAAGTGGGTGTCTCCTTATGTATATGGCGACCCGGACAGCCTGCAGGCGCTCAGCAACGCGCTTAAGGCGCGGCAAGCCGAGGAACCATTGGAATTGAAATGAATAAATATGATATAATGAGGCAAGCATGAGTCAATAAAGGAGGCGCAGATCATGTCTGAAATGACAGCGACAGCCGAACTGTCCGTTTCTCTATTGAACCAGTTGAAGAAGGCGCCGTTTGTGCTTTTGCATACTGCAGATGCGCAGACTGGACTGCCGACCTCTCATGCCTTGTCTTGGATTGTGCCGGTGCATAGCACCAAGCTTAGATTTGCTCTGGATGCCCGTTCAGGGCTGAATACCAACCTTCAGGCCAGACCTGAGGCAGGCATCACCATGTTTGCTCCAGGGTCGTTGAGTACAGCGTATGGCCATACCAGGCACCTGTCCGATGCGCTGGCTGGTGTTCCGCTTGAGGTGGCCTGCTATGAATTGGATATTACCGAGTTGAAGGATGCCATGTTCCACGGTGGTCGTCTGTGCTCTCTACCTGAATTTGAACTGACCTATGATAAACATGCTGCGGACAAGTTGAATGGACAAGTATTTGCCGCCATGAAAAAAGCCTAGTGAGCGATTTCACTAGGCTTTTTTATATTCATAATCATGACGGCAGACGTTGTAGCGTAAAGTAATAGAAGCCGACTGCTTGTTTACATGGACGTCTTCATTTTTGGCGTATCGACATCTTCGGCAGGAGGCGTATCGCGCGGCACCTGCGGCACGATGCGGCCGATAATATCGGCCATCTCCTCGGCGAAGCCGGCGATCGGTCTGCCTCGTCGAATATCGGCGCCAATCTCCTTCAATCGTCCCGATAGATCCATATCGGCTGTAACAATGGCATCTATTCCATAAGGGTCTTTGCGGAAGGCTTCAGCAACGGAATATTTAATCGTTCCTACACGGGAACGCTCCAGATGCTCATCCACATCAATGCCGACAACGGCCTTGTTGCCCATGATGACACAGTGCGCTTTGTTAACGCCAGGCACACTCTGCGCCAATGCTTCGAGATGGGCAGCGACCTGGTTATTGTCGACTTCGGCCAGCGTGCGCGGATGTGTCTGCTGTGCGGTCATACCGTTATTATTATGTGGAGAGGGTGATATGTTGTTCCGGCTACCGCTGCCGCAGCCTGCCATGAGAAGGCATAGCGACACAGCCAGTAAAGAGCGAAGAAGCATTTAAGCATCCAACCTTTCCTTGAAGTTGATTCTTTCCCAGTGTGCCCGAACATTGGGGATGCTATGTATGCGGTCATGAATAAACCAGCTCTTGTTGCCTCACATCAAAAAATGCTCCGGGAGGGCTCACGATGACAAAAATTTTCGTGCTCGACACCAATGTACTGCTGCATGATCCTCAGGCTATATTTGCCTTCGAGGAAAATGAGGTCGTTATTCCCGCAGTAGTGCTGGAGGAGATTGATTCCAAAAAGAGGCTGGCTGACGAACTGGGGCGCAATGCCCGCAGCATATCCCGTCTGCTTGACGGGCTTAGAGAGACAGGAAGGCTTCATGAAGGAATAAAGCTGAGCAATGGCGGCCTGCTGAAGGTGGAGCTGAATCATCGCAGCTTTGTACGGGTTCAGGAGATGTTCGGGGATATGTCGAATGACAACCGGATACTCGCTGTGGCGTTGAATTATCATCTGGAGGAGCAGGATCAGGAGAAGCCGCGCCAGATTGTGCTGGTGAGCAAGGATGTGCTGGTGCGTATTAAGGCAGATGTGCTGGGTCTGATGGCGGAGGATTACTTGTCTGACCATACGGTGGAAGCTTCCGATATTTATACCGGTTATGTGACCCTTCATGTCCATCCATCGGTCATCGACGAATTTTATACGTATCGTTTCCTGAGCGTTAAGGGGCTGCAGCTTAATGTGAGGCTTCATCCGAATGAATTTGTCATCTTGCGCGATGAGATGGGGACATCCAAGTCAGCGCTGCTCAAGGTGTCCCAGGACGGGGTAAGGCTCGAGCCGCTGTACCTGAGCAATGATCCGGTATGGGGCATAACGGCGCGCAATGCTCAGCAGCGGATGGCGCTGGAGCTGCTGCTCAATGATGATGTGCCGCTGGTGACGCTCACCGGCAAGGCGGGCACAGGCAAGACGCTGCTTGCGCTGGCAGCAGGGCTCATGAAGGTCGAGGATGAGCACAAATACAAAAAGCTGCTCATCGCCCGCCCTGTCGTGCCTATGGGCAAGGACATCGGCTACTTGCCAGGCGAGAAGGAGGAGAAGCTGCGTCCGTGGATGCAGCCGATCTATGACAATCTGGAGTATTTGTTCGATACGAAGAAATCCGGGGACATCGATAAAATCCTGATGGGGCTGGGCAGCATTCAGGTGGAGGCGCTCACCTATATCCGTGGGCGCTCCATCCCAGGGCAATTCATCATCATCGATGAAGCACAGAATCTGACTCGTCATGAGGTGAAGACGATCGTGTCGCGTGTGGGCGAGGGCAGCAAGATTGTATTGATGGGTGACCCTGAGCAGATCGACCATCCGTATCTGGATGCTGTCAGCAATGGGCTGACCTATATTGTGGAGAGTTTCAAGCAGCAGACGCTAAGCGGTCATATGACGCTGGAGAAAGGGGAGCGCTCCAAGCTCGCGCAGCTTGCCGCCGACTTGTTGTAAATGGTGAAATGACTCAGGACGCCGCCAGCCATCACCGATGGCCGGCGGCGTCGCTGTGATGATTTATATGGTAATGGAAGCAGAAGGCAGCATGTGGCAGGGGAGGGAGGCGGTCTGCTGCATTTGTAACATACACTTAATAAGATTTTGGTGCAGGGTATGGTAGAATAGGGGGAGAATGCTGCCAGAACGGAGGGGGAGCCTTGTCGCGCCGAACCTATCATTTTATGCTGCTAAGTCTTCTCATACTGTTCATCGTGCTTGGCTTTCCCATGATGCTATCCGGTTCAAGCGACCGGCTGGTACCCTGGAGAGGAACGGAGCCGCAGCAGATCGATGAAACTGAACGAACTGCGGAAACGGTTGTCAGGACGATTCGTGTAACCGTTTCCTTGGATGAGGACGAGCTTGCGCTGCTACAGCAGTGGAACAAGGAATTTACAAGGCGCTATCCTGCCATTCATATTGCGGTGGACAACCTCCCTTATGAGGAGGCTTACGCCACGCTTAAACGCAGGGCGGTGCTTGGCGACGCCCCGGATATTATGCTGCTCGACAGCAACTGGGTCGTTGATTTTGCTGCATTGGGGTATCTGAAGAATGTGGACTCGCTATTTGCCGGAGAGATGTCCTCAGACGTTCCTGCTGGCCTTGTGCAGCCCCTAAGGTGGAATGGCTACCTCTGGGGTGTACCCAAGGATGCCGATCCTCTGGTAGTCGTCTGGAGCCGCGTACAGCTTCAGAAGCTGGGGGTGGAGGAGCCGCCCCGGAGCTGGAACGAGCTTGCGGCGTTGTCCTCACAGTCCGGTTCCGAGCCTCAGTTATCATCCCCGTCGATTCTCGCAGGTTTTGAGTCCAAGCAGTTGCCCGCCTTCCTCGTCTGGATGGCTGCGGTGGGCGGAGCGGGCGACCCGTATAGGCTGCCATCGCTTATGAAGCAGCCGCAGGCGGCGGAGCAATTCGCCATGCTCGATAAGCTGCGTGGGCAAGATCGGCTGCTCGCGGTATCCGGCCGCACGCAGTTGCTGGATGCGCTGGAGCAGGGACGGCTATGGTCAGCCGTGCTGTCTCTCTCGCAGGTATTTGGCAAGCTGCAGACCGCAGGCGGGCGGTTGCTGGTGCAGCAGGAGCCGTCAGGCGTTCCGCTCTGGTCAGGCGGGCGAAGCTTCAGTCTGTCCTCACGGACAGAGTATGCCGGGGAAGCGAAGCTGTGGATCGAGTTCGTTACGGATCCGGTGCGCCAGCAGTCGTTCTTCGGTCAGACGGGCAAGCTGCCAGCGCGCAAGGCGGCTTACGACGGGCTGGTCGCGGATAAGCTTGCGGTAACCATGCTTGCTGGATTGGAGATTGTCCCTGGGACGCGCAGGGACGCCTATTGGAATCAACGCCTTGCCAAGGACAGTCGGCTATGGGAGCGGTGGCTGAGCGGTGAGCTTCCTGTTCAAGCGCTATTTGCCGAAAGCGCACTCGAATAATAAAACCTCTTGCAAGGGCAGCATCATAGCTGCGCCGCGCGGCCTTCATCCGCTGCAAGAGGTTTTTTTATATGTAGGATATGTGCAGGCAGTCTATAGGGTCAGCTTCAGCTCTATTATAAGTTCTCCATCTTGAATCTCCACAGATTCCGCTTGAACAAGCTTGACCAGCAACTGCGGGTAGAAGCTGAGATCGAATTCCTCCTCCAGCGCTTTGCGGGTCGTATCTGGCAGCGCCAGCTTGTTGAACCGCAGCTCATCCACATGGAAGCGAATGGCATTAACCGGCTCGTTCTCCAGCGTGTAGCGCCCTTGGAGGGCAACTGACATGCCTTCGCGTTTGCCCTCTACCTGAATCGCGCCATCCAGGAAACGGAAGGCAAAGTTGTTAAACATCTCATTCTGTCCGCGCAAAAACTCATTCAGTGCCTCCTCGGGCACCTTGACTGTATACTTGAAGCCCTTCATCTTCACATATTGCGGGTTCTCCTTCAGCCAGCTCGGCAGCTCCTTCATCGATTGTGCCAGTGCGCGGAAGTAATGCTTCACCTCGGTCAAGCCTACCGTCTGCCAGTAGGCCGTCATCTCCTCCATCAGCAGCCGCAGCCTCTCGCTGTCCGGCATGGATGCAAGCCCGGATTCAATGTCCTGCTCCAGCGCGGCCAGCCGTATACGCTGTGCGTTAAGCTGCTGCTCCAGCTCAGTCAGTTGCCGCTGCTGCGAATGCAGATTGTCGCGTTCGGCACGAAGCTGCTGCACCTGCTCCTGGTAGGTAGCCAGAACCTGCCTGTCCTTCTTGAATATCCATTCGAAATAATCATACACAGCCAGCAGCTCCGTCAGACTACGGTAAGAAAACAAGGCGCTAAGCCACACGCCCCGTTCGCCCATATAGTAGGCGCGCAGAACCTTGCCAGCCTCCTGCTGCTGCTTGGAGCCAGCCTCCATCTGTGACGCCAGCTTCTCCTCTGTGAGCTGTGCAATGCTCCCCAGCTCTTCACGCTGCCGGGCAACCCGTTCGATCTCCTTGTCGATCTCGACGACCGAGAGGCTCTTCTCCAGCAACTGCTGGACGGCTTCGTCTTCAGGGAGAGCGAAGACGGTGGAGATGGCGACCCTCTCTACCGTCCATAGAAGCAGCAGACAGCAAGCCAGCCACACCGCGGGATAACGAATAGCGCGTATCACCGACAGGTTCCCCCCTTGCTATAGATATGACATCCTATTCTATGCCCAGGTGATGCATAATATTTCCACAGCAGATAAAGAAACAGCCGGGCTAGTACAGCCCGGCTGTTCGCAATATAAGAATGAAACCTCATCAAGCAGTTATTCTTATATTTAGCTGCGTGGAAGCTTGTACGCCCCATGAAGGCGTTCTACAGATTCCGCGCGAAAGTACGGTGTAGCATCAGAACGGCATTCCCATCTCGAAGACAGACCAGTACGTGAAGCCTGCAAAGGATAGAATCATGTATCCCCAGAACATCAATATGTACGTTCTTTCGGAGAAATTCAAGTATCCAAGCAGAACGAACACTGCGGTCTGCACGAGGAACAAGATTGCCATCTCGTACATATGACCTGCATACGCCATGAGGCCGATTACCAGTGTCCAGAAACCGAGTACCCGAAACATACGTGCCATTTACCCAACCCCCCTGTCACACATACATCAGTCACAATTGACACAATTATACTCAACATTATACCGTCTTGATTTCGGTCTGTAAACTACGAAAACAGCGAATTTTCACTTTACCTTGTACAGTTTGCCCTGATTAAGCAAAAGTCATGTATGAGCGATTGCAAAATTGGAAATACAATTTAGTATCGATAGATTCTATGAACTCTACCAAGGGCATAAAGATATATGGAGGCCCTTAATGTTAGGAGGTTTTGGTTGCATGACAGCAGTCAGACAAGATGCATGGAGCCCGGATGATGATTTGATGCTCGCTGAGGTGACATTGCGCCATATTCGGGAAGGCAGCACGCAATTGGCGGCTTTTGAGGAAGTAGGGGAGAGAATTGGCCGGACATCGGCAGCCTGCGGCTTCAGATGGAACAGTTGCGTTCGCAAACGCTATGAGGAAGCGATTCAGATGGCTAAGCAGCAACGGCAAAAACGTAATTATTTGCGCAAGCAATCATTTCCGACGATTACGCATGTCTCCTCCGTGACGATGGAGGATGTCCGCTCTTATGATAAGGCGGAGGCAATCGGCGAAGAAGCGATCACAATCGATGCTGTAATCCGGTTTTTGCGAAGCTGGAAGACAACCTACCAGGATCTGACCCGTCAAATCAAGACGATGGAGAAGGAACTGAAGGAGAAGGACGAGGAGCTGTTCGAGCTCCGTGCCAACAATGAGAAGCTATCCAAAGAGGTCAACAACGTGCAGGTCGATTACAGAACGGTGAACGATGATTACAAGACGCTGATTCAAATTATGGATCGTGCGCGCCGCCTGGCCAGCATGAGCGAGGAAGAGGAAGTCAAATCCAGATTCAAGATGGATGCCAATGGAAATCTGGAGCGTATTGAATAAGACGCTCCACCACAGTCACAAGCATAACCGTCCGCAAGGGATGGTTTTCCTGCAGAGCTATTCGCTGCTGCAGTGCAAAACCGTACTTTGCGGACGGTTTTGTGTGTAAGCCTTCTTGTCAGCAGTGCAGCTTGCCAGCAGTGTAGCGGACGGAACTGCCGCGAAGCAGGACGGCTGCTCGCGGGTGAGCATTCTGTGCTATGATGTAGGACAGGAAGGAACGGCAAGGAGGAGAAGCGGTGAAGCATCTGATTATCGGTGGCGGAGCGGTCGGACTGCTGATGGCCGCGCGCCTGTCGGCAGCAGGTATGAGGACAGCCGTAGCGACCCGCACTGTCGAACAGGCCGCAGAGTTGAGTGATAGGGGCATAGAGCTTGCAGCAAGCTCAGGCGAGGCGCAGGCGGTCAGATATGCGGTGGAAGCGTGTGGGGTGTGGGAGGCTCAGGCTCCGGGCTTAGGACAAGGGGCGGACGAGCTGGCGGTGTGGCTGACGGTGAAGCAGACGCAGTTGACCGAGGAGCTGATTATTCGACTGGCTGACATCGTGCCTGCCGGTGCGCTGTTGCTCTGCATGCAAAATGGCATTGGTCATATCGAGCGCCTGGAGCGCGGACTGCCACAGCTTGCCGTCATCCCTGTCATTACAACGGAAGGAGCGCTGGCGGGTGCGAACGGGACGTCAGTGATGCATACTGGCCACGGACAGCTTCATATGGGCGAAGCACGGACGGAATGGGCGCGCACAAGGCAAAAAATATTGTTGAAATGCTTGGAAAAGGCAGGAATCCCGGCGTTTTTGTCGAAAGAGATTGAGGGTCGCATCTACCAGAAATTACTCATTAACAGCATAATTAATCCGCTTACAGCGCTCTATGGGATCAAGAACGGCCAACTGCCCGGCGATCCGTCCCGATTGAAGCTGATGAGAGGATTGCATGATGAGACCTTACATATTATGAGTGCCGCCAGCATAGCTTGCGCTTGCGGCAGTTGGCAGTCGGTGCTGGAGGTATGCCGCAATACGGCAGCAAATGAATCGTCGATGCTGGGGGATATTCAGCGCGGGCGCAGAACAGAGGTTGAATGGATTAATGGCGGTTGGGTCAGACTCGCTGGGAAACACGGACTGGAAGCCCCGCTTCATCAGGCGATGTGCTCGATGATCCGGGCGCTGGAAGAGTAGCCGCGCGCCATGTCGATCGGGGCGAGACGACCTGGCTGCGGCGACATACTTCACATAGAAAGGAGCGAAGGCAGGATGCAGTGGTTATGGCAGAGTTTTGTGCACGCATACGCGTTCCTTGCTGTTGTACCTATAGTTCCTTTTATATTGATTTTCTTTGGTTACAAGGCTGTGACGGGGGACAAGAAGAAAGCGGTGCGGCTGGCCATGGATATTACAACCGCATTGCTGATTGGATGTGTAGCTGTACTGTTTAACCATACGTTCAACAGCGGCTTCGGCATTTTTGCCATTTTGCTGTTGATGCTGATTGGCGGCGGGCTGATCGGCAATCTGCAATACCGCTCCAAGGGAGCGCTCGATGTGATGCGCGTCACCCGTGCGGTGTGGCGATTGAGTTTTTTTGTAATGAGTATCCTGTATATACTATTGATGATTGTTTATTTATTTCAGACCATCGCCAAATTGTAGTGCGGGCTTGTAGGGCAGATTATACTTTGACGGCTTCAACCTTCGTTGTGTACAATCAAATCTGTAAATGCTATAGCAGTGTACAGTGACTGGAGGCAAGCAGGAACATGGAGGAGAATCATATACAACTGCCGTCCGGTCAGCCTGTGACCGAGGCTTACATCCATAAGTCAGACCCGAAGCTATTGGAATTATTCGGTTATCATTGGAAGGAAGAACGCGACTGGAAAGCCAGAGCGCTGTGGCTGGAGCAGTCCGAAGCATCACGGGCGCAGCGAGCAGAGGTCGCCCAAGCGTTATACAGCTATAATGCAGCTCATGGTGCTTCCGCTTCTGCGCTGCGCCATATTGAACAATTAAAGGATGGAGCGCTGGCAGTCATCGGCGGTCAGCAGGCCGGGCTATGGAGCGGGCCGCTCATGGTGCTGCACAAGGCGGTGACGATCATTCAGAGCGCTGCCTCCGCTCGCCAGAGACTCGGCCAGCCCGTGGTGCCGATCTTCTGGATCGCCGGGGAGGATCATGACTGGGAAGAGGCCAATCACGCCTACCTTGTGACCTCCGAGCCGAAGCTTCGCAAGCTGGAGCTGCAGCGACCCAAGGGAGCCAGAACATCGGTAAGCCGAAGCCTGCTCCGCCCTGGACAGTGGCAGCAGGCGCTTGCCGAGCTGGCAGCCGTGCTGCCGGATTCCCCGCACAAGCCGGAGCTGCTTGATCGGCTGCATGGCTTGACAGCAGACGCGGCCACCCTGACAGATATGTTCGCCTCCATGCTGGCCTGGCTATTCGGCTCCCAGGGGCTGATTGTCATGGATGCAGATGATCCGGCGATCCGCAGGCTGGAATCGCCGATGTTCGAGCAGATGATCCGCAGCAACGAGAGTCTGTATGACGCCTATGGAGCGGCGCAGCAGCGGCTGCTGGAGCTTGGCTACCCGATTCAGGCTGAGCAGGCGGACAACAGCGCGAATCTGTTCCACTTTGCGTCGGCTGCTGGCGCTTCAGCGGCAGGTGATCGTCTGCTGCTGCAACGCAGCGGCGACCGCTTCGAGGATCGCAAGGGGCAGGTGTCGTACACGCGCGAGGAGCTGCTTATGCTGGCGAAGCAGGAGCCGGAGCAGCTCAGCAACAATGTGCTGACCCGTCCGCTGATGCAGGATTACCTGTTCCCGGTGCTTGCTACGGTGCTTGGCCCGGGAGAGATTGCCTACTGGGCGGCAACAGGCAGCGCCTTCAAGCAGCTTGGCATGGAGATGCCGATTGTAGTGCCCAGGCGCTCCTTCACCCTGATCGATGCAGGGACAGCCAAGCATATGGAGAAATACAAGCTATCCGTTCATACGGTGCTTGACCATTACGAGCAGTATCGCAACGAGTGGCTGGATCGCCAGGAGGGGCTGCAGCCCATGGATCAGCCGCTGGAGCAGATGCAGCGCGAGCTGGAGCGCATGTATGAGCCAGTGCTGGCGAAGCTGACTGGGTATGGCGCAGATATGGTCGCGCTTGGCGAGACGAATCGACGCAAGGTGGTGGAGCAGCTCGAGTATCTGAAGGGGCGCCTTCATCTGGAGCGGAGCCGCCGCCACGAGGAGCAACTGCGGCAGATGGATCGGGTTCAATTGCAGCTATGTCCGCTCGGCAAGCCACAGGAGAGGGTGCTCAATGTGGTGCAGCTATGGAACCAATGGGGCTTGCACTGGCTGGAGCAGCTTCTCCAATTGCCATATGACGAGGATTGCAGCCATCGCATTGTATATATTTGAATACACTAATCTGAGGAAACTATTTGGAGGTAACCATAATGAGTCAGAGCACGAATACGGCAAAAGAAAACAGCATAGTGGCAGATCTGTCGCTGGCTCCCGAAGGACATCTGAAGATTGACTGGGTAAAAGCGCATATGCCCGTGTTGAACCGAATTCGCGAGCAATTCGAGCAGGAGCAGCCGTTCAAGGGGCTGAAGGTGGCGATCTCGCTCCATCTGGAGGCGAAGACGGCTTATCTGGCGAAGGTCGTGCAGGCTGGCGGCGCAGAGGTGACGATTACAGGCAGCAACCCGCTATCGACCCAGGATGATGTGTGTGCAGCGCTGGTCGAGGACGGCATCACTGTATTTGCCAAATACAATCCAGAGCCGGAGGAATACAAGCAACTGATGATCAAGGCGCTGGAGACCAAGCCCGATCTGATCATCGATGACGGCGGCGATCTCGTTACGATCTTGCATTCGGAGCGTCGTGATCTGCTCGAAGGTGTGCGCGGCGGCGCCGAGGAGACAACGACAGGTATTTTGCGCCTGAAGTCGCTGGAGAAGGATGGTGCCCTCAGCTTCCCGATGGTAGCTGTGAACGATGCCTTCTGTAAATATCTCTTCGACAACCGCTATGGAACCGGCCAATCGGTATGGGATGGGATCAACCGCACGACAAATCTGGTCGTGGCAGGCAAGACCGTTGTCGTTGTCGGCTATGGCTGGTGCGGCAAAGGTGTGGCGATGCGCGCCAAAGGTCTGGGTGCGAATGTCATCGTGACCGAGATCGACGCGATTCGCGCTGTCGAGGCCTATATGGACGGCTTCGCGGTCATGCCGATGATCGAGGCAGCCAAGCATGGCGATTTCTTCGTGACCGTAACCGGCAACCGCGACGTACTGCGCAAGGAGCACTATGAGGTGATGAAGGACGGAGCGATCCTGTCCAATGCGGGTCATTTCGATATTGAAGTGAACAAGCCGGAGCTGGAGGAGCTGAGCACGGGCAAGCGGACGGTGCGGCGCAACATTGAGGAGTATCAGCTAAAGGACGGTCGCAAAATCTATCTGCTGGCAGAGGGACGTCTGGTGAACCTTGCTGCAGGGGATGGCCATCCGGCGGAAATTATGGATATGACCTTCGCGCTGCAAGCGATGTCGCTTAAATATGTGAACGAACGCTATGAGGAAATCGGCGGCAAAGTGGTCAATGTTCCTTACGAGCTGGATGAGCAAGTGGCGCGCTACAAGCTGGAATCGCTTGGAACGGGCATTGACTCGCTAACCGAGGAGCAGAAGTCTTATTTGGACAGTTGGCAAGAGCATTAATGATGGGCAAGGCTGCCGCTGGCGCAGACAATTCCATACATTGCCTCTAGCGTATACGGCTGCTGCCCTCCAGTGCGGGCGAAGCATCGTTTCGCGTGGATAGATAAGAAGCTATAAGGTTGAACGGCGCTTATACTTCTTATGTATTGAAAAAATCCTGCTTGCAAAAGCAGGATTTTTCTTTTATATGGCGAATAGTTTGAACTTGAGTGGTGCAAAGTGGGGGAAAGTGGTGAAATAGGGATAGGAGGTGGATGACGGAATGTTTATGGGGGAATATCAGCATAGCGTGGATGACAAAGGACGCCTTATTATTCCCGCCAAATTCCGTGATCGGCTCGGCCCATCCTTTATTGTCACTCGCGGACTGGACAACTGTCTGTTCGTTTATCCTCTATCCGAGTGGGCGCAGCTCGAGCAGAAGCTCAAGTCGCTGCCCTTGATGAAATCGGATGCCCGCGCATTCACACGTTTTTTTTTCTCAGGGGCAACCGAATCCGAGCTGGACAAGCAGGGCAGGGTGAACCTGCCGGCCAATCTGCTCGCACATGCGAAGCTGGAGAAGGAATGCATCGTGCTAGGTGTCACCAACCGTGTGGAGATTTGGAGCAAATCGATTTGGGAAAGCTATTTCCAACAGTCAGAGGAAGCCTTTAATGACATTGCTGAGAAGCTGGTTGACTTCGACTTTAACTTCTAGAATAAGCCAGGAGGGCGACAACGTTGTTTGAACATATTACGGTGCTGAGAGAGGAAGCAGTCGACGGGCTGGCGATCAAGCCAGACGGTATCTATGTGGACTGTACTCTTGGCGGAGCCGGACATAGCGAGCTGATTGCCTCTAGGCTTGGCAAGGGCGGGCGGTTGATCGCTTTTGACCAGGATGACTGGGCGCTCGACAATGCGCGCAAGCGGCTTGCGCCTTATATGGAGCAGGTCACGCTGGTACGCAGCAATTTTCGCGAGCTGGAGCAGCAACTGCTGGGGCTGGATGTGCCAACCCTCCATGGGGTACCGCAGGTGGACGGCATATTGTTTGATCTGGGTGTGTCCAGCCCGCAGTTGGATGAGGCAGAGCGAGGCTTCAGCTATAATCATGACGCACCGCTCGATATGCGGATGGATCAGCAAGGAGAGCTGACGGCGGAGGAGATCGTCAATGAGTGGGAGGAGCGCGAGCTGGCACGTATTCTGGCCGACTATGGGGAGGAGCGATTCGCTCGCTCGATTGCCCGCAAGATCGTGCAGGCTAGAGCACAGCAGCGTATTGCTACGACGGGCGAGCTGGTAGAGCTGATCAAGGCGGGCATACCCGCGGCGACCAGACGAACCGGCCCGCATCCAGCCAAGCGCTCCTTCCAGGCACTGCGCATCGCAGTGAACGATGAGCTAGGCGCAGAGGAGAGTGCACTGCAGCAGACGGTGCGCTGCCTGGCGCCGGGGGGCAGAGCCTCGGTGATTACGTTCCATTCGCTGGAGGATCGGATCTGCAAGCAGACGTTTGCCCGGTATGTGCAGCGCTGTAGCTGTCCGCCTGACTTCCCGCAGTGTGTATGCGGCCAGAGGGGCATATTGAAGCTTGTGAACCGCAAGCCAATCGTGCCCTCGGAGTCGGAGCTGGAGCATAACCCGCGGGCTCGCTCAGCGAAGCTCCGGGTTGCGGAGAAGCTGTCGTTAGCGGAATAAGAAATACATTAATTTGCCGGACAGGAAGGGGAAAATGAATGGCTTACATGCATGGGAATTTGGCGCTCAAGCCCAAGAAGCGCCCGGAGCAGCCCAAGGTTCAGAGAAAGCAAATGGTCATCCGCCGCAAATCGATCCCTGTTCAGGAAAAGCTGCTCTACATGTTCACTATCGTGGTCTGCGTGTTTGTAGCCGGAACGATCATTTTCCGCTATGCGCAAATCTATCAGATGAATCTGGAGATCAGGGAAATGACCAAGCAGCAGGATGTCATGTCGGCAGAAATCAAGGAACTGCAAAAAAAGGTGGAGCAGCTAAGCGACCCGGATCTGATTCGCAGCAAGGCTGTGGAGGAAGGCATGGTCAAATCGGAGAACCCGATCACGGTCAAAGTCAACTAAAGGCGTCTACTGTCGCTCAGCCTGCTGAAGAAGGAAGTTTGCTGACAGCGGCAGTATCCATTTTTAGCCCCAATCCATCGATACAAGGGTGATAGCAATGACAAAACGAATTAAGCTGAGAACGATTTTGGTGGGAGGGGTCATCACCCTCCTTTTTGTTGTTTTAATTGTAAGGGTCTATTTTGTCCAGGTGGCCAATGCGGATTTTTGGCTGGGCAAGGCGCGGGAAATATGGGCGACCTCTGAGCCGATTACAGCTTCCAGAGGCACGATTACCGATCGCGATGGCAATATACTGGCGATGGACGCCCCGGCTTACACCGTATCCATCAACCCGGATGTGCTGCACAAGCTGAATCTGGCAGATCGGGTGGTTGACAAGCTCCATGAGGTGCTCGGCAAGGATAAGGCGGCACTGGAGAAGGATGTGAATGCCAAGCGGGAGAACGGCGAATATGTCGTTAACCGCGAGATTCGCAGCGAGGGATGGAAGATTGATAAGGAGCTGGCGGATCAAATATCGGAGTTTCGGGAGGAGCTGCGCAAGGAAACGGGGCAGCGCGAGGTGGGCATCTACCTGATGAATGACCAGAAGCGCTATTATCCGAAGGGGGCATCGGCCTCTCATCTGCTCGGCTATGTGCAGAAGACAGGCGAGGCCGTATATGGGATCGAATCGCTGTTCGATGACCAGTTGCGCGGACAGAATGGCTATATCAAGTATGAGAAGGATGGCAGGCGGGTACAGCTTGCTGACGGTGAGGTTGAATATCAACCGGCGATAGATGGAAGAAATTTGACACTCACGATCAATACCGATATTCAGTATTATGTAGAGGAAGCCATCAAAGAGGCTTATCAGAAGTATAAGCCCAAGAGCATTACGGCCATTGCCGCTGATCCCAATACGATGGAAATACTCGGCATGGCCACCTACCCGAGCTTCGATCCGAATGCCTATTGGCTGACCAAGGATCAGGCCGCCTTCTACAATAACCCGGTGAAGATGCTGATCGAGCCCGGGTCAACATTCAAGATTGTGACACTCGCTGCGGCGGTGGAGGAAGGCGTATTTGACCCGGAGGATAAATATGTGTCGGGCTCCATCAAGGTTGCGGGCTCAACGCTGCGCGACGTGCGACGCGGCGGCTGGGGAACCATCACGTATCTGGACGGCTTGAAGCATTCTAGTAACGTGGCATTCGTCAAGCTGGGCTATGAGAAGCTGGGAGCGGACAAGTTCAGGGAATATGTGAACAACTTTGGCTTCGGGCAGCCGACGGGGATCGAGCAGCCTGGCGAGCTGAAGGGGCGCGTGGATTTTCACTGGCCGAGCGAGGTGGCTACGGCAACCTTTGGCCAAGGGCGGGTGCAGGTGACACCGATCCAGCAGGTGGCAGCCGTCGCAGCGGTGGCTAATGGAGGCAGGCTGATGGAGCCGCATCTGATCAAGAGGATTGAAGACCCGGTGGCCAAGACCACACAGGTGATCCAGCCCAAGGTGATTCGGCAGGTCATCTCTCCCGAATCCTCCAAGAAGGTTGGGGAATATCTGGAGCAGGTCGTATCTGACAAGGTGAACGGCACGGGACACAATGCGTATATCGAGGGCTACAGAATCGCAGGCAAGACAGGAACCGCGCAGAAGGTTACTGGCGGCTCGGGCTACTCCAGTAACAAATTTATCGTGTCGTTCATCGGCTATGCGCCGGTCGATAATCCGAAGCTTGTCGTCTATGTCGTGGCGGATGAGCCGAATGATCCGACTGTAGGCGGCGGTGTGGTTGCCGCTCCGGTGTTCCGCAGCATTATGGAGAAGAGCCTGAAGCATATGGGCATTATGCCGGACATCAGCGAGAGCGAGGAAGCAGACGGGGTGGTGCGCAAGAAGAGCGTAACGCTGCCGGATGTGATCGACAAGAAGGTTACGCAGGCAGCGAATGAGATGCAGAGCCGCGGCTTGAACTTTGAGATCGTCGGGAAGGGCAAGACGGTACTCCAGCAAATTCCGAAGGCGGGCGTGACGGTGCCCGATACGCAGCGTATCTATCTCATCACCGAGGAGCGCAAGCAGATGGCCATACCGGATATGAACAAGCTGCCGTTGCGCGATGTGCTGGAGGTATGCTCGCTTCTGGACGTCGAATGTGTGACGGAGGGCGAAGGCTATGTTGTATCCCAGGAGCAGGTAACCGAGGGCGGCGCGACGGTATTGAAGCTGCGGCTGGAGCCGCCGGATGGCATAGCGGAGGAAGGAGCTGGCGATGAGACAGTGTCGGATGGCGCCACCTCTGATCTGGAGGGCGGTGGCGAGAAGAGTGAGGAAGGCACAGCTCAGCAGGCACCGGAAGGAGAAGGTGAAGCTACCTCCCCGCCCGAATAGGTATCTGGTTCAGACAAGGTCGCCTGGAGCTTGAGATTCTAATGGCAAGCAGCTAATCTGCATGGCGGTTCCTCCAAGCGCAGCGCAATGTGAATGGGCGTTATTCGATACTGCGGCGCGGCAGGCTGAGCCTGTCTGTGCTTGTTCTATCCCCCTATGAACCCGAATAGGCTGTACATAAAGCGGTCTGCCCTGTTATGGCAGGTCGGATGCTCTAAGCTCGTGACCCATAGCGCCGCGCCTTGCTCTTGGGAGTGTGCGGTTGGTATAGCGGCACGACGGGCTGTTCGGGAGGGGGAGGCTTGTGAGAATATCCAATGTGACCGTCAGAAGAAGATTGCTGACGATTATGATCTGTGCTGTAGTCGCCTTCGCAGCGTTAATCATCCGGCTCGGCTATGTTCAACTGATGAAGGGGCAGGAGCTGGCGGAGAAGGCGGAGGAGTCATGGCGCCGTAATATTCCGTTCTCGGCCAAGCGTGGCGAGATTCTGGATCGCAACGGCGAACGGCTGGCCTATAACATAAGCTCGCCTACAGTGATGGCGATCCCTGTACAGGTGAAGGAGAAGGAGATGACGGCGCGGCGGCTGGCCGAGGCGCTGGGGATGTCGGAGGAAAAGGTGCTTCAGATGGTCAGCAAGAAGCAGTTGATCGTCAACATTCAGCCCGGCGGCCGGAAGATTACGCTCGATAAGGCGCAGGAGATTCGCGCCATGAATCTGCCAGGCATTGTGGTTGCCGAGGATAACAAACGCACCTATCCGTATGGCAGCATGGCGGCTCATGTGCTTGGCTTTACCGGCATCGAGAATCAAGGGCTGACCGGGATCGAGCAAATCTATGACAAGCAGTTGAGCGGGCTTTCAGGGAGCGTTTCCTTCCTGTCGGATGCGGCGGGAAGGCTGATGCCAGGCTCTGGCGATACATATCAGAAGCCGCGTGATGGCCTTAATCTGCAACTGACGATTGACCAGCAGGTGCAGACGATTATTGAGCGTGAATTGGAACAGGCGATGGTGCAGCATCAAGCGAACAGTGTGTTCGCGATTGCGATGAACCCCAAGAGCGGCGAGATTCTAGGCATGGGCAGCCGCCCAACCTATCAGCCCGACAAATTCCGCGAGGTTGAGCCGGAGGTCTATAACCGCAATCTGCCGGTGTGGATGACCTATGAGCCCGGCTCTACCTTCAAGATTATTACGTTGTCGGCTGCGCTGGAGGAGGGCAAGGTGAATCTGAAGAACGAGCGGTTCTTCGACCCTGGCGCAGTGGAGATCGGCGGCGCCCGGCTTCGCTGCTGGAAGCGGGGAGGACACGGCTCGCAGACCTTCCTGGAGGTGGTGGAGAACTCCTGCAACCCCGGCTTTGTTACACTCGGCAATCGGCTCGGCAAGGATAAGCTGTTCCAGTACATTCGAGATTTCGGCTTCGGGAAGAAGACGGGCATCGACCTGCAGGGCGAGGCGGCAGGGATTCTGTTCAAGCCAAGCCAGGTGGGGCCGGTGGAGCTGGCAACAACCGCCTTCGGCCAGGGCGTCTCGGTGACGCCGATCCAGCAGATTACCGCGGTCTCGGCAGCCATCAACGGCGGCTATCTGTATAAGCCGCATGTGGCCAAGGCGTGGATTAGTCCTGAAACCGGCGAGGTGGTCGAGGAGATCAAGCCGGAGCTGGTGCGTCAGGTCATCTCCGAGGAGACCTCGAGGCAGGTTCGCGAGGCGCTGGAGAGCGTGGTTGCCAAGGGGACCGGACGCAATGCCTTTATCGATGGCTACCGGGTAGGCGGCAAGACGGGAACCGCGCAGAAGGTCATTAACGGCCGTTATTCGGCCAGCGAGCATATCGTCTCGTTTGTCGGCTTCGCGCCCGCGGATGATCCGCAGATTGTAATCTATGTTGCGGTCGATAACCCGCAAGGCATCCAGTTCGGCGGTCTGGTCGCAGCGCCGATCGTTCGCAACATGATGACGGACGCGCTGGCGGCACTGGATGTCCCGCGGCGCAGCGACCAGATCGAACGCAAATATAACTATGGCGACACGCCGATCGTAACTGTGCCGGATCTGATCGGCAAGACAGTATCCGAGCTATATGAGGATCTGAATATGAATTTCAATTTGTCCTCGGCAGGCAGCGGCAATGTCGTCATTCGTCAAGCGCCTGCCGCTGGCGAGCGCGTCGAACGCGGCTCAACGATTCGCGTCTATCTTGCTAGTGAAGCCGATCTGGCTGATGAAAGCCACGAGCATTGACTATACTGATACTATCAACGACTAGGAGGACGGGCAATGAAACTCGATGAGCTGGCTGCATATCTGCTGACCTCGCGTGTACACGGGGACGGCTCACTCTCGATCAACGGCATCGAGATCGATTCCAGGAAGGCGGCTCCCGGCAACCTGTTTATCTGTCTGCCGGGTCATACGGTAGATGGACATGATTACGCCGCACAAGCGGTAGAACGCGGTGCGGCGGCGCTTGTCGCAGAGCGGCTGCTGCCGCTCGCGGTGCCGCAGCTAATCGTCAAGGACAGCCGCCACGCGCTGGCGGTGCTGGCGGATGCTTATTATGGTCAGCCGTCACAGCAGCTTCGTCTGATCGGGGTCACCGGTACGAATGGCAAGACGACCACAACCTATCTGATTGAGCAGATACTCGCTGATGCCAAGCATGTGCCGGGCGTAATCGGGACGATCGAGATGCGTTATGCGGGGCAGGTGCATCCGATGTCAGGGACAACACCGGAGGCGCTGCAGCTTCAGCAATCTCTGCATGACATGACTCTTGCAGGCGTGGACTACTGCGTCATGGAGGTGTCCTCTCATGCGCTCGAGCAAGGTCGGGTGAAGGGATGTCGTTACCGTACCGCCATCTTCACCAATCTGACTCAGGATCATCTGGACTATCACGGTACGATGGACAATTATCTGGCAGCCAAGGGGCTGCTGTTCTCGCGGCTGGGCAATACCTACGCTGCCGGCGCATTGGAGCGTTCCTATGCGGTGCTGAACAGCGATGATCCGGCCAGCCGGCTGCTCGCGAGGCAGACTGCTGCTGAGGTCGTCACTTATGGCGTGGATGCGGAGGCAGATGTGCGAGCATCTCAGATTCGGATTACGGCTCAAGGCACCACGTTCCATGTGCAGACCTTCCGCGGAGATGCGGACATTACGCTGCAGATGGTGGGCAAGTTCAATGTATATAACGCGCTGGCAGCGATTACGGCAGGATTGATTGAGGGCATCGCCATCGAGCAGTTGAAGCAGAGTCTGGAACGCATCCCGGGTGTGCCGGGGCGGGTGGAGGCAGTCGATGCCGGACAGAAGTTCGCGGTGATTGTCGACTATGCGCATACACCGGATGG
This sequence comes from Paenibacillus sp. J5, assembly GCF_054955055.1. NCBI lineage: Bacteria > Bacillati > Bacillota > Bacilli > Caryophanales > Paenibacillaceae > Paenibacillus > Paenibacillus sp. J5. The sequence goes on along the minus strand of NZ_JBUEDD010000005.1, from coordinate 74,370 downwards.
GCTGGAGAATGTGCTGCGCTCGGTCAAGGAATTCGCTACCCGCAATATTATCTGTGTCTTTGGCTGCGGCGGAGACCGCGACAAGACGAAGCGTCCGCTGATGGGCAAGATCGCCGCCCGCTATGCCGATAAAGTCATCGTAACGTCTGATAATCCTCGTACAGAGGAGCCGGAGAGCATCCTCCGTGACATTGAGTACGGGCTGCAGGAGGACGGTGTTGACAGGGATCGGTACACGCTGATTGCCGATCGGAAGCGCGCGATTGAAAAAGCTGTTGAAATGGCAAGCCCTGACGATGTAGTATTGATTGCGGGGAAAGGTCATGAAACCTATCAGATCATCGGCAAGAATACGATAGCATTCGATGACAGGCAAGTGGCTAAAGAAGCGATAAGGAGTATCGGATTGTGATTAAAAAAACATTTGGAGAGCTGGCCCGGATCATCTCCGCCGCCGCTCTTAGCACTGAGGCGGCCTCCGCCGTCTTCACGGGTGTGAGCACCGACTCACGCCGCATCCAGCCCGGCATGATGTTCGTGCCGCTAATGGGCGATAATTTTGACGGTCATCATTACGCGCTGCAGGCGATGGAAAAGGGAGCAACAGGCGCCTTGTGGCAGTCCGGCGTGCCCGTCCCGCCGGAGCTTGGTGATTGGCCTCTCGTTCCGGTGGACGATACGCTCGTCGCGCTGCAGCAACTGGCAGCAGCCTACCGTAGAGAGCTCCCGGTCAAGGTGATCGGCATCACGGGCAGCAACGGCAAGACGACAACCAAGGATATGGTTGCCGCGGTGCTCGCTGCCTCTTACCGTGTACACAAGACGGCAGGCAATCTGAACAATCATATCGGCCTGCCGCTGACGATATTAGAGATGGCGCCAGATACCGAGGCCGCCGTGCTGGAGATGGGGATGAGCGGCTTCGGAGAGATCGAGCTGCTCTCACAGATTGCACAGCCAGATATGGCGATCATCACGAACATTGGCGATGCTCATCTGCTGCAGCTTGGCTCGCGGGAGGGAATCGCCACAGCGAAGCTGGAGATTGCCAGCGGCCTGGCGCCTGGAGGGCTGTTGATCTATAACGGCGATGAGCCGCTATTGCGCTCCGGCATTGCCAAGCTGGCGCAGGAGCAGAGCTTGGAGGCGGTCTCCTTCGGCATCGGCGAGCAGAATGATTGGGTAGCTGACCGCATTCGAGTGACGCTGGAAGGCTCGGTATTCGATCTGCATGGTTCCGGCTCTGAACGCTCGGTTCCTCTGATTGAGCTGCGTATACCGGCTCCTGGTCGGCATAATGTGACCAATGCCGCGGCTGCAGTCGCTTGCGGCTTGCGGCTTGGCGTGCCTGTTGAGGCGATCGCCAGTGCGCTGGCATCAATGAAAATCACGGGCATGCGCATCGAGGCGGTGAAGGCATACAATGGAGCCGTCGTGCTCAACGATGCGTATAACGCGAACCCGACTGCTGTCCGTGCGGCGCTCGATCTTGTCGAGCAGTTGCAGGGCTATGCTGCCAAACGGCTTGTGCTCGGTGACATGCTGGACCTAGGTCCCGAGGAGGCGGAGCTGCACCGGGAGATCGGGCGCTACATCAATGCTGGCAAGGCAGATGTCGTCTATGCATGTGGCCCGCTGTCCCGCTATACAGCCGAGGGTGCTGCCGAGCAGCTTGCTGCGGGCAGCGTGCGGCATTACGAATCCAAGGCCGAGCTGGCGTCTGCACTGCTTCGGGAGCTGGCTCCAGAGGATCTAGTGCTCGTGAAGGGCTCGCGCGGGATGCGTATGGAAGATATTGTTCATGCATTGGAACAAGGCTTAGGGGGGTGAGGACATGGACATGAAGGTCATATTTATGGCAATGGGCGTTTCATTTCTGCTAGCGGTTATTCTCGGACCTTTGTTCATTCCGCTCCTTCGACGGCTGAAGTTCGGACAAGAGATTCGCACGGATGGCCCGCAGAGCCACTTGAAGAAGAAGGGAACGCCAACGATGGGCGGCATCATCATCATGCTGGCTCTCACGCTTTCCTTCCTGCGATTCGCTGACAAGACTACGGAATTCTGGGTGCTGCTGGTGGCCTCGCTCGGATTCGGGCTGGTCGGGTTTCTCGACGATTATATCAAAATCGCGCTGAAGCGCTCGCTCGGCCTGACGGCTCGGCAGAAGCTGGTGGGGCAACTGCTGTTCTCCATCATCGTATGTGTGCTATTATACTCGATGAATCACAGCACAGCGCTGCTCCTTCCCGGCACGGATGTCAGCCTGGAGCTGGGGTGGTTCTATTATGCGCTGGTTGTTATTATTATGTTTGCTACAAGCAATTCTGTGAACTTTACTGATGGGGTGGATGGACTGCTGTCCGGGACAAGCGCAATCGCCTTTGGCGCATTTACGCTGATCGCCATGAATGTGACGGAGCATGAATCGGCTGTTTTTTCCGCAGCGATGATCGGTGCTGTGCTCGGCTTCCTCATCTTCAACGCTCATCCGGCCAAAGTATTCATGGGGGACACCGGCTCGCTGGGCATTGGGGGCGGCCTGGCCGCAGTAGCGATTCTGACCAAGACGGAGCTGCTGCTGATTGTTATCGGCGGAGTGTTCGTGGTGGAGATGCTATCGGTTATTTTGCAGGTTGGCTCGTTCAAGCTGCGCAAAAAACGGATCTTCAAGATGAGTCCGATTCATCATCACTTTGAGCTGTCCGGCTGGTCAGAATGGCGGGTAGTCACCACGTTCTGGTTCGTCGGGCTGCTATTGGCTGCGCTCGGGCTGGTGCTGCATCGGCTATAGGTCAGCCTCCCCATCAAGTGCTGAATATAACAAGACGAGACCCGGCAGGGCATTTCACGCCCGTGCCGGGTTCTATCAGGTAAGGGGTTGCGAATCAATATGAACGATCCGAATTCATATCAAGGACAGCGAGTTGTTGTGCTCGGCCTGGCCAAGAGCGGTGTCAGCGCCGCCAAGGTGTTCCATGCGCTCGGCGCGGATGTGGTCGTCAACGACCGGAAGCCGCGGGAGCAAAGCCCGGAGGCCGAAGAGCTCGAGCAGGCAGGCATTGCCGTCATCTGCGGCGGCCACCCGGACGATCTTATTACGGAGCGCACGGCGCTGCTGGTCAAGAACCCTGGCATCCCGTATAGCGCGCCGCCAGTGCGCCAGGCGCTGGCGCTGGGCATTGAGGTCGTCACTGAGGTGGAGATTGCCTACGCCTTGTCTCCGGCGCCGATCATCGGCATTACCGGCTCCAATGGCAAGACGACGACGACAACCCTGCTGGGCGAGCTGCTGCAGGCTGCGGGTCTGTCGCCGATCGTCGCAGGCAATATCGGGACACCGCTCTGCGAGGCGGCCACGAGAGCGGCAGCCGACCAATGGATCGTTGCGGAGCTCAGTAGCTTCCAGCTCAAGGGGACGACCGCCTTCCGCCCGAAGGTTGGCGTGCTGCTCAATCTGGCACAGACGCATCTGGATTACCATGGCGACATGGACGATTATGTGGCCTCCAAGGCGAAGCTGTTCGCCAATATGACAGCAGAGGATACCGCTGTGCTGAATTGGGATGATGCCATCTGCCGCACGCTGGCAGAAGGCATGGCGGCGAAGCTGCTGCCCTTCTCGCTCACACAGCAACTGGAGCAAGGAGTCTATGTGGAGCCTCCGTATCCAGTCTCACTAGAGGAGGAGGACGGCGCAGAGCGCGAGCTTGTATACCGTGACCGCTTGGGACAGCGGCACCGGCTTATTGCCTGCGCGGAGCTGGGCATACCTGGTCGGCACAATGCCGCCAATGCGATGGCTGCGGCTGCCGCAGCGATTGCTGCGGGCGCTGCGCCGGAGCAACTTGAGGCGCCGCTGCGAGCGTTTCGCGGCGTGGAGCACCGGCTGGAGCTGGTCACGGAACGAGGCGGCATCGCCTACTATAACGATTCCAAGGCGACCAATCCGACTGCGACGATCATGTCGGTGCGTTCCCTGCAGGGAGAGATGATTCTCATCGCGGGCGGGCTGGATCGCGGCTCTGACTACATGGAGCTGCTGCCGCTCTTCCAGCATCGCCTGAAGGGACTCGTGACGCTCGGAGAGACGCGGGGCAAGCTGGCGCATGTTGCCGAGCTGGCAGGTTTAGAGCGCGTCATTGTCGTCGAACCTGAGGAGGTAGCCGAAGATACACTGCGGGCTGCCGTTCGTCATGCGACGGCGCTGGCAGAGCCGGGAGACATCGTCTTGCTCTCGCCGGCATGCGCAAGCTGGGACATGTTCACGTCGTATGAACAGCGCGGGCGCATTTTTAAAGATTCGGCGCATACCTTGTAAGTAGGGGGGCTAGTCCCTACTTCCTCATGCAAAGGGTGTTGCGAGTATGGCCAAATCACGATCTGCCCCGGATATATGGCTTATTGTGTCTATCTTACTTATTCTGACGATTGGCCTGATTATGGTGTACAGCGCGAGCGCTGTGCTCAGCTTTAATGAGTTTGGCGACTCGTATTATTATTTGAAGCGCCAGCTTTTGTTCGCGTTGCTTGGCGTCGGGGCGATGTTTGTGACGATGAATACCGATTACTGGGTGTGGAAGAAGGTTTCCAAGCCAGGGCTACTGCTCTGCTTCGCGCTGCTTGTGCTCGTGCTGATTCCGGGTATCGGTGTCGTGCGCGGCGGGGCGCGTAGCTGGCTCGGGATCAGCTCCTTCGGCATCCAGCCGTCGGAATTTATGAAACTGGCGATGGTTATTTTCCTGGCCAAGCTGCTGGCGGACAGACAAGGACAGATGACGACCTTCATGAAGGGGCTGCTGCCGCCGCTCTCGATTATGGGAGCTGCCTTCGGCCTCATCATGCTTCAGCCCGATCTGGGTACGGGGACCGTGATGGTAGGGGCATCGCTGCTGGTCATCTATACCGCCGGTGCACGCATCGCCCATCTGGGGTCGCTGGCGCTGCTCGGTCTCGCAGGGATGGTCGGTCTGGTGCTGGCTGCTCCTTACCGATTGCAGCGCATTACAGCTTTCCTTGATCCGTGGGCCGACCCGCTCGGGGCAGGTTATCAGTCGATCCAGTCGCTGTATGCGATTGGACCGGGCGGGCTGGTTGGTCTAGGATTGGGGATGAGCAGGCAGAAATACAATTATTTGCCGGAGCCGCAGACCGACTTTATCTTTTCAATTTTGGCGGAGGAGCTGGGCTTCATCGGCGGCATGACGATCATCCTGCTGTTTCTTGTGCTCGTCTGGCGAGGCATGAGGGCGGCCATTACTGCGCCGGATTCGTTTGGCAGCTTGCTGGCAGTAGGCATTACAGGCATTATCGCTGTCCAGGTGCTGATTAATATCGGTGTCGTTATCGGCATGTTTCCGGTGACCGGAATTACGCTTCCGCTTGTCAGCTATGGCGGCTCATCATTGACGCTGCTGCTGACGGGGCTGGGCATTTTACTCAATATATCCCGTTATTCGAGGTGACGCTTCATGCGAATCGTATTGACTGGCGGCGGTACGGGTGGGCATATCTATCCCGCACTAGCGGTCGGAAAGCAGGCATTGCAGGACATTCCTGGGACTTCTCTACTATATATAGGTACAACTAAAGGACTGGAGTCGCGAATTGTTCCGGCGGCTAATATTCCGTTTGAAGCGGTTGAAATTACGGGATTCAAGCGTAGGCTGTCCCTGGAAAATGTAAAGACCGTGCTTCGTTTCCTGAAGGCGACCAGCCGATCCAAGGAGCTGCTGCGGCGCTTCAAGCCTGATGTCGTGGTAGGTACTGGCGGGTATGTATGCGGGCCGGTCGTGTACGCGGCTGCGAGGCTTGGCATTCCGACGCTCATTCATGAGCAGAATGTGATTCCGGGTCTGACGAATCAATTTCTGAGCCGCTATGCGAAGACCGTTGCGGTCAGCTTTGAGGATTCGGCCTCGCATTTTACCGGCAAGCATGTGCTGTTCACTGGCAACCCGTGTGCGACCCAGGTGTTGCAGGCGGATCGTGCGGCGGGTTATGCCTCGCTCGGTATACGTCCTGGCGGTCGGATTGTGTTGATCTTCGGCGGCAGCCGGGGAGCGAGGGCGCTTAATGAAGCGGTAGTGGATATGCTGCCTGCGCTCGGGACGCTAGCAGATGTCCATTTCGTCTTCGTGACGGGCGAGAGCTATTACGAGACGATTCAGCAGCAGCTCAAGAGCCGGGCAGTACCGGCGAATCTGGTGGTGCTGCCCTATCTGCATAACATGGCTCAGGTGCTTGCTGCCTCCTCGCTGGTGGTCAGCCGCTCTGGCGCCTCGACGCTTGCCGAGCTGACTGCGCTTGGCATTCCGTCTATACTGATTCCTTCTCCGAACGTGACGAACAATCATCAGGAGCATAATGCGCGCGGCCTCGCGGTTGCAGGAGCGGCGGAGATGGTGCTGGAGAAGGAGCTGAGCGGGGAGAGGCTGCTAGGCGACATTCGCGCTATCATGACGAGCCCGGAGCGACTGGCTGCTATGAAGCAGGCGGCGCTGACGCTAGGCAAGCCTGAATCGGCCTCCTTGATTATTAACGAGCTGCAACGGCTTGCCCAGCAAAGGCAGCGATAAGCTGTGTTCGTCGTATGGGCCTTTGTCACACTCCCCTTGCAGGGGGCATAAGATAGCGTATAATCGTAGCCGCTTCCCTAGGCGCTAGCGATTGTGTAGCAGTGTTCCATCCGTGAAGGAGCATCTTCGCAGCGGGTTTGCCAGGCTGAAATTCGCTAGATACGATAGCGGGCATTGCAGGCGAGCCGCCTGCACGGAAGGCAAGCGCACACGGATCGGAATGACCACATCAATTCAAATCAGCTGGGATTGTATCGGAAACAGGGAACGGGCAGCAGATTTCGCAATCCGGAGAGCCGCGTGGCTGATTGAAGCGACCCTGTCGCAGCGACTCGGCTGCGGCGTGGCGGAGGCAACCGGGCAACATGCCAATTTCATTGTAGACACCGGGCAAGTGACAGCTGAAGACGTTCTATCCCTCATAGCCAATATTCAATAAAAGTCAAGGAACATCGTGGAATTGACTTGGTACCCGAAGTATTGGCGGTGGGTGAGCGGTAAATCGGAGGTGATACATTGGACAAATTGGTGATTGAAGGCGGGAAACCACTCTCAGGAACCATTGTTATCCAAGGAGCAAAAAATGCCGCATTGCCGATTTTAGCTGCCAGCATGCTGGCTGAGGGCATCGTCATCATCGACGATGTACCCAAGCTGCGGGACATCGAGGTAATGCTAGACATTTTGCGCGGGCTCGGCTGCCGAGCCGAGCATAATGGACAGACGGTGGTGCTGGATACATCCGCGATGCATTCCGTCCATATCCCTGAGGAGCTGATGCGTCAGATGCGTTCCTCGATCTTCCTGATGGGGCCGCTGCTTGCCCGCTTCGGTGAGGTGCATCTGTATCAGCCAGGAGGCTGTGCGATCGGCGAACGAAAAATCGACATCCACATCCGGGGGCTCAAGGCGCTCGGTGCGGACATCGAAGAATTCGGCAACCGGATGGTATGCCGGACGGACGGCCTGCGCGGAACAACCATTACACTGGATTTCCCGAGCGTAGGCGCAACTGAAAATCTGATGATGGCGGCTGTTCTTGCCGAGGGTGTGACGTCGATTAAGAATGCGGCGCGCGAGCCGGAGATTGAGGACCTGCAGCACTTTCTAAATGCGATGGGGGCAAAGGTTGCAGGGGCGGGAGGGGACACTATTACGATCGAAGGGGTCAAGGCGCTAGCGCCATGCCGCTATAGGATTATCCCTGACCGGATCGTAACAGGCACCCTCATGGTGGCTGCGGCCGTTACCGGGGGAGAGGTGACGCTGCAAAACGCAAACCCCGGCCACTTGACCTCGCTCATCCATGTGCTGCGGCGTGCAGGTGTTCAAGTTGCAATCGAGGATGATATAATAAAGGTTGGATGTTCGGGTAGACCCCGCGCAGTGGAGAGAATTGTAACCGCGCCGTATCCTTCGTTCCCGACCGACCTGCAATCCCAGGTGATGGTGCTGCTTGCGCTGTCCGACGGCATCAGCGTCATGAAGGAGACGGTCTTTGAGGGTCGCTTCAAGCATGTCGATGAGCTGATCAGGATGGGGGCAGATATTCGGGTTGATTATAATGCAGCGATTATTCGCGGCGTTCGCCGGCTTCACGGAGCCACTGTGGAGGCGACGGATCTGCGGGCAGGAGCAGCGCTCGTCATTGCAGGGCTTGCTGCCAAGGGCACCACTGTCGTCGAGCAGGTGCATCATATTGACCGCGGATACGACCGAATTGAAGAGATGTTCCTCCAACTGGGGGCGCGTATTAGCCGTTATGCCGCCATATCCAACAACCAAGTGATTTCCGGTTAAGCTTCACCTGCGAGGACACAGCCGGTTCCTCCCCTAGAGGGACCGGATATTTTAAATTATTAGGCGAACAAGCTTTTTATGACGATCTGCTTTATTTAAAGCGGAGGAGGTGAATAGGGTACAGGGGCAACAGTCGCAGCCCTTCATCTGTCCTATTCATGTGTACATTTCCGCCAGAAGGGGGAACGTTATGGAGAAAACGCAATTCATGCCGGTGCTGAAGGAGCCGGGGCCGGGAAGGAAGAGCAACCGCAAGCTGCTCATTGTATTATTTTTGCTGTTTGCCATCTTGTTGACCGTGCTGTTCTTCAATTCCTCTATCAGCAAAATCTCCACGATTACGATTGCGGGCCAGCAATACATTGGCGTTTCCGAGGTCGAGGAGGCTGCGGGCATTGTCATCGGAGATGCGTTCTTCGGTACCTCCTCTTCGACGATCGAGGAACGGATTGAGCAGCTTAGCTCGGTAGCGAAGGCGACGGTGACGAAGAGCTTTCCAGGTGAGGTGCATATCCAGGTCGAGGAGTATCCGTCTGTAGGGTACGAGCTGTCGGCCTCGGGACAGATCACGGCATTGCTCTCCAACGGAACTACGCTGGCGATGCAGGGCAGAGACTTCGTGGTGGACAAGCCGGTGCTGTCCAAGTGGACGGAGAACGATCCGAACAAGGTGAAGCTGACCAAGGTGCTTGGCGAGCTGCCGCCAGCGACCATCGGGGACTTCTCCGAGATCATCCCGATTCCATCGGCTTCCTACCCCGACCGGATCAAAATCTACACCCGAACACAGTTTGAGATCATTACGGCAATCTCGCTGCTCAAGGAAAAAGCGCCGCAATTAAATGCTGTTATTGAGCGCCAGCCGCCGGGGCGAGTGACGATGCTGCTAGCCGACACGTATGCTAGCTATGAATCGGGTTTTGGAGAAAGTGAATATTCTAATGAAAAAGAGAAGGGTGAATAGCTTTTCAATAGCTACAAACAATGGTAGAATTTTATTTATGGGATTTCATGTTATATTTAAGGCAAGGGCTATCCTTCTAGCTGCAGCGCAGCTTTCAGTGTACACGTACAGCACAGAATGAACCTTATTCTCCTTCTTCCAGCCTGCCGCTGCGGATGCTTCCGTAAATTGGCAGGTCTTTCTGGGTGAAAAATGTTGTAGAAAAAAGAGGGATACTATAAAGTACGTTGAATAAGTAGAACAGTGTGTTAGTCCCAACCTAACTTTTTCTGTTGAAACGGAGGTGCCACGGGTTGAGCAGCAACGACATTATCGTCAGTTTGGACATCGGTACATCCAAGGTTCGTGCTATTATTGGTGAAGTGAACAATGGAGCCATTAATATTATTGGAGTTGGATCTGCCGACTCGGAGGGTATTCGCAAGGGAGCAATTGTTGATATTGACCAAACCGTGCAATCCATCCGTAATGCTGTAGATCATGCGGAACGCATGGTTGGCATTCAAATAACGGATGTGTATGTCGGTATTCAGGGAAATCATATCGGATTGCAGACGAACCATGGTGTCGTCGCGGTATCCAATGAGGACAGGGAAATCGGAGAAGATGATATTGAGCGGGTGCTTCAGGCAGCCAAGGTAGTTGCGCTGCCGCCGGAGCGCGAGATCATCGGTCTTGTTCCGAAGCAATTTTTAGTCGATGGGCTGGATGGCATATCCGACCCGCGAGGGATGATCGGTGTTCGGCTTGAGGTGGAGGCGACGGTCATTACCGGCGCCAAGACAGCCATACATAACTTGATTCGCTGTGTAGAGAAGGCGGAGCTCCGCATCTCTGGCGTCATTCTCATGTCGCTGGCGTCCGGCCAGATGTGCTTGACGAAGGATGAGAAGACGATGGGAACGGTGCTGGTCGATGTTGGTGCAGGCTCTTGCACGGTAGCTGTATTCGAGCAAGGCAACCTGGCTGCGACTTCTACGCTTCCAATCGGCGGTGAGTATGTCACCAATGATATTTCGTATGGCTTGCGCACTCAGACGGAGCAGGCGGAGAAGATCAAGCTCAAGTTTGGCTGCGCGATGATTGACGATGCGGCTGATGATCAGCGCTTCAAGGTCATGCGTATGGGCAGCAATGTTGAGAAGGAATTCTCACAGGTGGATCTGGCCAATATTATTGAGCCACGGATGCAGGAAGTGTTCCACCTGGCCATGCAAGAGGTCAAGCGTCTCGGATTTGGGGAGAAGGTAGGGGGTTATGTTCTGACGGGCGGCGCGGTATCGATGCCTGGCGTTCTCCAACTGGCTCAGCTTGAGCTGCAGTCCTCTGTTCGGATCGCGGTGCCTGATTACATCGGCGTGCGCGACCCCGCATATACGAGCGGGGTGGGGATGATACAATACGTTTCTAAATATATGAGAAGCCGCCCAGCAAGCACATCCAAGAAATCCATCGGCCGGAAAGCGAGTTCCACTGCGCCCTCCAAACCCGGCCTTATTGAGCGGTTGAAAAATATGTTTAGCGAATTCATTTGATCGGGGGATAATTGAAATGTTGGAATTCGATTTCGATATGGAGCAGTTGGCGCAGATCAAGGTTATCGGGGTAGGCGGAGGCGGCAGCAACGCTGTTAACCGGATGATCGAGAGCGGTGTGAAGGGTGTTGAATTTATAACGGTCAACACGGATGCGCAGGCGCTTCATCTGGCTATGTCAGAGCATAAGCTGCAGATCGGGGACAAGCTGACGCGCGGTCTGGGTGCGGGAGCCAATCCAGAGGTCGGTAAGAAAGCGGCAGAGGAGTCTCGTGATCTGATTGCCAATACGCTCAAGGGCGCAGATATGGTGTTTGTTACTGCCGGTATGGGTGGCGGCACGGGCACCGGGGCGGCGCCGGTAATCGCTGAGATTGCCCGCGAGTGCGGCGCGCTGACGGTAGGGGTTGTAACTCGGCCTTTTACCTTCGAGGGACGCAAACGCTCCAGTCAGGCTGAGCTGGGCATTGAGGCGCTCAAGGAAAAAGTGGACACGCTGATCGTCATTCCGAATGATCGTTTGCTGGAGATTGTGGACAAGAAAACCCCGATGCTGGAAGCGTTCAAGGCGGCTGACAATGTGCTGCGTCAGGCGGTACAGGGTATCTCCGATCTGATCGCCGTACCCGGCCTGATCAACCTCGACTTCGCAGATGTGAAGACGATTATGACGGAGCGTGGCTCCGCCCTGATGGGAATCGGCATAGCAGCCGGTGAGAACCGGGCCGCCGAGGCTGCGCGCAAGGCCATTATGAGTCCACTGCTGGAAACGTCGATCGATGGTGCACGGGGCGTAATCATGAATATAACTGGCGGCTCGAATCTCTCGCTCTATGAGGTGAACGAGGCAGCAGAAATCGTTATAGCGGCATCCGATCCAGAGGTGAACATGATCTTTGGTGCGATGATCGAAGAAGATATGAAGGATGATATAAAGGTGACGGTTATTGCGACAGGCTTCGAGCATAAGGGGCCAACCCCGCTGCGCCGCAATCCGGGTCAGCCGGCTGAAGCGGCGGATACGCGTGCGAGCAGCCAGTCAGCACCTAACCTGAAGCCGTTCGGTACGCCTCCGGGCAGCGATCAGTTGGACATCCCGGCATTCCTGCGCAATCGCCCTCGTTCTGATCGTTAATCGAATATTCGTAAGCTGCGAGCCTCCAACTACGGTTGGGGGCTTTTTCTAATTTTGCGACAAAAAAAGAGGACTCATGACGGCATGTTTAGACAGACATTGAAATAAGATTTTAATATACTTGGTTAAAGCCAACCCCTGGAGGTCGGTAAGCGATGTAGAGTCTGCAGACAGAACCTGCTCTCATGCCAGACGCTCACGCATTCTGCTATCCAAGTGACAGGTATCTGCAACGACTCGCAGCAATAGCTCTGGCGGGCGGCTAGATCGTCCAGGTTAAGGCACTTGCCAGGGCTGTAGCGCAAACGGCAGGCAACAGGGAGTTGAGTGGAGCTGGTTGTGTATGTTGATCTCGTCTTGATGCTGAATTTTGTGCTGGATGCGGCTGTACTGGCTATGACAGCGTGGGTACGCGGCATTCCCTTTAGCTGGAAGCGGCTCCTCGCTTCGGCCACCGTTGGCGCTGCGTATGTAGGGATGATGTTTGTTCCGGCATTGGCTCCGTTGTTCACCTTGGGCGCCAAGCTCGGCTTATCGCTGCTCATGGTGTGGATCGCCTTCGGCTTCTCCAGCCTGCAGAGCTTTGTCCACCACGTTGCTGCCTTTTACGGAGTGAGCTTTGCCGCGGCCGGGGGCATGATGGGGGTCTACTACTTGCTGCAAAGCCATGGCGAGCTATGGAATGGCATCTGGCTGATGAGGACAGGCGGGCAAGGGCATGTGATGAAGATGGGTGTATTGTTTTTGGCGATTACGTTTGCGGCAGCGCTGCTGCTGTATAAGGGGGTGCTCAATGGACGCAGACGCAAGGAGCAGTTGCTGCAGCATGTGGCGGAGGTACAGGTTGCCATTGGGGGACAGGAGAAGCGCTGTACAGGCCTGATTGATACAGGCAATCATCTATATGATCCGCTCACCCGCACACCGGTTATGGTTATGGAGGCATCACTATGGGAGGATCATCTGCCCCCGTCCTGGCTGGCGCGTATTAGAGAGGCTGAAGTTGACAAGCTGGTCGCGGGCATTGGAGAAGAGGAATGGGTATGGCAAGATCGGCTGCGGCTCATCCCGTACCGTGGGGTGAACCGGGGTACCTCGTTCATGCTGGCGCTCAAGCCCGATTATGTTCGTATCGAGCAGGAGGGACGGAATTATGAATGTCGCAAGGTGCTGGTTGGTCTGGATGGCGGAACGCTGGCTTCAGATGGTGCCTATCGGGCAATTATCCATCCATCATTAGTTGAACAATCATTGGAGATCGGGTCCCAGGAAGTATGACAGACAGGGAGGGAATTGCCAAGATGGTCGTGAAGTGGAGATTGGTCCTGCAGCTATATTATTATCGGTTTATGTTTTTATTCGGATTAAAAAGTGAAGAAATCTATTACATCGGAGGAAGCGAGGCGCTGCCTCCGCCGCTGACGCGCGAGGAAGAGGAGTATCTGCTCGCCAAGCTGTCCACCGGCGATACAGCGATCCGTGCGATGCTGATCGAGCGCAACCTGCGCCTCGTCGTTTACATTGCCCGCAAATTTGAAAATACCGGCATCAATATCGAGGACCTCGTATCGATTGGAGCGATCGGTCTCATCAAAGCGGTCAATACGTTCGATCCGGAGAAAAAGATCAAGCTGGCCACCTATGCATCACGCTGCATCGAGAACGAAATTCTGATGTACTTGCGCCGTAACAATAAGATTCGTACCGAGGTCTCGTTTGACGAGCCGCTTAATATCGATTGGGATGGCAATGAGCTGTTGCTGTCGGATGTGCTGGGAACCGAAAATGACACGATCTACCGCAATATCGAGGAACAGGTTGACCGCAAGCTGCTGCACAAGGCGCTGGATAAGCTGAGCGAGCGGGAGCGCATGATTATGGAGCTGCGCTTCGGGCTGTCTGACGGTGAGGAGAAGACACAGAAGGATGTGGCGGACCTGCTTGGCATCTCTCAATCGTACATTTCCCGGCTGGAGAAACGGATCATTAAGCGACTGCGCAAAGAATTTAACAAGATGGTGTGAGGAATAAAAAAGGGTGCCAAGGGGATAATGTACATTAATGTTTCTCCTTGGGAGGTAATCACGTTGACCCGAAACAAAGTTGAGATCTGTGGAGTGGATACCGCGAAACTGCCTGTCCTGACCAATGCTGAGATGAGAGAGCTGTTCACGGCATTGCAAACCCGCAACGAACGGGCAGCCAGAGAGAAATTAGTGAATGGCAATCTGCGTCTTGTGCTTAGCGTCATACAGCGGTTCAACAATCGTGGCGAATTTGTAGATGATTTGTTCCAGGTTGGCTGTATCGGACTTATGAAGGCCATTGACAATTTTGACCTGAGCCAGAATGTGAAGTTTTCAACCTATGCGGTGCCGATGATCATCGGAGAGATTCGCCGCTATCTGCGGGACAACAATCCGATTCGCGTCTCCAGAAGCTTGAGGGATATTGCGTACAAGGCACTCCAGGTGCGCGACAGTCTGACCAACAAGAACTCCAGGGAGCCCACCATATTTGAAATATCCGAGGCGCTCAATGTGCCGAAGGAGGACGTGGTGTTCGCGCTGGATGCGATTCAGGACCCGGTGTCGCTATTCGAGCCCATCTATCATGATGGCGGCGATCCGATCTATGTAATGGATCAGATCAGCGACGACAGGAACAAGGATATTACCTGGATTGAGGAGATCGCCCTGCGTGAAGCGATGCATAAACTGAACGATCGGGAGAAAATGATCTTATCGATGCGCTTTTTCCAAGGAAAAACGCAAATGGAGGTTGCAGACGAGATTGGCATCTCACAAGCCCAGGTATCCAGATTGGAAAAATCAGCAATTCAACAAATGCAAAAGCATGTGAAGCAGGTCTGAGCACTGTCCAAGTCATGAGCATGGATGGGCGATTGCTCGCACGGGCCCGCTAACAGTGCACATAGGAATGCTATTTAAAAACCGGCCTAGCCGGTTTTTTCAATGGAGGAGATAACATGTCGTCCCATCGCTGCACATATGTATAGTAAGGGAGCACAATACAGGGCGGAAAAGTGGTGAGGCGACTTGAAAATTTCGGCGTTTCAGATGAAGGATGTCATCAATATTGTCGATGGCAAAAAAATAGGCATGGTCAGCGACCTGGAGTTGGATCTGCGCGAGGGCAGAATTGAGGCGATCGTGGTGCCGCACTACAAGAAGTTTGGCTGGCTGGGGAGTGGTACCGAGATCGTTATTCCCTGGCGCAATATTGTTAAGATCGGTGCTGATGTCGTGCTGGTGCTGATCGAGGAATCGCGCACCTACCGGACCTCCGATGATAATGAGCACTTGAGATAAGCGGCTGCAAGCATCTGTTATTCGGCCTCATATCCGCTATTTCTGGCGAGAGACGATTTCGATTGCGCGCAGCAGTTGAGCAGCCTGTGGGCTAGAGGTGAAAATTGGGGGCAATATGTGGTAGAATAAAAAGAATATTGATCGGGAGCTGGGCAGGGGGTGGGGAAATGGAGCCATTTGAATGGAATCGGGCAGCGGAGGAGCCTTCGCTGTTTTATTTGTCTGCCTGGATGGGGAGATATAAGGGTCTGACTGCAGGCTTCACCGGGCGGGCGGGAGGATATAGCGGCGCGCCGTGGAGCACGCTTAATATGGGGCTGCACGTAGGGGATGAACCAAGCGATGTTGTACGCAACCGTGAGGCAGTATCCAAAGCGCTGGGATGGCAGCCCGAGGCGTGGACATGCGCCGAACAGGTGCACGGGGCAGCCGTCCATGTGGTGACGGCCGGGGAACGCGGTCGAGGGCGAGCCGTGCGGGAGGATGCGGTAGCAGATGCGGATGCGCTGATTACGAATGAGCCGGATATATTGCTGGCCTCGTTATATGCCGACTGCGTGCCGCTCTACTTCTATGACCCGGTGCGGCGTGTGGTCGGACTGGCTCACGCAGGCTGGAGGGGAACCGTTCAGGAGATTGCCAGACTTACAGTGGAGGCGATGAGGCAGCACTTCGGCTCGCGTCCGTCGGAGCTTGTGGCGGCGATCGGCCCGGCGATCGGAGCATGCTGCTATGAGGTAGACGAAGCGGTGATCAGCAAGGTGGAGCCTCTGCTGCAGGAGCTGCGGACAGACGGAGCCACGCTTGCGGAGGATACACTCGTGCCCTCCGAACAGGGTAGAGCTAGGATCAACTTGAAAGAAATTAACCGACAGATTATGATAAAAGCAGGAATTTTGCCGACCAGCATCGAATTATCACAGATGTGTACTGGCTGCCGGACTGACTTGTTCTTCTCCCACCGTATGGAGCAGGGGGGAACAGGGCGTATGGCAAGCTGGATCGGTATGGAAAGAGGTGACGTCTTCTCTTGACGCTGGAACAACGAATTGCTCATGTAGAGCAGCGACTGCAGCAAGCTTGTGCGCGCAGTGGCCGCTCCAGAGAAGATATAAATATCATTGCTGTAACGAAATATGTATCTGTTGCTTCTACACTAGAGGTGATCCGCTCCGGGCTCGTGCACGTCGGGGAGAATCGCTGGCAGAACGCGCAGGACAAGTGGTATGCCGCCAGGCAGACGGCTAGTGGCGGCGACACGAGTGCTGCAGCCGGACAAGCCGTATGGCATTTTATAGGCTCCTTGCAGACCAACAAGGCGAAGGAGGTCGTCGGGCGATTCGCCTACGTTCATTCGCTGGATCGGCTGTCATTGGCGCAAGCTATCGAGAGGAAGGCGGCAGAGCTGGGGATTGTTGTGCCATGCTTCTTGCAGGTGAATGTATCCGGTGAGGATTCCAAGCATGGCCTGGCGCCCGAGGAGCTGCTGCCGTTCGTGAAGGAGCTGTCCCGCTTTACCCATATTAAAATTGAAGGCTTAATGACCATGGCTCCTTTTGAGGCGGAACCCGAAGAGACGCGGCCTGTATTTCGAGGACTAAGGCAGCTTAGAGACGAGCTGAATCGGGAGGCGGCGACAGAAACGCCGGTGAACGGGCTGTCGATGGGCATGTCCAATGATTTTGAGGTGGCTGTGGAAGAAGGGGCGAACTGGCTGCGATTGGGGACAATTTTGGTAGGTAAAGAGGAGGAATGAGCATGGGCGTCATGAATCGGTTTATGAGCTTTTTGGGCTTGCAGGATGAGGTCGAAGAAATCGTCGAGCAGCATCCGGACAAGTCTGGCGGTCAAGATCATCAAGATGCTGAAACCAGTCCGTTCGAAGCACGTAAAAATAATGGCAGGACGAATAACGTGGTTAGCATCCATAGCCAAAAGAATGTCCGTGTGGTCCTGAACGAGCCCAGATCCTATGATGAAGCTCAAGAGATTGCCGAGCATCTGCGCTCACGTCGTCCGGTCGTTGTCAATCTGCAGCGAGTCAGAACAGATCAGGCATTGCGCATATTGGATTTCCTCAGCGGAACCGTATATGCGATCAACGGAAGCATCTCCAAGCTGGGGTCGAACATCTTTCTGTGTACCCCGGAATCCGTTGAAATTCAGGGCACCATTTCGGAGATTCTGGCAGATGACCATTGACTACATTAAAATGAGGTGACCTTATTTACGTGGAAAATTTAATTGATACACTGCATTCGATCTACACATTTATGATTATTGGTTATGTCTTGCTCTCCTGGCTCCCGAATGTCCGTGAAAGCTTCATCGGTCAATTTCTGGGTAAGCTGGTTGAGCCATATCTGTCGATCTTCAGACGATTCATTCCGCCTATTGGTGGAATGCTGGATATATCCCCGATCGTGGCGATCTTCGCGCTTCGCTTCGTAGCAATGGGGCTGATTGCTGTCATCCGGTTTATCGCTCCTGGCCTATGAGACCGGAGTTTTATGAGCATTTTCACCCTGATGAACGCGCATTCGTAGATCGTGCCTGGGAGTGGACCCAGCAGGCGGGGAGGTACCATGAGCTGAAGCGGACGGATTTTCTCGATCCGCGGCAGGCGCACATCCTGAGCACGCTGGTGAACCGTCATGCGGATGTGGCGCTGAGGCTGGATGGCGGGTATCCTGAAGCGGAGCGGCGCAGGGCAATTATAGCGCCGGATTATCTCCCGCTGGAGCATGAACCGGCAGCAATCGTCGTGCTGTCGGTCTATTCTGTTGACCGAACGCTGGCCGAGCTGGATCATGGCGATTATATGGGCGCGATACTTGGATTGGGTATGAAACGCGACCGAATTGGGGATATTCATGTTCATGAGGATGGCTGTCATGCGCTCGTGGCGCAGGAGATTGCCGACTATATGGATGTGCATCTAAGACAGGTACATCGTGTGCAGGTGCTCACCGAGCTGTTGCCGCTGGAGAGGCTGCGCACGGCACAGCAGCATCTGGAGGAGATGAGCTTCACGGTCGCTTCGATGCGACTGGATGGCATCTGCAGCGATGTGTACCGGATAAGTCGGGCGAAGATCGTCGATCCGATCCGCGCGGGGCGCTGCCGTGTGAACTGGAAGCAGACGGAAGACCCCTCGCAGCAGCTCAAAGCTGGCGATGTGGTGTCGATACAAGGTCTGGGGCGGTTCAAGCTGCTGGAGGTGGACGGAATAACGAAGAAAGGCCGGATTCGGGTGCGAGCGGGCAAATTTATTTAATGCCGTGCAGGAATTTGGCCCGAGGGCGGCGAATTCAAACCGTACAGCACGTACAGTAGCAGGTCAATCGTCATTTCATTAGGAGGTGCGCCAATGCCGTTGACGCCATTGGACATACATAATAAAGAATTTGGGCGCAGACTGCGCGGATACGATGAAGATGAAGTGAATGAGTTCCTGGATCAGGTGATCAAGGATTATGAG
The DNA here is from genome assembly GCF_054955055.1 of Paenibacillus sp. J5. Lineage (NCBI taxonomy): Bacteria > Bacillati > Bacillota > Bacilli > Caryophanales > Paenibacillaceae > Paenibacillus > Paenibacillus sp. J5. The sequence continues at coordinate 55,545 of NZ_JBUEDD010000005.1, read as the reverse complement.
ACGGTCATCCGCGAGAACAAGGAGCTGCAAAATCAGGTCCTATCGCTTCAGGAGAAGCTGAACCATTTTGCCACGATTGAGGAGACGCTCTCCAAGACGATTATCGTTGCCCAGGAAGCAGCGGATGAGGTTAAGCATAATGCGAAGAAGGAAGCGCAGCTAATCCTTAAAGAAGCGGAGAAAAATGCCGACCGAATCATTAACGATTCGCTGGCCAAGTCACGCAAGGTTGCGCTCGAGGTGGAGGAGCTGAAGAAGCAGGCGTCCATCTACCGTGCCCGGTTTCGCACACTTGTCGAGGCGCAGCTTGATCTGCTAGGTCAGGAGAGCTGGGATGCGCTGGAGTCTAGCCATCGCGAGGCGGCAGCCAACACAGCGGAATAAAGGCTAGGGCGGGTTGACAATTGATCGCTGTCAGAGTATAAATAATATAATAATAAGCTTCAATTTCTATGACGAGAACAAGTATGCTGCTGAATTGATCTCCAGAGAGTCGGTACACGCTGAGAGCCGATGATCAAGCCGCCGCGGAAGATCCTCTCCGAGAAGCTGTGCCGAACCTGCAAGGTAGTAAGCACTGCCGGTATCCCCCGTTACAGGGAACATGGATGATTGTCCATGATGAAGGTGCCGATCCGCAAGCAAGCGGAATCGGAAACAGGGTGGTAACGCGAGCAGGCCTCGTCCCTTTTGGGATGTGGCTTTTTTTGTTTTCAAGGGGGCTATAGATTGGTCGGCTCCTCAACCTAAGTTAAGGGAGTAGAACGCTAATGAATCGTGTAGATGTCAAGGAAAAAGCGCGCAGCCGCGAGCTGAAGGTGCTGGAGCAATGGAAACGAGAGGATACCTTTCGCAAATCGATCGAAAACCGCGCAGGTCGCCCGAACTTTGTGTTCTATGATGGGCCGCCGACTGCCAATGGCGCGCCGCATATCGGCCATGTGCTCGGTCGTGTCATCAAGGACTTTATCGGTCGCTACAAGACGATGTCGGGCTATCGGGTTGTTCGTAAGGCGGGCTGGGATACACATGGCTTGCCGGTAGAGCTAGGCGTTGAGAAGCAGCTAGGTATCTCCGGCAAGCAGGAGATTGAGAAATACGGCGTCGAGAAGTTTGTGAAGCAATGCAAGGCGAGCGTGTTCGAGTATGAGAAGCAATGGCGCGAGCTGACCGAGGCCATCGGTTACTGGACAGACATGGAGAACCCTTACATCACACTCGACAACCATTATATCGAGAGCATCTGGCATATTCTCTCCAAGCTGCATGGCGAGGGACGGCTCTACCGCGGTCATCGGGTCAGCCCGTACTGTCCGTGCTGTCAGACCACGCTTAGCTCACATGAGGTGGCACAGGGCTATGAGGATGTCAAGGATCTGAGCGCGACGGTGAAATTCCGACTGAAGGATCGGGACGCTTCGATTCTGGCATGGACGACAACCCCATGGACGCTGCCGGCCAACGTGGCGCTGGCTGTCCATCCTGAGCTGGTATACAACGAGGTGCGCAAGGACGGGGAGACATACATTGTAGCGGAGAATCTGGTTGAGAGCGTGATGAAGGAGGGGTATGAGGTCATCGGCTCGCTCAAGGGCGCTGAGCTCGCTGGGCTGGCTTACGAGCCTCCATTCCAGTATGCGACTGTCGAGGGCGGACATGTCGTCATCAGCGCTGATTTTGTCACCGATTCGAGCGGTACAGGGATCGTCCACATCGCGCCTGCGCACGGTGACGATGACTACAAGGCGGCTCGCCAGCATAAGATTGGGATGCTTAGTGTTGTCGATAGCGCAGGCAAGTATACCGAGGCTGTGACTGATTTTGCGGGAAGGTTTGTCAAGGACGGGCAGCTCGATATTGACATTGTGAAGATGCTGAGCGAGCGCAAGCTGCTGTTCAGCAAGGAGCGCTACGAGCATAGCTATCCGTTCTGCTGGCGTTGCAAGTCGCCGCTGATCTACTATGCGATGGAGAGCTGGTTCATCGAGACGACGGCGGTGAAGGATCAACTGATCGCCAATAACAATACCGTGGAATGGTATCCGCCGCATATTAAGGATGGCCGCTTCGGCAAGTTCCTGGAGGATCTTGTGGACTGGAATATCAGCCGTAACCGCTATTGGGGCACGCCGCTTAACGTCTGGGTATGTACGGATTGCAAGGGGGAATACGCTCCGCATAGCGCAGAGGATATGCGCAGCCGTGCCATCGGCCAGGTTACCGCTGATCTGGAGCTGCATAAGCCGTATGTGGATGATGTTCAATTGCACTGCCCGCACTGCGAGGGCGGCGTAATGAATCGAACCTCCGAGGTGATCGATGTCTGGTTTGACAGCGGCTCGATGCCGTTCGCTCAGCATCATTATCCATTCGAGAATAAGGAAACGTTCGAGCAGCAATACCCGGCGGATATGATCTGTGAAGGGATTGACCAGACGCGCGGCTGGTTCTATAGTCTGCTGGCTGTATCGACGCTGTATAACGGCAAGGCGCCGTATAAGGCAGTCATCTCGACCGGTCATATTCTGGATGAGAATGGCCAGAAGATGTCGAAGTCGAAGGGCAACGTTATCGATCCGTGGGAGATCATTAATGAGTACGGCACCGATGCCTTCCGCTGGGCGCTGCTGGCTGACAGTGCGCCGTGGAGCAGCAAGCGGTTCTCGCGCGGCATCGTCGGCGAAGCCAAATCGAAGGTAATCGATACGCTGGTCAATACCCATGCATTCTATGTGCTGTATGCTTCGATCGACGGCTTCGATCCGTCGCAGCATGCGCCAGTACGCTCGACAGCGAAGCTAGACCGCTGGATTCTCTCCCGACTGAATACGCTCATCAAGCAGGTAAGCAAGGGGCTGGAGGCCAATGATTTCCTTAATTCAGCCAAGGCCATCGAGGTATTCGTCGATGAGCTGAGCAACTGGTATATCCGCCGTTCCCGCGACCGCTTCTGGGGCAGCGGCCTGGGCGAAGACAAGGTTCACGCCTATCAGACGCTGCGTGAGGTGCTGCTGACGCTCTCCAGGCTGATGGCGCCATATACGCCGCTGATTGCCGATGAGATCTATATGAATCTGGGCGGAGGCGCAAGCGTCCATCTGGCAGATTATCCGTCAGCCGACGAGGCGGCAATTGATGAAGCGCTGGAGCGTGACATGGAGACCGCTCAGCAGATCGTTGAGCTGGCGCGCAATGTGCGCAACGAGACGGGAGTCAAGACGAGACAGCCGCTCTCCGAGCTCATCGTGTCGCTTGACCGTGCCTTCCTTCTGGAGGAGTATGAGGAGATCATTAAGGATGAGATCAATGTCAAGGCGATTACGGTGCAAAATGATGACAATGGGTTCGTTGACTTCGTACTCAAGCTGAACTTGAAGCTGGCAGGCAAGAAGTATGGCAAGCAGGTTGGGCCGATCCAGAGCTATCTGAAAGGGCTAAGCGCGAGTGAAACCTCGGCAATCGTCCGTACCGGCTCCTTCAGCTTCACGACGGCAGAGGGAGAGGCGCTGCAGATTGGCGTTGACGAGCTGCTGGTGGAGAAGCAAGCCAAGTCCGGCTTCGCCTCCGCGTCCGGTTATCAGATGACGGTAGCGCTGAATACGGATATTACGCCGGAGCTCGTGCAGGAGGGCTGGGTGCGCGAGATTATCCGTGCGGTGCAGGATACACGCAAAAAGCTCGATCTGCCGATCGAGAAGCGCGTCGCGCTCACATTGAAGTTGGATGATGAGCTGCTGGCAGCGGCACAAGCCTTCGAGCATGTGCTGCGCGACAATGTGCTTGTTACATCGATCGCTTATGGCGAAGCTGCTGGGATGGAACAGGCGCAGGCCGGCGACCGCATGATCGGCATCGCGATCGAGTAGCATTGATAAATAAGGCTCCCGCGGCTGCAACGCTTGTTAGAGCGTAGCTTGGCGGGAGCCTTGTTGTCCGTGCACGGATCAGAAGTCATCCTCGCTGGCAAACTCCAGCGTGACATCGCCTTCTCCAGCATCACAATAGTCGCGGTAGTGATGATTGCGATAGAACGCTTTATGATTGCCTGTAATGTCAGTGGCAAGGAAGCTCTCCAGCGGCTCGACGAAGCCGTCGTTCTCATCGGCCTCAATGCCGAGCTGATCATAATCGCCGCTTGGGTGCTCCGCCATTGCAGGGGAGTCGGAATTGCCCCATTGCTCGACAATCTGCCAGGCATCTTCGCCGTCGAAGCCATTGTAGTCGTCTCGCTCGTCCATGCTGGAGCGGCCGAATGGGGGAGCCAGATACTGCTCCTCCACCGGGCGAGCATCAGAGACGAACTGCCGCGGCGCATGCTCGGTGCAGTACAGAGTGTCGGGGAGCGCCTCCAGACGTTCATAAGGGATCGGCTCGCCGCAGGTGATGCAGGTGCCATAGCGCCCCTCGTCCATCGCTTGCAGCGCTGCCTCGATTCGCTCCAGATGCAGCTCGTCTTGTTCATGCAGGGCAATATCCTTGCCCCGTTCATACATCTCGGTGGCGACGTCAGCCGGATGGTTGTCAATCGGGGATAGCTCTCCGGTTGAATCCTTCAACGACTCGGCCAGTCCATAGTGTTCATTCGTAAGCAGGCGGCTCTCCAGCTCCTGCTTATCGTGCAGGAGCAACTGGCGTAATGCCTCGCATTGCTGTGTCGTTATGATGCGCATCGGGATAGTCAACTCCTTCGTAATACAGATGATGAAGACTGTCTGTAGTGTTCGCCAAATCGCATGATTATAACGAAGGTTGTTCCATCCTTATATTGCTGCTTGCAAGCTGACTGCAAAGCGGCGCTGCAAGGTGAGCAAGATTCAGCAGCGTGAGCTGAGCTTATGACGCCATACACGTCGATAGCCGCAGCTTGGAGCCTGCTGGTGATGAACAGCGAAGTTGTGTTACAATGTTCGCAATGACTATTGGCTCGATATGGCAGGTCATAACGCGGCCTTGGCTGCAATGACTTGATCATTTTGGGGGAATCGCTATGCCGGAGGGGAAATGATGAGAAAGCTATATGTGTATTATTTGATTGCGTTAGCGGTGTTCATTGTTGATTATGTAACGAAGAAGGCTATCGCCACTCAGATGCAATTAGGGGATAAAATCAGCGTCATTGGTGATTTCTTTCTGATTACTTCCCATCGGAACAAAGGAGCCGCCTTTGGAATCTTGCAAGGGCAAAGAACGTTCTTCCTTATTATCACTTGCGCGGTCGTACTCGGGATTATCGTCTATATGTACATGAACCGCAGGTCGGGCAAGCCGCTGCTGCTTGTTGCGCTTGGGCTCGTGCTTGGAGGAGCGGTAGGCAACTTTCTTGATCGCGCGCTGTATGGCGAGGTGGTCGATTTTTTGCAATTCAATTTTGGTAGCTACATGTTCCCGATCTTTAATGTTGCGGACATGGGCATCGTAATCGGGGTAGGGCTGATCTTGCTCGACACGATCTTGACGATGAGGGAAGAAAGCAAGAGGGAGAAGGAAGGGAACAATGGAAACGAGCAATCGATACAATGATGAGAATGACGTGCAGGAATGGGTAGCCGAGCAGGAGGATGCAGGCGAGCGGCTGGACAAGTATGTCGCAGAGCGCGCCGGCGAGGAGGTCTCTCGAACCCAGGTGCAGGAATGGATTAAGCAGGGGCATGTAACCGTAAATAGGCGTGCTGTGAAGCCCAATGTGAAGCTGGCTGCAGGCGATCAGGTGCAGCTCGTCATTCCTGAGGCGGTGCCGGTCGAAATCATACCGGAGGCGATCGAGCTTGAGGTGGTCTATGAGGATAGCGATGTCATCGTCATCAACAAGCCGCGCGGCATGGTCGTTCATCCGGCCCCTGGACATGCATCAGGCACGGTGGTGAACGCTCTTATGCATCATTGCCGCGACCTGTCAGGGATTAATGGCGAGCTGCGTCCGGGCATTGTCCACCGGATCGATAAGGACACCTCGGGGCTGCTGATGGCGGCCAAGAATGACGCTGCTCACCATTCGCTTGCCGAGCAGTTGAAGGCACACACGGTGACACGCAAATATGTGGCGCTCGTTCATGGCAATGTCTCTCATGATCAAGGAACCGTGGATGCCCCGATTGGACGCGATCCCCATGATCGCAAGCTATTCACCGTCACCAGTCGAGGGAGCAAGGAGGCCATCACCCACTTTATTGTGCTGGAGCGGCTGACGGGCTACACGTTGATGGAGCTGCAGTTGGAGACAGGCAGAACGCATCAGATACGTGTACATATGAAATATATCGGTCATCCGCTCGCAGGTGATCCTGTGTATGGGCGAAGCAAGACGATCGCTCTCAAAGGACAGGCGCTGCACGCAGCGGTGCTCGGCTTCACTCATCCGCGTACCGGCCAATATATGGAATTTGAGCGTCCCATCCCTGACGATATGGCTCATGAGCTTCATGTCTTACGCACGTTGTAAGGTTTAATTGCCGGGAGCGTCGAATAGTACAAACTTTTCGCTAAATCGTTCATTAATTTAACCCCTCGAAAAAGGATATTCTATAGAGAGTTCAGATTGATCGAGAAGGGTGATAACGATGGCGAAAATAAATCATTATTATACAGAGCTGCAGGGAAGCTACTTGTTCTCCGAAATAGCTAAACGCAGAACGAAATTTATGCAAGAAAATCCTGAGGCGCAGATTATTAGTCTGGGCATCGGCGATGTGACCCTGGGTCTGCCACAGGCCGTGGTCAACGCGATGCATGAGGCGGTAGACGAGCTGACACAGCCAGGCTCATTCCGCGGCTACGGCCCGGAGCAAGGCTATGACTTCCTCATTAATGCCATCATCGAAGGCGACTACAAATCCCGTGGAATTGACATTCAGCCCAATGAAGTGTTTGTGAGCGACGGCTCCAAATGCGATGTAGGCAACATTCAGGAAATCTTCAGTCAGGATTCGATCGTCGCTGTTCAGGACCCCGTCTATCCTGTCTATGTGGATACCAATGTCATGGCGGGTCGCTCGGGCAAGTTCAATAAGGAGACGAACCAATATGAGAATATCGTCTACCTGCCATGCAGCGCCGAGAACGAGTTCAAGCCAAGCCTGCCTGCGCGCAGAGCAGATCTGATCTATCTGTGCTATCCGAACAATCCGACAGGTATGACGCTGACGAAGGAAGAGCTGAAGCAGTGGGTAGAGTATGCCAGAGCGAATAACAGCATCATCCTGTATGATTCGGCTTATGAAGCGTTCATCCGCGAGGAGGACGTGCCGCACAGCATCTACGAGATCGAGGGTGCGCGCGAGGTGGCGATTGAGTTCCGCAGCTTCTCCAAAACGGCAGGCTTCACCGGGGTTCGCTGCGCCTATACCGTGGTGCCGCGTGAGCTGAAGGCGCTGGACGAGAACGGCAATACGCTGCTGGTGAACGATCTGTGGAATCGCCGGCATACTACGAAATTTAACGGTGTGTCTTATGTCACCCAGCGCGGCGCCGCAGCCATCTATTCAGAGGAAGGCAAGCAGCAGATCGCTGAGCTCGTCGATTATTACATGACCAATGCGGCTATCATCCGTGAAGGGCTGCAATCGATCGGGCTGGAGGTGTTCGGCGGTGTGAATGCTCCATACATCTGGCTCAGAACGCCACAGGGGATGGATTCCTGGTCGTTCTTTGACAAGCTGCTGTCTGAGGCGCATATTGTCGGAACGCCAGGTGTAGGCTTCGGTCAGAGCGGGCAGGGCTATTTCCGTCTGACGGCGTTCGGCAGCCGCGAGAATACGGAGAGGGCGGTTGACCGCATTCGCAAGTTAAGCTTGTAATTTTTTATGATTCGAACTCACCCCGCCAGACGAGAGGGGACGCGCGAAACGAAGCTTAGCCGTCAAGGACGGTGGCAGCCGTATCCGCTTGTCTGGCGGGGTGTTCACGTTCAGGGCTCTGTATTGTGTCTATGGGTCTATGAGTCCATAGGGGGAAATCGGACGGGTGCTCTTGACATCTTATGTCGAACGTGGGATAATTCTTTCTAATCGAATAGTTGTACCTTTAAATGCAGTCCCGTGAGGCTGTCAAGGTAACGTGACAGGTTGGATGGCTTATTCGCTTCCACAATTCTGCCAAGCTGCGGCTTGATGACAGATTGTGCCATTGCGAGAGGCTCTATTTCTGAACCGTTAACTCCTTGCGCCCGCTGCAAGGAGTTTTTTGTGATGGACATTGTATATTCGGCATGAAGGCTGGCGACACAGAGCGTACAGTACGGCTGAAGGAGGCAATACCGGAAATGGAAGAAAAGCATGTCATCATGGACGAGACCGCCATAAGACGAGCGCTGACACGGATTGCGCACGAGATTGTCGAGAAAAATAGAGGTATCGATGATTGCTTGTTCGTCGGCATCCGCACGCGCGGCATCTTCCTCGCTCAGCGGATCGCAGAGCGTGTAGAGGAGATCGAAGGCAAGCCGGTTGAGGTCGGCGAGCTGGACATCACGTCCTATCGCGATGACCGGGAGAGCGGGCGGCGCCAGGTAGCGGGCCAGGAGGCGGCAGCTTCTCTGGCGAAGGATGGACAGCCGGTATCGATACAGGATAAGAAGGTCATTCTGTTCGACGATGTGCTGTACACTGGACGCACCATCCGAGCGGCTATGGACGCACTGATGGATCGCGGCCGCCCGCAGTTGATTCAGCTTGCGGTGCTGGTGGACAGAGGACATCGGGAGCTGCCGATAAGGCCCGATTATGTAGGCAAGAATGTGCCGACCTCGAAGCTGGAGCAGATCGAGGTTGCACTGACAGAGATAGATGATACAGACAACGTGATCATTATACATCAGAGGGGGCAAGCCGGATGACCGTGACGCAAGTACGCCAAAGAAGCTTGTTGGGCTTGAAGGAGCTTGGACGAGAGGAGATCGAAGCAATTCTGGACCGCGCTTCATACTGGGAGAATCGTCCGGAGAAGGTGGGTCAGGCAGCAGCCGGCAAGTTTGTCGCGAACATGTTCTTCGAGAACAGCACGCGGACGCGCTTCTCGTTCGAGGTGGCGGAGAAGCGTCTGGGCGCCGAGGTGCTGAACTTCTCGGCAGCAGTCTCCAGCGTGCAGAAGGGCGAGTCGATCTATGATACGGTTCGTACACTGGAATCGATGGGGATCGATGCCGGGGTGATCCGCCTCAAGCCGAGTGGCGTGCTCGGCGAGCTGGCAGAGAAGATCAAGGTGCCGCTCATTAATGCCGGCGACGGCAACAACGAGCATCCGACTCAGGCGCTCCTGGATATGTACACGATGCGCAAGCAGTTCGGCGAGCTGAAGGGACTGACGGTCGCGATCGTAGGAGACATCCTGCACAGCCGCGTGGCGCGCTCGAATCTGTACGCCCTCACGAAATTCGGTGCGAAGGTCGTATTCTGCGCACCGCCGAACATGACGGCGCCGGAGCTGGATGCCCCGGTTGTGCCGATCGAGGAGGCGCTCAAGGCCGATGTCATCATGATGCTGCGCGTTCAACTGGAGCGACATGAGAGCGGCATGATCAAGTCGGCAGAGGATTACCGTGAGCAGTTCGGACTGACTGCAGCGCGGGCAGCCACGATTGCGCCGCATGCGATCATCATGCATCCTGCTCCAGTCAACCGCAATGTGGAGATTGATGATGAACTGGTGGAGCACCCGCAATCGAGAATTTTCACCCAAATGCAACATGGGGTACCGATCCGCATGGCGGTCATTGAAAGATCGCTTCAATAATAGAGAGGGGAAATGGCTGCGATGTCTTTATGGATTGTGAATGGAAAAGTATGGAACAAGGAAACGAATGAACTGGAAACCCGCCACATCCGCATGGAGAATAAGCGAATTGCCGAGCTGGCGACTGAGCTTCCCGATACAGGGAGCGCCGAGGTAATCGATGCTGCAGGAAAGCTGGTATCGGCTGGACTCATCGATATGCATGTTCACCTGCGCGATCCGGGCTTTGAATATAAAGAGGATATTGAGACCGGCACGCTGGCAGCAGCCAAGGGCGGCTTCACAACGATTGCCTGCATGCCAAATACCCGGCCGGTAACGGATACGCCGGAGACCATCCGCTACATTCTGGATAAAGCGCAAGCCAAGGGCGCGGTCAAGGTGCTGCCGTATGCAGCCATTACGAAGAATGAGCTGGGCCGCGAGCTGACGGACTTCGCTGCCTTGAAGGAAGCAGGCGCGATCGGCTTCACGGATGACGGCGTGGGCGTACAGAACGCGCAGATGATGAAGGATGCAATGGCGCTGGCGAAGTCGCTGGGCATGCCGATCATCGCTCACTGCGAGGATGATTCGCTCGTGGTTGGCGCAGCGGTGACGGATGGCAAGTTCGCCCGCGAGCATGGGCTGAAGGGCATCCCGAACGAATCGGAGGCCATTCATGTCGGTCGCGATGTGCTGCTTGCTGAGGCAACAGGGGTTCATTATCATGTGTGCCATGTCAGCACCGAGCAATCGGTACGGCTGATCCGTCTGGCGAAGCAGATTGGAGTTAAGGTAACTGCTGAGGTGTGCCCGCATCACCTGATCTTGTCGGATGAGGATATTCCGGGGCTGGATGCGAACTGGAAGATGAATCCGCCGCTGCGCTCCCCGCGTGATGTACAGGCCGTCATTGAGGGGCTGGAGGATGGCACGCTCGATATGGTCGTCACCGATCATGCGCCGCACAGCGCAGAGGAGAAGGCAAAGGGGATGCAGCTTGCGCCATTCGGGATTACTGGCTTCGAGACGGCTTTCCCGTTGCTGTACACCAAGTTTGTTCGCACAGGCAAGTGGACGCTTGGCTTTCTGCTGCAACGGATGACCGAAGACCCGGCGCGCGTATTCGGTCTGGAGTCGGGACGTCTGGAGGCAGGAGCGCCTGCCGATCTGACTATCATCGATCTGGATGGAGAGCGTGAGGTGGACCCGCAGAGCTTTGTGTCCAAAGGCAAAAATACGCCGTTTGGCGGCTGGAAGCTGCAAGGCTGGCCTGTTATGACTGTAGTCGATGGAGCTGTCGTCTGGTCCGAATAAGTCGGCCAGCGAGAATGAAAGATATACGGAACGTGAAGTTACGCTAACTAGGAGAGTGATATGTGGTGCAAGCAAGATTGTTGTTAGAGGACGGAACCTTGTTTACGGGCCAATCCTTTGGTGCAGAGGCGGAAACAACCGGCGAGGTTGTATTTAATACAGGTATTACAGGCTATCAGGAGGTTCTGTCGGACCCGTCCTACTGCGGGCAGATCGTGACGATGACCTACCCACTCATTGGGAACTACGGCATCAACCGCGATGACTTCGAGGCTGTTCGCCCTTACATTCACGGCTTTGTCGTGCGCCGCCATGAGCCGGTGCCGAGCAACTGGCGCGCTCAGTATTCGCTGGATCAACTGCTGAAGGAATATGGCATTCCGGGCATCAGTGATATTGACACCCGCATGCTGACTCGTATCTTGCGCCACTACGGCACAATGAAGGGCATCCTCACAACAGGCAGTCAGAGCGTCGATGAGCTGAAGGAGCGGCTGAATGCCTCGCCGCTTATGCGCGATCAGGTGGCCCGGACATCGACGAAGCATGTGTTCTCCAGCCCTGGCGACAAGGAGCGGATCGTGCTGATGGACTTCGGCGCGAAGAGCGGCATCCTGCGCGAGCTGACCAAGCGCGGCTGTGATGTGGTCGTTGTGCCGCATGATACGACGGCTGAGCAGATTCGCCGTCTGAATCCAGATGGCATCCAGTTGTCGAACGGCCCTGGGGACCCTAAGGATGTACCGCATGCTGTCGAGACGATCAAGCAACTGCTGGGCGAATATCCGATCTTCGGCATCTGCCTGGGACATCAGTTGTTCGCACTCGCCTGTGGCGCCGACACAACCAAGCTGAAATTCGGCCATCGCGGCGGCAACCACCCTGTGAAGGAGCTGGCAGGCAACCGTTGCTTCATTACATCGCAAAATCACGGCTACACTGTGCTCGATGACTCAATCGCAGGCACGGAGCTGTCCGTTACTCATATCAACAACAATGACCGCACGATTGAAGGGTTGAAGCACAAGGTGCACCCTGCCTTTACCGTGCAGTATCACCCGGAGGCGGCTCCAGGACCGTATGACTCCAGCTACTTGTTTGACGAGTTCCTCGACATGATTCGTGAGCATAAGCTCAACAACCCTAAGAAGCCGCGCCAGGCGGAGCTGTCGGAGACGCTGAAAGGAGAACTTCAATATGCCCAAAAATAATGAACTCAAAAAAATTCTCGTCATCGGCTCCGGACCGATCGTCATCGGCCAGGCAGCAGAATTTGACTATGCCGGAACCCAGGCCTGCCAAGCTCTGAAGGAAGAGGGCATGGAGGTTGTACTGATCAACAGCAACCCGGCCACTATTATGACAGACACGAACATGGCTGACAAAGTGTACATCGAGCCGATCACATTGGATTTCGTCTCCCAGATTATTCGTCAGGAGCGCCCGGATGGGCTGCTGCCGACGCTGGGCGGTCAGACGGGTCTGAACATGGCGGTCGAGCTGGCGCGCGCAGGCGTGCTGGAGCGGGAGAACGTGAAGCTGCTCGGCACGCAACTGACAGCAATCGAAAAAGCGGAGGACCGCGACCTGTTCCGTGACCTGATGCGCGAGCTGGAGCAGCCCGTTCCAGAGAGCGTCATTGTAACGACAGTAGAAGAGGCGGTCGACTTCGCGAATGAGATCGGATATCCGATCATCGTTCGTCCGGCGTACACGCTGGGTGGTACAGGCGGCGGCATCTGCTCCAGCGAGGAAGAGCTGGTGGAGATCGTCGCATCCGGTATTCGCTACAGCCCGATCGGCCAATGTCTGATCGAGAAGAGCATTGCCGGTATGAAGGAAGTCGAATATGAAGTCATGCGCGACGCGGCAGACAACTGTATCGTCGTGTGCAACATGGAGAACTTTGACCCGGTTGGCGTCCATACCGGCGACAGCATCGTAGTTGCGCCGAGCCAGACGCTGTCGGATCGTGAATATCAGATGCTGCGCTCCGCATCGCTGAAGATCATCCGCGCGTTGAACATCGAGGGCGGCTGTAACGTACAATTCGCTTTGGACCCGCAAAGCTACCAATACTATGTCATTGAAGTCAATCCGCGGGTTAGCCGCTCGTCGGCGCTGGCGTCCAAGGCAACCGGCTATCCGATTGCGAAGATGGCCGCAAAGATTGCAATCGGCTATACGCTGGACGAGATTGTCAACCCGGTGACCGGACAAACCTATGCTTGCTTCGAGCCTACACTTGACTATATCGTCTCGAAGATTCCACGCTGGCCGTTCGACAAGTTCACCTCGGCCAACCGCAAGCTGGGAACACAGATGAAAGCGACCGGTGAGGTGATGGCGATCGGCCGCACCTTCGAGGAATCGATTCATAAGGCGGTTCGCTCGCTGGAGATTGGTGCGCATCGCCTGCATCTGAAGGAAGCGGTGGAGCTGGATGATGCCGTGCTGTCTACCCGCCTGCAAAAGCCGGATGATGAGCGGATGTTCCTGGTGGCAGAAGCGTTCCGCCGCGGCTGGAGCCTGCAGCAGATTCAGGATCTGACCAGCATCGACTGGTGGTTCCTGGACAAGATCGAAGGGATCGTTCGCTTCGAAGACGAGCTGCGCCGCGAAGCGCTGACACCGGAGCTGCTGCATCAGGCCAAACGCAAAGGCTTCACTGACCGCGCGATTGCCGAGCTGCGTCAGGAAGGACAGCCAGGTGCGGCTTATACCTCTGAGGCGGATGTGCGTGTATACCGTCAGGAGCAAAATATGCGCCCGGTATACAAAATGGTCGATACATGTGCGGCGGAGTTCGAGGCGACTACGCCTTACTACTACTCGACCTATGAGACTGAGAACGAAGTGATTGAGACGAGCAAGGAGAAGGTGCTCGTGCTTGGCTCCGGGCCGATCCGCATCGGTCAGGGCATCGAGTTCGACTATTCGACTGTGCATGCCGTATGGGCGATCCAGAATGCAGGCTATGAAGCTGTCATCATCAATAACAACCCGGAGACTGTCTCCACGGACTTCAATACCTCTGACCGGTTGTATTTTGAGCCGCTGTTCTTCGAGGATGTCATGAACGTCATCGAGCAGGAGAAGCCGATTGGGGTTATCGTGCAATTCGGCGGACAGACTGCAATTAACCTTGCAGCACCGTTGAGCCGCGCAGGTGTGAACATTCTGGGCTCCAGCCTGGAGTCTATCGACACGGCTGAGGATCGCAAGAAGTTCGAGGCGCTGCTGCGCAGTCTGAGCATCGCTCAGCCTGAGGGCAAGACGGTCATCTCGGTCTCCGAAGCGGTCGAGACGGCAAGCGGACTTGGCTACCCGGTGCTGGTGCGCCCGTCCTACGTTCTGGGCGGTCGTGCAATGGAGATTGTCTACTCCGACCAGGAATTGCTGAGCTACATGGAGCAAGCGGTGAAGATCAACCCTGAGCATCCGGTGCTGATTGACCGTTACATGCTTGGTAAGGAAGCGGAAGTCGACGCGATCTGCGACGGCGAGACGGTGCTGATCCCGGGCATCATGGAGCATGTCGAGCGTGCAGGCGTTCACTCTGGCGACTCGATTGCGGTCTATCCGCCACAATCGCTGTCCCAGGAGATTAAGGATCAGATCGTGGACATTACGATTAACATTGCCAAAGCGCTGAAGGTTGTCGGTCTGGTCAATATCCAGTTCGTCATCCATCAGGAGCAGGTGTACGTCATCGAGGTTAACCCGCGTTCCTCGCGCACGGTTCCGTTCCTGAGCAAGGTAACGAACATTCCGATGGCGAACCTGGCGACCAAGGCGATCCTGGGAACGAAGCTGGCTGACCTGGGCTATGTGGACGGGCTGTGGCAGGAAGACGAGTATGTATCGGTCAAGGTGCCGGTATTCTCCTTCGCGAAGCTGCGCCGGGTAGACCCTACACTTACACCGGAGATGAAATCGACAGGCGAGGTTATGGGCCGTGATGTACAGTATGCGAAAGCTCTGTACAAAGGGCTGATCGGCGCCGGTATGAAAATTCCGACTACAGGCGGCATCATCGCTACCGTTGCGGACAAGGACAAGGAAGAAGCGATCGAGCTGCTGCAGGGCTTCTACCAGTTGGGTTATAACATTATCGCTACAGGCGGCACGGCGAAGGCGCTGGAGGAAGCCGGCATGCGCGTCACTCGCGTCAACAAGCTGAGCGAGGGCACGCCGAACATCCTCGATCTGATTCGCGGCGGCCAGGCGCATTTTGTGGTCAATACGCTGACCAAGGGCAAGCTGCCAGAGCGTGATGGGTTCCGTATTCGCCGCGAAGCGGTCGAGAACGGTGTTGTATGTATGACATCGCTGGATACCGTGCGCGCGCTGCTGAATATGCTGGAGACAATCAACTTCTCATCCCGCGCAATGCCGGTGCTGCAGAAGTAATGGAATGGGAGCGGCCTCTCGGCTGTCTGCTCCGGGGCGTGCACCCGGAGCAGGACGGCTGGCAGGCCGCCCTGCTATGTAATCATGATGGAGGGGATCGCATATGGCGGAACATCAGCGTGTAACGCGCGACGAAGCGGCAGGGCGAATTATGGTGGCACTCGATTATCCAGAGGCGTCCCATGCGGAAGGGCTGCTGAAGCAACTGGAAGGCATCCCGTGCTATATTAAAGTGGGCATGCAGTTGTATTATGCTGCAGGCCCGGCATTTATCGACAATCTCAAGGCTCGTGGCTATCGTGTGTTTCTGGATTTGAAGATGCATGACATCCCGAACACGGTCAAGGGGGGAGCGGGCAGCATCGCCAGGCTGGGCGTCGATATGTTCAATGTGCATGCGGCAGGCGGCGTCAAGATGATGGAGGCGGCTGCAGAAGGGGTGGCGCAGGCGTTGTCTGGCACGAGCAGCAGCTCCCGCCCGCTCATTATCGCGGTTACGCAGTTGACCAGCACATCGCAGCAGGTAATGAACACGGAGATCGGCATTCAAGGAGCCGTCGAGCAGGCCGTGGAGCGCTATGCGAGGCTGACACAGCAGGCTGGCCTGGATGGTGTTGTGGCATCGCCGCAGGAGACGCAGCTAATCAAGCAGGCATGCGGCGCCGCATTCAAGACGGTTACGCCAGGCATCCGGCCTGCCGGGGCGGAGCTGGGTGACCAGAGCAGGATCATGACCCCGCGGCAGGCGCTCGACGCCGGAACCGATTACATGGTGATTGGAAGGCCGATTACAGCGGCGGCAGAGCCGCGAGCGGCATTCGAACAAATTATAGAGGAGCTGATCCAATGAGTACAATTGCAATTGCAGAGCTGCCTAAGGAAATCGCCAAAAGTCTGCTGGACATCAAGGCGGTGGCGCTACGGCCTAATGAGCCCTTCACTTGGACGTCCGGCATCAAGTCTCCAATCTACTGTGACAATCGGCTGACGATGTCCTATCCGGCCATTCGCGAGCTGGTGGCAGAGGGCTTCGCCTCGCTGATCAAGCAGCAGTACCCGGATGCGCAGGTCATTGCCGGTACGGCTACGGCAGGTATCCCGCATGCGGCGTGGGTGGCGCAGAAGCTGGGTCTGCCGATGATCTATATTCGCGACAAGGCGAAGGGGCACGGCAAGCAGAATCAAATCGAGGGCAAGCTGGAGGCAGGACAAAAGGTTGTCGTCATCGAGGATCTGATCTCAACTGGAGGCAGCTCGATCAAGGCTGCGCTGGCTGTGAAGGATGCGGGCGGCGAGGTGCGGGGCGTGCTGGCGATCTTCACCTATCAGTTGTCCCGTGCAGAGGAAGGCTTCCGCGAGGCGGGCATTCCGCTGACGACACTATCCAATTACACGGCGCTCGTCGAGGCAGCGTTGGAGCTGGGCTATATTCAGGCTAACGAGGTGGCGCTGCTGCAGTCATGGCGTGAGGACCCACAATCATTCGGCATATAATATGACTTCAAGGCGCGGCCTGACAGATTTGTTAGGGCTGCGCTTTTTTTGATCTATTGATTTCTTAAGGTAATCTTTATAATTTTTACATCCAAATAACGTAACTTTTTGTCGGAGTACGCCGTCTATATTTGAGTACATGAAAAAACTCTAATGATTCTAATGCTTGGCAGTTGTCGATCCGAATCATCAGAGCACCAGCAAGTCTAAGATGGCAGAAGTAGAGGCCGGCGGTATAGAGATACCCGCCTGCGCTTGGAATAGGAAGGGAGGTCAATGAGTTCACAATGAAATGGTGGAGAAAAGACAAGCAAGGCGTCGCAACGGCTGTTGCCGACAAGGAGGGACAGGGTGCGATCCGTGAGGGCGAAGCAGACTTGGCTTCCGAAGTCGCTGCAACTGCTGAGCCAGGGCAGGATACGTCTCCCGAATCGCTCAATCAGAAGAAAACCCCAACTCTCAAGAAGCAAGCCAGCCTGAAGCAGCAGCCTGAGGAGGGCAGCAAGGCTTTCGTGGCGCCACGGCCTGTGCCGGAGGGGCCGCTGATGGAGGTTAAGGAAGTCGTTCGCACGTTTCAGGTGGGCGGGAAGCCGTTACATGTTTTGAAGGAGATACATATGCAGGTGCAGCACCAGCAGTTGGTTATGCTTCGCGGCCGGTCAGGCTCAGGAAAGACGACGCTGCTGAATATGCTGGGTGGTCTGGATCAGCCGACAAAAGGGGAAATCTGGTTTAACGGTATGCCCTTTCATAAGCTGAGCGACAATAAGCGGACGGTGGTGCGTAGGCAGGATATGGGCTTTATCTTCCAGGCGTTCGCGCTGATGCCGCTGCTGTCCGCTTATGAGAATGTCGAGCTGTCGCTGCGAATGGCCAAGGTGCCGAAGGCGCAATGGAAGCCGCGGGTAACCGAGGTGATGGAGCTGGTCGGCTTGGCCAAGCGGATGCACCATCGTCCGTTCGAGCTGTCCGGGGGCGAGCAGCAGCGTGTGGCGATTGCCAAGGCGATTGCCCATAGACCGCGACTGATATTGGCTGACGAGCCGACGGCGGAGCTGGATTCCAATATGTCGGCGCAAGTGATGAGCGTATTTCGCAATATTATTGAGACCGAAGGCGTTTCGATTTGTATGACAACGCATGATCCTACGATTTTGGAGGTTGCTGACCATGTCTATGAGATGGTGGACGGAAGATTCGTCTAACTATAATAATGAACCTGATATGAACATTAAGCCATCCGCGCGTTCCAGATGGATGAAGCGGGCGCTGATCGTGCTGCTTGGCGCGTCGCTTGCAGTAACCAGCGGCTGCTCCCTGTTGCCTGCTGAGGAAGAGGAGGAGGTGCTGCCGGTTATTAACCCGCCGCAGATCTCCAAGAAGCCGGAATATACAGTGACGACCAAAAACCTGGTATCATCCGTAACAGGCAGCGGCAAGCTGCTGTCCGTGCAGGAGGAGACACTGTCCTTCACGCTCGACGGCAAGAAGCTCAAGAGCATCAGTGTCAAGCCTGGAGACAATGTCAAGGCCGGTCAAGTCATTGCTGAGCTGGACGTCGAGTCGATGGTGAAGGAGCTGCGCTCAGATAAGCTGAAGTTCCGTTCACAAGAGATTCAGATGAAGGAGACGCTGCGCAAGCGTGACGAGATCACCGAGATCGAGTTCGAGGAAGCGAGCATCGTATTTGAACAGGCACGGCAGACGATCCTGGACAAGGAGGCCGACATTGCCAAGGCGGTGCTGACTGCGCCGTTTGCGGGAACGGTTATCTCGGTCAATGTAAAAAAGGGCGACACGATCAAATCCTATGATCCGATAGCGGTCATTGCGGACACGTCGAACCTGGTCGTTGCTGCTAATGTGTCGAAGGATAAGCTGACGCAAGTGGCCATTGGCATGCCGGTCGAGGTGGACATCAACAATGCCGGCAAGCATAAGGGCAAAGTCAAGCAGTTCCCGATGAAGCAGGAGGACGGCAATAATAATTCCGGCAATCCGAACAACAATTCGGAGAAGCCTGAGAACTTCTTGATCGTCGAGCTGGATAAAATGCCGGAGGGATTGAACCGCGGTACGCCATTATCGATCAGTATTATTACGAACCGCAAGGAAAATGCGATCGTCATCCCGCCTTCCGCGTTGCGAACGATCGGGTCGCGGACGTATGTGCAGGTGGTCGATAAGGACGGCAAACGAGAGGTCGATGTCGCCGTTGGGCAGCAAACACCCACAGAGATTGAAATTCTGGAAGGGTTGAAGCCGGGGCAGAAAGTTGTAGGTAAATAAACTATGGGAGTGCCGCTATTTCGATTTTTGTTCCGCAAGATGTGGAACACACGCTGGCTGACGATTAGTACGTTGGCGGGTCTAATACTTGCGGTCGCCTTCGCAACAAGTATTCCGATGTATGCCGATGGCGCCCTGAAGCGTGTTGTGGCTACCTCGCTAAAGGAGAATAGTACAGGGCTTCCGGCCGGCTCATTACTGATGAGGTATCAGGCGTCTGGAGGAGAGGCCACTGATCTGGCTTCGCTGGACACCGTTCAGACGTACATAAAGGAACAGGTTCCAAAGCAGATCAACTTTCCTTATCAGACCTACGTTGGAATGCTGGGCGTTCGCGGCAGCGATGTGACGCCTGAGGATCCGAGCAAGGTAGATGCAAGCCGCAAGCGCCAGATGTCGCTTGTCACGAGCAATGGGCTGGAGGATAAGGCTGATCTCGCGCAGGGGCGCTGGGTGAGCAAGGATGCAGTCGACGCAGGCGGCATTCTGGAGGCGGTCATCTTAGAGGAAGGGATGTATCGCAACGACCTCCATGTCGGGGATGTGATCTTGTACCCCGTTAGCGGGCAGAAGCTGCGCATCAAAATTGTGGGCGCCTTCACACCTAAGGATGAAACCGATCCTTATTGGTACCAAGGACTGGAAGGACAGATGAATGTCCTGCAGCTCGGCGAGAAGGCATTCCGCGAAGGCGTGTTGACCAAATACAAAGCGCCGCTTCACACGGCTAGCTGGTATTATGCATTTGATCTGCGCGAGATTCAGACCAGCCAACTGTCTCCGCTGACGAGCACATTGGAGCGTCTCAATATTGAGCTGTACCAGATGCTCAAAAACACGAAGGTCGAAATTTCCTTCGCGACCATCTTGTCCGATTTCAAGCGGCAAAGCCTGCAACTGCAGACGATGCTGTTCACGCTAGCTATACCGATGCTGGCGATGGTCTTCTACTTCATCGCCATGAATGCCCGCCAATCGCTCGACAAGCAGCGTAGCGACATCGCTGTACTGCGAAGCCGCGGCGCGGGTACACGGCAGATTATATGGATCTATCTGCTGGAGGGGCTGATGCTGGGAGCGGTCGCGATGGCTGCGGGGCCGATGCTCGGCTGGTTTATGGCGAAGAGCATCGGCTCAGCGAACGGATTTCTGACGTTTGTGGATCGCAAGTCGATTCCAGTAGGGTTCTCTACGGAGGCCTGGATAGCAGGTGGCTCCGCAGTGCTGCTGGCGATTCTGGCAACGGTTATTCCAGCTATCATCTATGCCCGTTCCTCCATCGTCAACTACAAGCAGCAGCTTGCGCGCTCCGACCGTGCTCCTGGATGGCAGCGCTGGTTCCTGGATGTGCTGCTGATGGGAGTTGCCGGCTATGGCTGGTATCTGTTCAATGAGCGGCAGATGATTTCATTCCAGACGGGGATGACCACGGATCAACTGAATGTCCAGCCGTTTTTGTTCTTTGTGCCGGCCTTGGCGATCTTTGCGATGGGACTGTTCTTCCTGAGGGTATTCCCATGGCTGCTCAAGCTGTTCAACTGGCTTGGGAAGAAGTTTCTGCCGGTGCCGCTCTATCTGACGCTGGCTCAGTTATCTCGTTCGTCCAAAGCTTACTATCCGCTTATGATCCTGCTCATTCTGACGCTGGGCTTAGGGGTGTACAATGCATCAGCAGCGCGGACGATTGACTTGAACTCAACGGAGCGTGTGCAATATCAATATGGAACCGATGTTGTCATTGAATCGGTATGGCCTGCAACACCGGAGATTCCGAAGAAGGCGCCAAGCAACAATCCCAATAGTCCTGGCGGAGGCTCTGGAGGCGGCGGTGGAAATAGCGGAGGCGGTGGGGGCGGCGGAGGCAACAATAAGCCAGCGCCAGCCAAGATGTTGTACACAGAACCGCCATTCGAGGTATACCGCACATTGCCGGGGGTAGAGGCGGCAGCGAGAGTGCTTAATGCCAAAGCCAATATTGTCGTGTCGGGCCGCTCTATCGGACAGGGTAATGTGATGGGGATCGATAATGTCGACTTCGCCAAGGTCGGCTGGTTCCGCAATGACCTGTTCCCCGCGCATCCGTACCGATATTTGAACCTGCTTGGAATGTATGAGCATGCAGCAATTATCCCTTCTAGTGTCGCCAAGAAGTTCCAGCTCAAGGAAGGGGATGTTGTATCGGCAGGAATGTCGGATGGCGTGATCGAATTCGTGGTTGTCGGTATTTTGCCGTACTGGCCGAGTCAGTACCCGGATAAGACGCCATTCATCATTGCGAATCTGGATTATATCTATGATCAGGTGCCGATGACGCCATACAAGGTATGGCTCAAGATGGAGGACGGCGCGAAGACAACGCCGATCGTTAAGATTTTGCTGGATAAAGGGATTGAACTGGCATCTGTCGAAGATGTTCGCATCGAGCTGGCTACCCAGGCGAAGCATCCGACACGCGGCGGGGTGTTCGGCATCCTGAGTCTTGGCTTCCTGGTGTCCGTTATCGTCTCACTGGCTGGCTATGTCCTATACTGGTTCTTCAATCTGTCAGGTCGGGTCGTGCAATTCGGCGTCCTGCGCGCGATGGGGTTATCCAAGCGGCAACTGACCGGGATGCTGCTGCTGGAGCAGGTATTCACAGCCGGCTTGTCGATCGGCTTGGGCATCTTGATCGGACGTATCGCCAGCGTGCTGTTCCTGCCCTTCCTGCAGACGGCGGATAATGTGGCGACCTCAGTGCCGCCGTTCCGAATTGTATTCGATATGAGGGATACAATGCAGATTTATTATATTGTAGCCTTTATGATGCTGACCGGGGCGACCATGCTGTTCCTGCATATCCGCAGACTGCGTGTCCACCAGGCAGTGAAAATGGGAGAGGAGCGGTAAGCGCGTGATCGAATGTGAAGGCCTAGTTAAAATCTACAAGTCCGATGATCTCGAGGTAGTCGCGCTCCAGGGCTTGAATCTGTCCGTTCGCAAGGGCGAGATGATGGCAATTATCGGCAACAGCGGCAGCGGCAAATCAACGTTGCTTAATACGCTGGGGGGGCTTGACCGCCCCTCGGCCGGTTCCGTTCGCGTCGGCAAGTGGGATCTGCTCAA
This sequence comes from Paenibacillus sp. J5, assembly GCF_054955055.1. Classification (NCBI taxonomy): domain Bacteria; kingdom Bacillati; phylum Bacillota; class Bacilli; order Caryophanales; family Paenibacillaceae; genus Paenibacillus; species Paenibacillus sp. J5. Next base: position 33,222 of record NZ_JBUEDD010000005.1, on the reverse strand, counting down.
GATCACCGACGACAATCTGGTTCACTACAAGCGCGATACCGTCGGCTTCATCTGGCAGAACAATGCCCGCAACCTGCTGCCGTATCTGACTGCGCTGGAAAATGTGGAGATGCCGATGATTCTTGCCGGCAAGCTCGATCGGCCCTATGCCAAGCAACTGCTGGAGTGGGTCGGGCTCAAGGAGCGGATGAAGAACAAGCTGCATCAGCTCTCCGGTGGGGAGCAGCAGCGCGTAGCCATTGCGATCTCTCTGGCTAACAAGCCGGAGCTGCTGTTGGCTGATGAGCCGACGGGCTCAGTCGATAGCCGCACCTCCGATATGATTATGGACATTTTTCGCAAGTTCAACTCCGAGCTTGGCATTACAATCGTAATCGTGACGCATGACCTGTCGCTGGCTGGCAAGGTAGACCGGGTAGTTGCTATCCGCGACGGTCTGACGAGCACAGAGTTCATCAAGCGTAATCCGAACCTGGATCATGCTGCCGATGCACACGGCATGGGTGCGCTGCAGCAGGTGCATGAGGAGTATGTTGTTGTCGACCGGGTCGGCAGGATGCAGATCCCGAAGGATTATTTGCAGGCGCTCGATATTACAGACAAGGCGTCGCTAGAATTTGACGGTGAGAAGATCATTATATCCGCACCGAAACCATTAGAGGGGGAAACAAAATGAAGTGGCGTAAAACGATTGTAACGGGGATGTGTTTTGTACTGACAGCCTCTATGCTGGCAGCATGCACCAAAGGAAGCGGGGAGACCAGCACCGAGAAGAGAGTGCTCCGAATTGGAGTTATGTACGGTAGCAAGGATAATGAATCCTACTTCCGCCAGCAATATACAGATACGTTCGAGGTGCTGAACGGAGATATAGAACTTAAGATTGAATACGCTACGGATTACAATAAGATGTATAACAGGGGAACCGACGAGCAGGAGGAGCAGCCTGATCCATACGAGGAGTTCCTGAAGCTGATTACCGGAGACAATCCGGTGGATGTTGTCATAGCTGACTCCCCTGATGTTATGGCTCGACTCATTCAGGAAAATAACATGAAGGATCTGGACCCGCTCATTCAGCAGGACAAATTCGACATTGATGCTTATGTGCCGACTGTGCTTGAGGGCATCAAGAGCTTGAGCGGCGACAACAAAATCTATGCGCTGACGCCTACCTTCACCTCCTCTGCATTATTCTACAACAAGACGTTGTTTGATGAAGCTGGAGTTGAGGTGCCGCGTAATGGCATGCAGTGGAGCGAGGTTATCGACCTGGCTCGCCGTATGACGAAGCCTGAGGATGAGAAGAAGCAATACGGTCTCATGCTGAACCGTTATAGTGATGGATTCTCTAATACGCAGTCGCTGGCTGCGCCGCTCCAACTGAAGATGTATGATGATAACATGGATACGATGCTCGTGAATAACGAAGGCTGGGAGAAGATCTGGAATACAGTTATCGATCTTTACAAGGAAAAGATTATCCCGACGAACGAAGATATTTATGCATTTTACAACGAGAATCAACGGGAGGATGGACGCTATGTTCCTTATATGGATGATCTGTTCATACAAGGTCGCGTAGCGATGATGATTTCTAACTCCTATTACCTGAATGATTTGAGAAGCGCCAAGGATCAGATGGAAGAAGGATTCCAGTTCCCGGAATGGGATGTGGTTACAGTCCCTGAGCATCCTGAAGCGCCAGGCATCGGCGGCGATATTTCACTGAGCACGCTGATGGGCGTGAACAACAAGGCGCAGAATCCAGATGACGCCTGGAAATTCATCAAGTTTATGAACAGCAAGGAATGGGCAAATATCAAATCCCGCAGCACCTATGAGATGGTTGCCCGCAAGGAGTTCCTGAAGCCGCTGGATGGGATGACGTATAATATTGAGGCCTTCTATACGATGAAGCCGACACCGCCGCAAAGCACCAACAGCTCCAGCCTGTACAGCAAGTACCCTTACTACTACGACGCAGTCTTTACTCCAGGGCAACAATTGTTCCAGGAGGTGCTGTCCGAGAAGAAGACGGTCAAGGAAGCGTTGGCTGAATGGGAGACGAAGGGCAATGCCAATCTGAAGAAGATGAAGGAGAATCCGAAGCAGCCGCTGGTCGATTATTCAGCGGATGGCGGCATTATTCGGGACATCTACTAAGAGACGCTATTCATGTTCATGCAAGGACACCCCGTTCTTCGGTTGGCTGTATGCTGGCCGTGGAACGGGGTGTTCCTATAAGATCGCAAGCAGGGATGCAGGGGAAAGGGGGATGAAATGCCACATAGAATAAAGGGAACTGTCGGCCTGCTTGCTGCTGCACTGCTGACCGCAGCGTTGGCTGGCTGTAGTGAGAGCAAGCCTGACCTGCAGCCGGAGCGGCATGTGCTGCGAGTGGGCATCCTGCATGGGGGCAGTGAATCGGAAGAGTTGTTCCGACAGCGCTATACGGATGCATTCGAGATGATGTACAGCCATGTTGAAGTGGAGCTGGTACCTGCACTGGATGAATGGGGGCGGGATCGTCGGACGGGAGAGCCGCCGGTCAATGAGGCATCAGCCCTGGGAACGCTCATGAGCGGTGCTGATCCTGTGGATGTTGTATTTGCCGAGTCACCTCAGATCTATGCCCTCATTCGTGATCATCGGCTGATGGAGCTGGATTCCTTCATTGCTAAATCCCGCCTCGATCTGAGTACCTATGCGCCGGGTGTGATGGGGGGAATCAAAGAGATGGGAGAGGGAAAAATCTATGCTTTGACCCCTACATTTACTGCGTCCGGCCTGTTCTATAATAAGGAGCTGCTGATGGAGAAAGGAATCGAGCTGCCGCAGGAGGGGGTGACCTGGGACACCGTATTTCAGCTAGCGCGCCGTATAGCTGATTCGGAGCGGATGCCGCAGGTTTTCGGGCTGCTATTCAACCGATTCACGGGCAACGGCTTTCGAGATGCGATGCTTCTGTCCGAGCAGGAGCAGCTCCGGCTGGTGGATGAGGGGCGGGAGCGCATGCTGGTCAATACCGATTCCTGGAAGCAGCTATGGACAGAGATTGCGGCTCTCTATATCGATCGGATCTCGCCCACGTCACGTGATTTCCAACCCTCCTCGGATGAGGGGGAGGAGCATCCCTATGCAGACGACCTGTTCATTGGCGGCCGCGCTGCTATGTTACTAGCCAATTTCAGTTATGCCAATGAGCTGGCGGAGGCGCAGCGGCAACTGGAGGGTAGTGGATTCCGAGTTCCGCAATGGGATGTGATGCCCGTGCCTGAATCGCCTAGTGTGCCAGGTGTAGGCGCTGGTATGGAGCTGGGCATGCTGATGGGAATCAACACGAGAGCTTCGAACCCTGAGGATGCCTGGCGTCTGGTAGAGCTGATCAATGGGCCGGGGTGGGCACGCACGATGGCGCGTAGCGGCAGCGAGCTGCCAGCAAGAGCCGAATATGCCTCCGCCGCGGCTGGCGCCGGGTACAACCTTGATGCGTACTATCGTCTGCGCCCGGTACCACCAGACATTCGCGAGTTGAGTACGAGCTTTCCGTATTATTATGATGTGATCTATTTGCCGGGCTTGAAGCTGTTCCGTAACGTGCTGGAGGGACGCATGACCGTGCCTGAGGCGCTAGCCGAATGGGAATGGCGCGGCAATATTAGCTTGAAGCAGATCAAGGAGCATCCCGAGGGCCCCTTTGAATTTGACGATCTGGGGATCATCGCACCCAAGTAAGCAACATAGGCCGCCGTCCGCTCTGAATGAACGGGTCGGCGGCTTATGTTGGGTTGTGGGCTCAGCGCTTGAACGTTAGGCCTGCATTGTGGTGCTTATGGTGTAATCGATTATGAACTGCGTGCAGCTCTCATATTTGGTGACACAGCATACAGCATGACGGCGGTCGGCGGAAGCAGTGAACGGAATCATGAACCAGCAAAAATCTGGGCATGCTAGCAGTAAGACACCCCATCTCATGTCTGTATTAGGAGGCCAGCATATGAAGTGGATTTATTGGGTAAGATTGTATGAGACCAAATTCCAGGCCGGTTGCCTGGTGAAGCGGATGGAGGATGACTGGTGGGTCTACGGCTATAACAGCCCCAGCGAGGCGGAGGTGTTCCGTTCCAGAAGGGGAAGGTATGGTGTACGCTTTAAGGTCTAAATTTAAGGTTTAAAGGTTAAGGCATAAAAATTTTAGATGTAGCTTGACGAAACCGTTTGAAATATGGTATATTTTATCTTGTCGCCATTAATGGTGGCATGTAGTGAATGACGCGGGGTGGAGCAGCTCGGTAGCTCGTCGGGCTCATAACCCGAAGGCCGCAGGTTCAAATCCTGCCCCCGCAACCAAACTTACAATCCATGCGGTCACCGCATTAAGGGCCCTTAGCTCAGTTGGTTAGAGCGGTCGGCTCATAACCGATTGGTCGGGGGTTCGAGTCCCTCAGGGCCCACCTTTTATTTTCATGTCCATGAGACACGGTGGCTACGAATGATAGATTTATAGTGTGCAAGAGAAGGTCAGAGGAATCGACCTCCATACGGCACATCATGATTGAAGGCATTCACATTACATCCCTGCCGGGGTGGCGGAATTGGCAGACGCACAGGACTTAAAATCCTGCGGTAGGTGACTACCGTACCGGTTCGATCCCGGTCCTCGGCATATCTTTGAAGAGTCTAATCCCTTGCTACGGTAAGGGATTTTTTTTATGCGTAGTTTTCGATTCTCCATATTTAAGAAGATTGAGCGTCATTTTTACCTTTGGGGGCGGATTGGGGACGAAATTTAGGATCGAATCCATTGAGGTACGCTGTTGCTTTTACAAGTAAAATATATACATTTTAGTATTTATATAATATAATAATGAAGTTATAATTAATATATGAAATAAATTCTAAAAATAACTCAACTTTCGAACTTTATGCCGCAGTGCATGAAGTGGTGTTTTACTATTTTCGTCAAGCTAACAACCAGTTGGGCTTCAAACCTTAGCCGCATGTACTGTTGAAATGATTTTGGCACTTCGCAGGCGAGATAAATAACTTTTGTTGGGGGTAAAAATTTGGATCAGAAGCGGATCGTATGTATTGGACTGGGGCCTTCTAACTTGGCTTTAGCAATAGCATTAACAGAATCTCAGCATGAGCACGAAAGTGATGAATGGATTTTTATTGAGAAAAATGATGCCGTTCGATGGCATTCCGACATGCTGTTGGAAGGCTCGAGACTTCAAATTTCTTTTTTGAAAGATTTGGTTACTCTTCGAAATCCGACAAGCTTCTTTACTTTTATTAATTATCTAAAAAGCCAGGGAAGACTTGATTATTTTATTAACAGGGGTACATTCAACGCTAGCCGCCGAGAGTTTATGGACTATTTAAATTGGGTTCACCAAAACTTGCCAGCCCATTTGTTTCAGATGTCAAGCACCGTTGAAAGCGTTTCCCCGATAAGGGGCCTAGACGGGACTGTTGAACAGGTTGAAGTAACAGGGACAAGTGCGAATGGAGAGCGGTTCCGAAGATTGGCGGATCGTTTGGTTGTTGCAGTTGGTGGAATACCGGCTGTTCCCGATGTATTCCGCAAGTTTCGAGGCGGCAGGTTGTTTCATTCCTCTGAATTTTTAACGGGCCTCAAGACACACTGCTCAGACAAACAAGCCCATCTGCGATTCGGTGTGGTTGGTTCAGGACAAAGTGCAGTCGAAATTATTCATTACCTAAGCGAGAACTACCCTTTGGCTCAGGTTCATTCGATTTTTCGTAAATCGGCATACAAGCCAGCAGATAATAGTCCATTTGTAAACGAGGTGTTTTTTCCTTCCGCGACGGATTTTATGTATAACATGCAAAATGACAACAAACGCAGACTATTGCTCCGCGATTACTGGCAGACGAACTATGCAGCGGTAGAAATGGATTTGCTGGAAAGTTTGTATGAGAAACTTTACGCCAGTCGAGTGTGCGGTGAGGAAAGAATTCACATACATAACTATAGCGAAGTAGATGAGTTGGAGGAAGTCAATAACAGGTATAAACTGGGGCTCAGTCATGTCATGACAGGGGAGGTCTCCGAATTAGAACTTGATGTAATCGTGCTGGCCACCGGCTATGAACGGACTAAACTTCCAGCATTTCTCGATCCTATAGCTTCATACATCAATAGATCTAATGATAGGTTCTCTATCAGCCGTGATTACAGATTGCAAATGACCCCATCCTTTAAACCTACAATCTATGTTCAGGGGATGTCCCAGCTTACCCACGGCATCTCTGATTCTTTACTTAGCGTTCTGGCTATGCGCTCACAAGAAATATTGGAGTCAATACTACAATTGAATTGCGAGGAATCAGATGCGCTTCATACGGAAGAGGTGTTGAGTTAATTATGTATATTCGATTCATTACCCCAGAGGATTTGAGAAGCGAATATGGTATTCAAATGCGGCGAATATAATAATATATTGCAAAATCCGACAATTTCAATTACTATTTTCGTAATTGAATCATGCAGAGCTCCGGTTGCAGATGAAGTGATAGAAATGTCGGTGCACCTTGGCTGATGCGAGAGGAAGAGGTCCTTAGATGATTGGTTTTTTCAGAAAGCGCTTGGTGATGCGAATTGCGGCGACCGTTACATTAGCGATGGTGGTAATCGCGGCAATCGGTCTGCTGCTGCAGCTATCCAATATGAAACAGGCCGCTCAGGAGGCCATCGCAAGCTATAATATTCGGATCGCAGAGAGCTATGTGAAGCGTCTGGATACGACAGTCTATGCTGAATTCGCCCGGCAGCCGAAGAAGGATGCGCGCTTTATCGCAATCAGGGATGAGCTGGATGAGTTTCGTGAACGCATCGGTGCGATGTATGTGTATTTTGTGCGAATCGACGATCAGGATAGACCGCTTATTGTTGTAGATGGCATGAAGGACCCGGACAAGGCCTCGGACATAGATGAGGTCACCGACATTCCGCCGGAGGCGGTCAAGGAATTACAGCAGGGGAGGAGCGCAAGCTCCAGTATTATTGATAATCAGGATTACGGACAGTATATGTCCTCCTATGCTCCCATCATGGATAGCGGCGGCGCCTTGGTCGGCGTGATCGGCATCGATGCATCTGTTCAAGTGATCGGGCAGATCGAGGCCGACCTGCTGCGTGCGAGTGCGCCGCTATACGTCCTGCTGGCGGGGATAACTATCCTCGGCATTGCGGCGGTATTATGGGTTATCGTGCGAGGACTTCGCCCGCTCTATCCGCTCAAGGCGAGCGTTAACAAGATGGCTGGCGGCGAACTGGCAGAGGCGGGACGGATATTGAGAGCGTACCCATTGCGAGGCGAGGATGAGATTGGAAGCACGTATGCTGCGATGCTGCATATGTCGGACAATCTGAATAAAATAGTCAGCGACATGGTCGCTGGCGTTGCGTCCACAACAGTGGTGTTGACGGAGTCGACAGAGCAGTTCCGCCGTGATGCCGCTGCGTTGATGGATATGAACAGCGTCGTAGACACCTCGGTAGAGCAGATTCGGCAAGGCGCACACGCTCAAAAGCAAGGCGCGGGGGACAGTGCCAAAGCAATCGAGGAGATTGCCAAGGGGATCGCAGACATCTCCGAATCGTCGACGGCTGTTTCCGATGCAGCGGCTGAGGCGCTGTCGAAGGCGCAGAGCGGGCAACAGAGCATGACAAGGATGAAGGAGCAGATCAGCAGCATCTCATCATCAGCGGCGGAGGTGTCGGCACGGGTACAGACATTGAACGGCTACTCCTCGGAGATTGGCGGGGTGCTGGATACGGTAAGAGATTTTGCAGCACAGACGAAGCTGCTGGCACTGAATGCCTCGATCGAGGCTGCTCAGGCCGGTGAGCATGGAAGAGGCTTTGCAGTGGTCGCGGCAGAGGTGCGCAAGCTCGCGGAGGCTTCAGCAGCTTCTGTGCAAGCGATGTCCAGTCTGCTGCTCGGTATCGAGCAGGAAGCTGCGCAGATCGGTGTTCAGATGAGGACGGCCGTTCTAGAGGTGGGTGAAGGAGTTGAACTCACAAGGGAAGCAGAAGCCACGTTCACGCATGTGCTCGATGCCTTCCAGCTCGTTGCTGGCAGTATTCAGGAAGTATCGGCTGCCGCAGAGGAGATAACAGCGGGTGCTGAGGAGACGGAATCGGCGGTACAGACCATCTCGGGTATCTCCGCTGAGGTCTCTGACCGATCGGATGAGATCTACCGACTGACGGGAGAGCAGTCGGGGATGTTCCGCAAGATCGCAGAGCTGTCCGAACGATTGCAGCAACAGACGAGGGAGATGACGGAGGCAGTGGGCAAGGTGAAGGTATAGGTATTGGAAGTCAGGCTACATAGATCAGCGTGAAGGTATCGCGTTGTTTAAGTACGAAGCCTTATCGCAAGGTGCGATGGGGTGGGGTGCAACCATGTAGTCGACTGTGAGAACGTCCTATGCAGGCAGGGCGTTCTTTCGTATGTAGGGACAGCTTGCCAATGCAAAAAGAGCCCTAAAAATAAAAAAAGAAGCCAGGGCGGCCTCCATTTTTATCGTTAGAGGTGCTTCTGCTCCAAAATCTGCTGTTCAAAGTCTGCGGCGTAATTGCTCATGCAATTGCAATAATAGTCCTTACGGCAAATCGGGCAAGGCATATTAAGCAGACGGTTCACGCCGATAATTTTCCATTCTGGATTTTTGCTGAAAAACAAGCGGCATTTCGCCTGGTTCGTCAGGGTGACGACGAATTGATGCAAGCCATTTTCTTCATTGCGATCCGAAGCGACGATTTCTTTAATAACCGGTTTAAAGGCCATGTTGTCCCACCTATTCCATTGGATTAACAAATTGCTTAGTAAGCATAACTTTTTTCAGCTTATGTGTCAATAAGTCCTCTAGCTTTATTGTTGCCTAAAGCGTCATCATTTATAATTAAACTAGTTCTGCTATTTTTCATTATTTTGGGCAGTGATAATCGTCATCACTCACTATAGCAGACAGGCTGCCAAAGACCGATTCGGCACCGTTATGACTATATAAGCGCTATGTAGCTAGGACGAGCTTATATATCGACATGAACGAGAGGATGCCGTGCTCAGACGGCGTCAGCGGCTTACACTTGTTGGGAGGCGTTTTTTGTATGGCAATCATCTTCAGAAACGACTGGGCGGATTGGCTGCAGTCCGAGCTGGAGCAGGAGTATTACCAGGAGCTTCGCCGCTATCTGGCGCAGGAGTACAAGACCAAGAAAGTTTACCCGGACATGCATGATATATTTAATGCACTGCATCATACTTCCTATGAGAATACGAAGGTGGTTATTATCGGGCAAGACCCCTACCACGGCCCAGGGCAGGCGCATGGGCTCAGCTTCTCGGTGCAGAAGGGAGTACGCATCCCGCCATCACTGCAAAATATATACAAGGAATTGCATAACGATCTCGGCTGTCCGATTCCCGATCATGGATCATTGGTCAAATGGGCCGAGCAGGGCGTCCTGATGCTCAACAGCGTGCTGACCGTTCAGGCAGGCAATGCGAATTCCCATCAGGGAAAAGGCTGGGAGCGGTTCACTGACCGGATCATCGAGCTGCTGAATCAGCGGGAACGCCCGCTGGTGTTCATCCTATGGGGCAAGCATGCCCAGGATAAGGCAGCCTATATCGACCGCAATCGACATTGCGTGATCGCTTCAGCGCATCCGAGTCCGTTCGCTGCGCACCGTGGATTTTTTGGCAGCCGCCCGTTCTCGCGGACGAATGAATTCTTGCAGTCGATCGGCGGTCAGCCTATAGAATGGCAGATTGACTAGTCTCGACTTACCATCGCGAGTTGGCGTCCATGTTATCCGAGACCGTAAAGACAATTTGTTCAGATGTCCCATTATGCAATGGAGGAGACGGTTATGAAGATTAGAAAATTAAATGGTGACGAGACCTGCCCTATGCATCTGTTGCTGTTGGCTGATCCCTCTCAAGAGCTAGTTCAGGATTACTTAACTAGAGGAGAATGTTACGTATCCGAGGTGGACAATGAAGTCGTTGGGGTTTATGTGCTTTTGCCTACAAGACCTGAGACGGTAGAACTGGTTAACGTCGCGGTAACAGAGAGCATGCACGGCAAGGGCATAGGAAAAAAACTAGTTCTACATGCCATTGAGGCCGCTAGATCGAAAGGCTACAAAACGATCGAAATAGGGACAGGAAACTCGAGCGTAGGGCAGTTAGCGCTGTACCAAAAATGCGGCTTTAGAATAGTTGGCGTCGATGTGGATTTCTTCCTTAGACATTACTCCGAAGAAATCTATGAGAACGGAATACAGTGCAGGGATATGATTCGACTATCTCAGGATCTGCATCTGTAGTTGTAGGGAAATCTCCTCAAACCTCTCCGTACATAGAACGACGCGCAAGACAAAAGCGTCGGCGAGCAGCCTTCATGCTTCATGGGCTGCCTGCCGACGCTTTTAGTTTTATTGCACACGATTGTCACAATCGAGACTCAAGGGCTACAAGACTATTCGTTCTTCTCGTATTGCTTCAACAAGGCTGCCAATTCATCCTCCACCGCCTTATCCTTGCCCAGCGCGGCAAACTCTTCGTCCAGCGAGCGCTCCCTGGTGTTCATAACATTGCCGGCCTCCGCCTGAGCCTCCATCTGGAGCATCTTCTCCTCCATACGCTTTAAGCCCGACGCGGCCGAATCGGCGTTGAAGCCGGACACCGCCTTGTTGATCTCCTGTTGAGCCTTGGCGGCATTATAGCGTGCAACAAGCGTATCACGCTTATTCCTCATCTCCTGCAGTTGCTTGCGCATCTCCTCCAGCTTGGCGCGGAGCTGATCAGCAGAGGCCTTGTTCTGGTCGAAGCTGGCCTTATATTCATTCATCTTCTGCTCGGCAGCCTTCTTCTCCTCCAGCGCGCGGCGGGCAAGATCGATGTTCTGCGCTTGTGCAGCCAGATGAGCTTGCTCATTGCGCTTCTCCACAAGTGCCGCTTGATCCTCATACAGCAGCTTGAATTTCTTCTCCAGTGCAATCTGGGAAGCTACGGCCTTCTCAGCATCCTCCAGATCTTCTTGCATGTCGCGAATATATTGATCTGTCAGCTTGACCGGGTCCTCGGCCTTCTCGATCAGAGCATACACATTGGATAGGGTTAAATCACGCAGTCGTTTAAATATAGACATGGTAGATGTTCCTCCTTATGGTTCATATGGTAGTTATGTATTAGTACGCGCCAATATACCGAGTGGTTTCATATCTGAGCAAAAAAAGCGATCCATAGAGGATCGCTCGGTACGGCTATCGTGTGCGTCTTTAGCTAGCATGGTATTTTCCCTTGGAGATTACAGGCACATGCGGGCTGGAGGTGGCGGCTTCTACCAGCTTGATGCTCGTATATTGGCTATCGATATAGGTGGATACCGAAGCATCTGTAATGACTTGAGGATACATCTTATCTGGATCAGGCTCGACTACCTGGACGGTGATGGTTGCTTCCTTGCCTGCAAAATCAATGGATGCGACACGCAACCCATAGCCTGGATGTCCGACCGTAGCTGTAATCGTCACTTTGTTCACATCGTCGTTCACTTTGCTGACTGTATGCTTTAGTTCAAGACCGTAGGACGGCTGCTGAGGCTGCTGACTGGATTGGGACTCGACAAATTGGATTGCGCGGTAGATCCAGGCTGCTGCTTCACCTCTAGAGATAGACTGTTGTGGCTGGAAGCGTTGCTTGTTGTCCAGCTTGGCAATATTCATAATGAGCAGCTTCTGGACGCTATTCATATAGGTGTCTGTAACTTTCTTCGCGTCATCCATTAGAATATAGGGTTCGATCCATTCGTACTCACCCGTCCGCTGTATTCCGTTAAATAAGTAATGGGCGAACTGTTCCCGTGTAATACGTGCTGACGGATCAATATCCTGGGGAAGCTCCAACTGATTATACTGCGCGATAATGAAGGCTTGCGAATACCAGGTGTTATCCTTGGCTTTCGTATAATAATCGCTGACCTTGGGTTCTTTAATAAAACGCAGGTTGTTAATGTTCAGATCGAACGCCTTGACGATAAGTACGACTGCTTCTGCATTGGTCAGCTTCGCCCCCGGCTTGAACTGGTTGTGCTTGTCACCGCTAATAATACCGCGCTGCTTCAACCCCTCAATCTCGTTCTTGAAGTCGTGGTTCTGAGTGTCCTTGAAGGCCCATGCGGATTGGCTAACCCCGACCAGTGCGACCAGTGACATCAGCATAAGCATTAGGATACGTTTCTTCATTTGTCTCACCTCGAAAATGTATGTTGTTATTATTCTGCATGCTCTGGCTGCATATCCAAGTGCCCCCCGGGCATGCCAGCAAGAAACCGGCATAAGGCATCAAGAGCTCTGCAGTTATTAGTGTAGACGCAGACTGGCAAAATAATGTTGCGCTCGCGCAGTGAGGGCCAAAGACTCATTTTTGCAGACGATCTCCCTCAGGAATTCCGCACCAAAAACCACGCAAGTCCTGGGTCTAGCGCCGCCTCTGAATGCTGCCGCCAGCATATGGTATACAAGCACGGACAAGTTGCGTCCGCAGCCTGGAGGAGGGAGAGGCTCATGACACGGGAGCAATTCATTGCACAACTGGCTCCGCAGGCGATTCAGGCGCGCCGCGAGGGGTCGCCACTGCTGCCATCTGTCCGATTAGCACAAAATATATTAGAGACTGGCGGTAATTCCATTCCCGCAACTTATAATCTGGGCGGATACAAGGTAGGAAGCGGCAAGCCGAATGCGTATTGGCGCGGTGCAGTCGTGCGGCAAGGGACATGGGAGGTCTATAACGGGCAGAGTGTACAGATTACTGCTGCTTTTCGGGCCTATGACAGCGTCTATGCATTCTATAAAGATCAGGATCTGCTGCTCCAGAATGTGCGGTATGCCCAGGTGAGAAGCGGTCATACACCCAAGGAGCAGGCTCAAGCACTGCAGGATGCAGGCTATGCTACCGACCCGGCGTATGCAAGCAAGCTTGTCAGACTGATTGTGCAGTACAGCCTAGAACAGTATGACACCATGGCAGAGAAGGGGGAGGAGCAGATGGCGAAGGATCAGGAGCAGGACGAGCGTCTGACACAGTTGGAGGAAGCGGTCAAACGATTGGAGGCGGCTGCGGGCCGACTTGAGAAGCTGCAAGCGATGGAAGCGCCAAGCTGGGCGAAGGAGGCTGCGAAAGGGCTGGCGGCATATTATGATACGCCTGTTGGGAGCTATGACTTCTGGCGCATGCTGACGATTATGTACAGGCAGCAACATGCACAGGAGGACAAGAGGTGAAGCTTTGCTGGAGCGGACAGGCATGAACAATACACAAAAAAGTACCCCCCACATCTCAAGAGGTAGGGGGTACCAACCTTGGCGGGAGCAGGCTCCCGTCATCGTTTTTGTTGATAGTATTCCAATATGTCATCGACTGAGCGGAATGTTACCGGAGTCTCGTCCTTTCCGGCGGTATTCTGCTGCTGCTGTTGCGGTTGGTTGCTCTCTCTCATCTCGTTGTTCATTCCTTCCTGCATCCCTTTCCTCTGCGCTGCCTTCGTGCTCGCGGGTGTTCTGCATAGCATTATATTACCCGGGAACCTCCTTTATGACACATGCGAAGGAAAGGGCTGAATACGCCCCTGGAAGGAGTGGAGCTCGGGCAATGCGCTGCTGCTTCAGGATATGCCGAACAGTAGAGGTCGGTGTGGGGAATCATGGAGCGGCCAGGAAAAGGGGCGGATGAACAGAGGGCGCAGAGCGGCAATCGGCTACTGGATCATACCCATTTCCCGAAGTCTGCGCTTGATTGCGGTTATTTTCCGGTTACGTTCTACAACTTCGAGGTGGATGAGACATTCAGGGTGGTGTACGATTCGATCAAGATAGCTGAATAGCAGCAGTTGGCATTTTATTCCGAAATTACGGACTTGTCCGAGCTCAGCCCATGTTGCATTCAGCACATGACCAATCGTAACATAACGTTTTCTGCGCAGCGAACCAATCATGAGGGAAATTGTCTTCTTATATTCGTCAGCATAAGCCACCCGTCGTAATTCATTAATGTCAAGCGTCAGACATGGCTCGATGATGTCGAAGTAATGCTTCAGCGGTGTATTGGGATCAATATGGGAGTACATTTCATTCACCTCAGACAATAATATGCCTTCATCATAACAAACGAAACTATACAAGCTCTGAACTTTAATCTAAATTTTTACATTTTTCCGACTTCAATCGCCAAAAACTGCATTTTTCTGTATAGCTTTCGCGGGAACGTATTCTGCGAGGAAGGAGGCGTTGTTGGTGTAAATTATGGTTGCGTAGAAGAGGCGTTGTATGTGAAAATCTATATAGGACTTTGAGCCCTACAGTGGGAAAGTCTAGTGCGTAGAGAGATAGAATTAGATGTAGAAAGACGGTGCCCAGGATGGATGTCGCGGGGTTTCTATTATTCATGATTTTCTCATCGTTGGAGAGCTTGGCGTTAATTATTTTAGTTCTTGCCATCTATCGTTTTCGATTAAGAGAGTGTACACGAATGGCTGTCTTTACCTCGATAGTGATGGCTCTTCAAAGTTATCTGCTTAGAGAGACATTTCTGTTGACAGACCTGGTTCCTTTTGTTAATGCGATACTCATTTCACTACTACTGACCACAGTGCTTCTGGTGCCGATTCATTGGTCGATGTTCGTTGCACTGTGCGGGTATGTTTCCTTTGTTGTTCTTCAAGCTCTTTTGATTGAATTGTCATTTGGTTGGCTGGAGATCGAGCAGTTGAGAGCCTACCCATACAAAGGATATTTATTGCAACTTATCACGGCTTGCATTGCTATCTTTCTCGCTAGAGCTTTATATTCAAGAGGCTACGGCTTTGCCTTTGATTTTGAAGCGAAGCGGCTAAAGTGGGAGAAGGGCATCGTTATAACTGTAATTGTAATTACGCTGGGAAGTTTTCTGTTTGTATTCCAGGCTAATGCGGCAATTATTCATCTGGCGGTTCTATCCTTGACTATGTCGGTGTTTCTCTACTTTTCATTTAAGAGGGAGGGAAGCCATGATTAATAATGTGGCGAGAGGTCTAGCAATCCGAATTAAGCAGCAGGCGCCTGAACACCCGGCCTCGCTAGAGGTGCTACGTTTTGCGTTAGAGGCAGTTATTAATGGGGTGCTGATTGTTGGATTATCCCTAATCGGCTCGTCACTATTAGGAACAACACTGAATACAGTAATTATTCTGATTTCGTTTGCACTGTTGCGACAATTATCAGGTGGAATTCATTTCAAATCAGCTATGACTTGCATAGCGGTATCGACTACAGGTGTGCTGCTGCTCTCGTTGGTCGAGATGAGTTCAGAAAGTATTATGGTGATTAATGGTATTAATATTGTTTTAGTATTATTATTTGCCCCTTCTCGAATAGAAGAACAAACAAGAATACAAAAAAAATACTATCCATTACTTCGAATATTAGCTACACTAGTGGTATCTACAAATTTTATTGTTAATTCACCGAGTATTGCAATAACTTTTTTTGTGCAATGCTGC
Organism: Paenibacillus sp. J5; assembly: GCF_054955055.1. Lineage (NCBI taxonomy): Bacteria > Bacillati > Bacillota > Bacilli > Caryophanales > Paenibacillaceae > Paenibacillus > Paenibacillus sp. J5. Next base: position 17,637 of record NZ_JBUEDD010000005.1, on the reverse strand, counting down.
ACACTTATACGTATTCCATCTGGAAGGAGGGGCTAATCTTGATTAAGAGAATTGCGTACTGCTCTGCTTCTATACTTACATTCATTGCTACGGCGTTAGTTTCAACTGCAAGTGTGTGGTTTGTTAATCAACCTGAGGTACCTTCCGAGCTCTTGGAGTAATAGGGAGCGTAGTTATGGAGTATATTACAGCGTCTAGCAATGTTCACGGTTCCGGTATTGTATCTATTCCACTAAAGGATATTATTTATGTGGAATACATAAGACAGGATAAAGGGATTTTTATCCATTCGATTGATTCCCAAGGCTTTTTACCAGGGCAATTTGGCTTCTGGACTAACGTGCTCATTAATGCTGGGTTAACCAATCTTATGATTGTAGATCGTAATTTTGCTCTTGACCCTGAAAAAATTGAATATATTAATGCCAAACATCGATTAGTTTATTTCGAAGAACCACGAAAGATCAACAAATATTGTTCTGTATCATCAAGCAATTTTGATTCACTGCTTCAAGCGCTTCATTCTCTCGGCAGATCATTCAAAATAGTCTGAAGTACACTTCATAGAGAACTCCGAGCCAACCAAGTGCATGGCTCTTTTTTATTTTGTAATCTGTTTTTGCGGCACCAAATTCAAAAAACACGGCCTCATGAGGTCTTATTTTTACGTCCATAAACAGCAAAAAACCCTTGCTACACAAGGGTTTCTTCGTAATGATCTGTAGTGGGCTCGAACCACTGACCCCCACCCTGTCAAGATGGTGCTCTCCCAGCTGAGCTAACAGATCATATCAGCGACAATTAATAATATACCAGTATCCAGCATGAAAGTCAACACTTTTTGCGAAAAAAATAGGGCGGTGTGCCGTTATATGTTTCTATTAAATTTATGCGAGGCGAGCAGTATAGTTGAAGACGGCATATTAATGAATGGGTGCCCGGATAAACCCATGGTCATTCAAGCCCCCCAATGTGTAAACGTTATGCAGCTCGGCGCAGTTGGGGAGCCTGAATATCCTAACGAGAGGGTGGGTGGCGGTGACTACCGTTTCGTGCGGCGCTTATTTCGTATCGCGTTCAGTATGGTTTTGCACCAGCTCATCCTGATCACTGCCCCAGATGTAGTCGTAGCCTGGCTCGATACCTGGAGGTGCTTCCATCCGCTCATCGGTGGCGTTGGCATTCTTGTGCTTCTGGGCAGACAGAGGGGCAGTGTTGTCCTTCTTTGCCCTGGTCGGTAATGGATTATGCTCAGCCATATTTCCGCTCCTTTCTTTCAGTTAGCCGTTATGAATATCACATTTGTTTGTAATAAAATGAATCAGGTTGCCCAGCCGATTCGCTTCCTCCTGCTGCTCTTGTGTCAGCTCACCCTGTGATTGTAGCTGTTCCAGCGAATGCTTCAGCTCTTGGAGATCCTCGGAGGCGTTCGCACAATTATAATTACTGTCAAATGCTTTGCTCATTTCCCATCCCTCCTTTAACACAGCCGCATGACTGCGCATCTGTCTGGCGTTCGCTTGACTTGCTTAGTTTGAAATATGGAATCGCATATTATTCGCCATTGTAATTCGTTTGGAGAGGAGTGGATCAGGCAATACTGCTTAGATGGCCTGCGCAGTCCAGGCTCAACCGAGGCGTGTACGTGTAATTCTAAAGGGGGAACAGCAGATGTGGAGAGTGGCAGCAGGATGGATGGCTATACTGGCGCTGCTGGCCTGTAGCATATGGATGCTGTTGTTGTTGGGGGTTATGGAACCTCGGCAGGAGGAGCAAGCGGTTCAAGCGGTGATTATCGAGGATGTATACGGGCCCTCTGTCCGCCAGGACATCTACTCCAGCTCGGGCATGATTGAGCCGTTGCCGTCGCCAAGCCGACCAAGGATGGAGCCATACCGGCCCGGACAACAGCTTCTAACTCAGCCATAGGCAAGGAATGACGTGCCTGCATGCTATGACAGGTTGCTATGTTCAAGCATAAGACAGCACCGCAATGTATGATAGATGGGGGAATGCTTCATACTAACCTCGATGCAACCATTACGGATGTAGAGGAGAATGAAGAATGAACCCAAATGGAAATTCGAATCAGCAGCAAGACATGGCCAACCTGGCTGGCAGCCAAATGCAGCAACAGGGTGCCAGCAGTGTATCCAACCAAGCTAATTCGCAAATGCAGAGCCAGACGGCTAACCCGTACCAGCAGGAGCTTGGCATTCATCCGCAGGCGCAGCCTTCTACTGCCGATCAACGCGAGCGGTTTGTAGCTGTGCAGAAGAACGGTGATGGCGATCTGACGGCTTTTCAGACATCTAACGGCCGTGTTATGAACTATCAGGAGGCGCTGCAGGCCGTGCAGGCAGGGCAGATCGCCGGGGTGAACAGCTTTAAGGGTAGAGATGGCGAAACTTATATCCGCGGCGATGCGGATGGAGACCCGACTAATAATCTGGATCAACTCCCGCTGTTCTAGGGCGTGTCTGAACACTCTGAACGGAACAGATCTGGCCGAATTTTCGTTCCAGGCAAGGCGATTTTTCGCAGGCGTACCAGGGGTACGTCAACAAAAAGCAACGCAGCATGGGGCGAAAAGGCGGGGAGAGATGCCCTTGAACGGGTTTTTAGACACGACCTAGAGTTTGAAGACACACCCTGGTGCGCTGCACATGATAGAGCCCAGGCTGACAGTTAACCTCGCACATTAGGCAGACAAGCAAACGCCGCACGTTGACTTCTTCATCAGAAGAATTAGCGTGCGGCGTTTGGTCATGGTTGAAAATGGGCATAGTATCTAGCCCGCTTGGGTGCTGGATGTGACCAGCTCGGCCTCACTGTAGACGCGATGCTGCTCCATGAAGCGCATAGCTCCGGTCTTGCCCTTGAATTCCGGCTGGTTATCAGCATAATGCATGAGCCATATGCGCTGCTGCATCTCTGCGGGCAAGGTCAGCAGCTCATCCAGGCACGCATGGACAGCGCCAGGCGCGATGAACTGGCAATCATGAAGGATCGCATCGCAGCCCCGTTCTTCGACTAGCCTGTGCAGCAACTGTGGATTGAACCGCATGTCGGCGCTATAGAATAGGTGCTCGTTAATATAGAGTGAATAGCTCGCCTTATGCGGGATATGGGGCGTCTGCATAATTTCAAACGACAGATCAGGAGCGAGTGTGTACTGGACATTCTCCTTCATTAGCCGCAAGGTGAAATAATCCTCCAACGTGTACCAGGGCTCCTGCGCCAGCCCTCCCTTGAGCGTATTCTCCCAAAGCGGCTCCAGCAGCGATTCTGCCACGTAGAGCACCGGTTTTTTATGATATTGAAACTTCATCCGAAAGGCGAATTCCTCCAGCCCGCCGACATGGTCGCCATGAATATGGGTGATCAGCAGCGCATCCACCTCATCAGGCCGCTTGCCTAGGGCATGCAGGGCAGCAGGAGCGGTGATGCCGCAATCCACCATGAGAGTTTGTCCGCTAGCATAGATCAATGCATTATTATTGTAGAAGTCTTTGGCAAAAGCACTCCCCGTACCAAGCATTTGAATATTCAAGCGTTAGAGCCTCCTGACAAGATATGTTATATAGAATTTATCACTTTTTATGCGAAATTGAAAGAAAATTTCCGTATCGCTCTTTCCTGAAGCAACAAGAAAGGCCGCAAAAAAGTGTTTCGCTATCCCGCAACTTTGCTCTAAGCAAAGAGTATAACTTAACAAGTGCAACAATGGATGGAGGTTTGACCATAATGAAATTTAAGAAGCTGGTTGTGTTGACGCTGGCGCTTTCTCTATGGGGCGGGACAGTGCTCTTCGCAGATTCTGCGGCGCAGAAGGTAAGAGTATTTGTGAATGGAATCGAATCGAAGGAATCCGGTTTGTTGGCAGAGGGGAGCACCTATCTTCCGCTGCGGGAGATTGCGAGCTCGCTGCAAGCGCTGGTTGTCTGGGATGACAGCGCCAAACGGGCGTCCATTTATAAACCGAATGTACATATGTTTTTGTTCCAGGATCAGAATCAGAAGCAAGTTACATTCGGCAATGTGAAGCAAGGCAAGGTTACCTTCAGCGTGTTCTCGCAGATTGACAACCTGCAGACCGATATTCACGCGGTAAAGGTGGTCATAGCTGACCCGTCGGGGGATGAGAAGCTGATTCAGTCGCAGACGGTCAACAAGTCATTGGACAACTTCTGGTTCCGCACAGAGGATTTCCGTTACAGCTTCGATTCGGCAGGCAAATATTCCGTCCGCTTCTATATGAAGCAGACAGCAACGAGCGATTGGACATTGGTGTCAGAGAAGACGATTACCGCCCAGTAATCCCTAGTTATCGAACAGGCATGCCTCGTCAGACTGCATGTTTGACCATCCCTCCTGAACATGTTACTATACGTGGGTGACATTTAAATGTGAAATGGGGTATTGCAGTGAGCGAACACGAACACAAGCACGGTGATGATTGCGGATGCGGTCATGACCATGATCATGAAGAGCATGTATTTTTGGTAAGCGACGATGAGGGTGTAGAACGCGAGATGGTGATGGTATTCACCTTCGAATCCGACGAACAAGTCTATGCGGTGCTGCTTGACCGTAACAATCCAGAGTCGGACGGCATTATTTTCCGCATTGAGGAAGAGAATGACGAGGCGTTCCTGGTTGGAATCGAAGACGATGCGGAGTGGGATCGCGTAACGAAGATTTACGAGGAGATTGCGCTGCAGGAATCTGAGCAATCCTAATCCGAGCCTACCCGCGGCCAGGACGCTTGGCGTCCTCGGGCTGACAGACATATAACTAGGACGTGTCTGAACACCCGTTCAAGGGCATCTCGCCCCGCCTTTTCGCCCCATGCTGCGTTGCCTTTTGTTGACGTACCCCGGTACGCCTGCGAAAAAGCGCCTTGCCTGGAACGAGAATTCGGCCAGATATGTTCCGTTCAGAGTGTACACACACGACCTAGACAAGCCGGCTCCTTCACCAAGGGCCGGCTTGTTCTCTGTCGGCCAGATAGAATGACCAACAACGGATGCCTCTCTATGCATGTAAGCGTGCAATCTGCTTGGTCATGCTGACCATTGGTTGACCGCTCGCCGTCATGCAGCGATGCGCCACGCGCTGTGTGCTGCGCGCGGCGCATCAGGGCGCTCTGAAGGTTGTGTGCCGCCGTCCTCCCTTAGAAGATCGCCGTCTCCTCCACAATAACCTTTACATATTCGATGCTGCGATCCTCAGGCCCCTTGACCGGCAGACCTACCTCAACATGATCGACGATATATTCGATATTTTTTTGCGAGATGACCTCACCCGGCAGCAGGATCGGGATGCCCGGAGGATAGACATAGATAAATTCGGCGATAATCCGTCCCGCCGATTCCTTAAATGGAATGACCTCGGTCTCCGCATAGAAGGCATCGCGGGGAGTGAGCGAGAGCTGTGGAATTTCTGGAATTTTAATAATCAGCTCTTTGGCGGCATTCTTCTGGTAGTATTGCTGGGACAGCTCGCGCATCGCCTCAAGCAGCGTACCTACAGTGTCACGGTCGTCCCCGGTTGTGACCAGACAGAGAATATTGTACATATCGCTCATCTCGACTTCGAGATTGTACCGGTCGCGCAGCCAGTTCTCCACCTCATAGCCGGTGAGACCCAGATGACGGACATGAACCGTGATCTTGGTCGGATCGTAATCATAGGTGGCCTCGCTGCCCAGAATCTCTTCCCCGAAGCAATATAGCCCAGGAATCTTATTAATCTCAATCCGGGCGTATTGGCTTAGCTCAATAGCCTGCTCTGCAAGGCGGTAGCCGTTGAGCGCCAGGTTGCGCCGGGATGTATCCAGCGAGCTTAGCAAAATATACGAGGTAGAGGTGGTCGTCAGCATACTGATAATCGTCTTGACACGCTGCGGGTTGATGCGGCCCTCGCGCACGTTCAGCACGGAGCTCTGCGTGAGCGAGCCGCCCAGCTTGTGGACACTCGTTGCAGCCATGTCAGCACCAGCTTGCATCGCAGATGTCGGCAATTGATCATGAAAATGAATCAACACCCCATGAGCCTCGTCAACCAGCACCGGGATATTGTAGCTGTGCACCAGATCTACAATCTCCTTCAGATCGGCACAAATCCCATAATAGGTCGGATTGATGACCATGACGGCCTTGGAATCCGGGTGACGTTGGAGCGCCCGGCGCACCGCGCGCGTCGTAATGCCATGGTCAATGCCGAGATTCGCATCACGCGCAGGAGAGATGAACACCGGACGCGCGCCCGCGAAGATGATGGCCGACATGACGGATTTATGCACATTGCGCGGGACGATGATTTTGTCTCCAGGTGCGCAGACACTCAAGATCATGGCCATGATCGCGCCGCTTGTTCCTTGCACCGAAAAGAATGTATGGTCAGCTCCGAAGGCGTCTGCAGCCAGTTTTTGCGCCTCTTCAATGACGCCTGTCGGCTGATGGAGATCATCCAGCGGAGCAATATTTATCAAGTCAATGGACAGTGCATTATCTCCGATAAAGGAACGAAACTCCTCATCAGTGCCTGCTCCTTTTTTATGCCCGGGAATGTGAAATTGTACAGGGTTGCGGTCCGCATGTCGACGCAAGGCGCTGAATAGCGGAGTCTGAGTATGATCCAATGCTTCACCCAGCCTTTCCTTCAGATAAAGTGTTCAAACAAGGATGAGTATAGCAAAAACAGGGGGGATTGCAAGCGGATTTTGTTACGAGTTTGTTCATTTCCATACGATGGCAAGATGTGATACGATATTTGGATGGAGGGAATCAACACATGAACAAACGACTAGCTGTTGTCATGCTGATGCTGATAACGACATTTATTGGATTCGGGATTATTATTCCGGTCATGCCGGAACTGATCAAGGTGGTCGATCCTGGCCGGCTGGAGCTGCATACCGGATTGATGCTGTCTATCTATTCTGCCATATCGTTTATCCTCTCGCCGATATGGGGAGCGCTCTCAGACCGGATCGGCAGACGGCCGATTATTCTGATCGGTGTGGTGGGCTTCGCGGCCAGCTTCGTCCTGTTCGGACTGGGCTCGCACAGCCTCGAGCTGATGTATGCCTCCCGCGTCCTGGGTGGCCTGTTCTCGGGTGCTGTTACGTCGGTCATCGTCGCTTATGTAGCCGACGTCACACCGCCCGAGGAACGCACGAAGGGGATGGGGCTGGTCGGGATGTCGATCGGCCTAGGGTTTACGATCGGGCCGGGCTTTGGCGGCCTGCTGAGCAAGCTATCGCTGCAAGCGCCGTTCTTCGCCGCAGCGGGGCTGGCGCTGCTGACCTTCCTGCTGGCGCTGTCCCGGTTGCAGGAGTCGCTGCCGGTGGAGAAGCGCCGCCAGAGGCAGGACAAGGCGCCGTCTCGCTGGCAGGCGTTCTCCGGCTCGATCCGTTATCTGTATGTGCTCGCCTTCTTCGTAGCGGTGACACTCGCGGGGCTGGAGGCGACCTTGCAACTGTTCGGCATGCAGCGATTTGATGTGACGCCAGCGCAGGTGGGGATGATGTTCTTCGTCTGCGGCATCGTCGGTGCGCTCGTGCAGGGCGGCGTGGTTCGCCGCTATATTCGCCCGGGGGATGAGAGCAAGTTCATTATTGCCGGACTGGTGCTGTCGGCGACAGGCTTCTTCCTGCTCGTCACCGCTCATTCGCTATGGTCGGCAACCATCTATCTGGCTGTGTTCGGAATGGGGAACGCATTGATCCGGCCATGTGTTACTTCGCTAATCACGCAGAAAACAACCGTGGGCCAGGGCATCGCCTCCGGTCTCAGCTCTTCGATGGACAGCCTCGGCAGAATCGTCGGACCGCTAGTAGGCGTTGCATTAATCAAGCTGGATCTACAGCTTCCCTACATTGTAGCGGGTATATTGTCGCTGCTGGCGCTGCTGCTGCTGTCCGGCTTCGTCGCTGCCGACCGCAAGAGCGCTGCTCAGGATAGCCGCATGGCATAGCTGGCTGGCAGCCGTTGCTCGTATGGCGCCGCCTGCTCTGGCAGGGCAGTGCTACGGCGGCTGCGAAGCCAGCTTGCCGCTTGGGCTGGAGCGCAATCGATTTACCCTGAGCGCTAAGCTTGACAAGGGCGGGTTCTCCACATTCGTCGTAAGACGATAGGGAACCCGCCCTTGTGCTTGGCTGCTGTAGGTATGTAACTGTAGCTGTTGCAATAGTTGCAACAGTTGGAATGGGCTCGGAGTGGCTGCGAGCCTCTCTAGAACGACATGCGATATAACGGAAGCAGTGTCTCGAAGGTCTGCTCGATCGTGGTGAGCAGACGCTCGCCGTCTTGAAGCAGCGGATCGTGCCGATCAAGCTCGAGACCGCACAGCACCTCGGCCGCCTTAACCTGCTGCAAGCGCGCGATGAGTGTCCGCAGCGCCTCATCAGTCATCTCCCGGTGCGGCGTGCCTCCTGCCACCATATGGTCGCCTGACCATACATAATGTCCAGGAACGATCTGCCGGAGCTCCTCCAGCCGTTCCAGCGCTTCCCTGGCGAACTGCTGCTTGTTGCGGCATTCGTAGATGATGGCAAATTGGATGAACAGATGGGATTCGAACATCCCGACCTGAAAATGAGGGTGAGCCTTATAGCCCCGTTTGTTGGCGGCAAAGGCGACCCAGGTGTCATTCGGCGGGTTAATCGTCCGCCGGGCATGCTTGGCAACATGAGCGTACATCTCTTCCTGACAGAGCACGGACAGCGAAGGGGCCAGCCGATCCCCCAGCAGATGGAGCTTGGGGCGTACAAGGCGGATGAGCGCCTCCATACGCGGCTCCAATCCTTCAATGGCGAATACATCAAAGTCCTCTGGCGCAAAGCCATAAAATGCCGCGTCCGCATCGGGGGCAGCTTGTGAATGCTGTATAGTCATAGCGCAGTTCCTCCATGAATTAATTTCAGATAAAAAATCGCCAGTTGAGTACGGTCTCGCAGCTCCAGCTTATGCAGCATATTCGAGATGTAATTTTTGACCGTACCCTCGCTCAGAAACAACTGTCCGGCGATCTCCCGATTGGATAGCCCGTCTGCAATGCGCTGGATGATGTCCTCCTCCGTAGCGTTCAGCCCGTAGGGGGCAAGCGCCGCGGCAGGCGATAGCATCGGGCGTCCCGACTCCCCGCCCCCATCCCCGTTAGAGGAGCGAAGGCCGCTATCCGGCTGTCTATGGGCGTCTATCCTTGCGGCACCGTATTCCTTACTGGAGCCGATCAGCCCTGCCAGCTTGCGAGCGATGTCGGGATGGATGAGCAGCTCACCGCCGTGTACCGTTCGGATCGCTGCGACAATCCTGGACGGAGGGACATTCTTGAGCAGGTAGCCGCCAGCTCCGCAGCGAATCGCCTCGATAATATATTCGTCGTCGTCGAAGGTTGTCAGCATGAGGACAGCAGGCGGATTGTTCTGAGCCTTGATCTGTCTCGTTGCCTCGACGCCGTCGCATTCCGGCATTCGTATATCCATAAGCACCACATCAAGCTGGGGAGCAGCCGCTGTGAAAGCCGCTGCCTCCTGTCCATTCGCGCACACCCCTGCCACCTGAATGTCTTCCTCCAGCTCCAGAATCAGCTTCAGACTTTCCCGTATATACGGGTCATCATCCACGATAAGTACCGTAATCATTACTTTGCCTCACCTCGTCTCTCCTGCCGCCAGCGGCAGCTCTGTAATAACAGCATAGCCCTCGTCATGCCGGATCGAGAGCTTGCCGCCGAGCATGACGGCTCGCTCCCGCATGCCCTGCAAGCCGAGCCCTTCAACCAACTGGTCGGGGGGCAGAGCGCCGTTATTCTTAACCGTCATCCTCACCAGTCGCTGCTCGAACCATAGCGTAATATGGACGGTGGTCGCACCGCCGTGCCGCAGCGCGTTCGTGATCGCCTCCTGGGCATTGCGATAGAGGACGAATTCGCTGCTCGGGTACAGTGGCCGCGCCAGTCCTTGAATATCAAGCTCCACCTGAACGCCCAGCGTCGAGGCGGTATCTCCGATTAGCCGGTCGAGCGCATAGCGTCGTCCATCCGATCGTTCCACCGGGGACAGCTTGCGCACGGTTCGGCGCATATTATCCATGCTCTCCTCCAATTGCAGGCGAACCTGCTCCAGCAGATCGCGGGCTCGCTCCTGATCATGCTCCAGGAGCCGCAGGCCGGCCTCCATCATCAGCTTCAGCCGAATGAGGCGGTGACCCAGATCATCATGGATCTCCCTGGCGATGCGGCTGCGCTCCTCCGTCTGTGCGTAATGCTCGACCTGGGCGGCATAGTGGCGCAGCCGCTCTCTGGCCTGCTCCAGCTCTGCCATGCTGCGGCTGAGCGAGATATGCATCTCATGCACGCGGTCATGACGGCGCACTGCTCTGCGCTGAGCGACCAGCACCGCACAGACCGCTGCCCAGGCGATCGCTGCACTCCCGGCAACTAGCGGCTCGCTTCCTTGCAGCCCGATCAGGAAGCCTATGGCGTTCAGCAGGATCAGGCCTGCAAGCGGCTCGTGCTTATCCTGACGACTGAAGGCAGCGATCAGGGGCGACAGCAGCAAGAGGTTCATCAGGCCGTTGTAATGATAGGCCATCCAGCTCAGCCAGATCATCTCCATGGCGATCAGCAGAGCTGCCCAGCGAGGCAGAAGCACACTCATTCTCGACATCGCGATGGCGGCTAGCGTCCCAAATATAAATCGGTCCGATGCTTCCATATCTGCCAAAACGAGCGTCGCTGCTGCAGGAACGATGAGCAGCAGCAGGCGGGCAGCAGCCAGCGGATTGCTCATACGGATTTCAGCCTCCTGTTGGCAGTTTAAGTCCCCGCTATTATACCATATCTGCCGCTGTGTTCCGCATAGAGAGAAGGCGCCTGGTGAACAATATGACTTTAGTCATCCTGGATGTGTTGACTTTGGACACCTGACACCGAAGGGCAAGCGGGCTACAATGACTAGTAACAGGGCAGCGGCTATTTCGAATAATAGAGCGTTGCTGTCCACAAGGTTAGCTCGGGGAAGGAGATAAGGGTATGAGTCTGCTCGCCTTTAAGGATGTTGTGAAGAAGTATGATATGAACATCAGCGTTAATCATTTGTCCCTTTCTATTGAGGAAGGAGAAATATTCGGACTGCTGGGGCCCAACGGAGCGGGCAAAAGCACCTCGATTCATCTGCTGGCTGGACTGCTGAGGCCCGATAGTGGAACGATAACGCTCGATGGCTTCGATGTGGTCAGACAGCCGCGTGAAACGAAGGCGCGCCTCGGTCTTGTCCCGCAGGAGCTGGCGATCTATGAATCGTTAACGGCGTATGACAATGTTGCTTTCTTTGCCAGGCTGTACGGCTTAAGAGGGCGCTTGCTGAAGGAGCGGGTAACGGAGGCGCTGGAGTTCGTCGGTCTGTCGCAGCGGGCGAAGGAGCACCCCTCCAGCTACTCAGGCGGCATGAAGCGCAGGCTGAACATCGCTTGCGCGATTACTCATCGGCCGCGAGTGATCATCATGGATGAGCCGACGGTGGGGATTGATCCACAATCACGCAATCATATACTCGAATCGGTACGCACGCTTAACAAGCTGGGGTCTACCATTATCTATACAAGTCATTATATGGAGGAGGTTGAGGCGATCGGTACCCGTGTGGGCATCATCGATCAGGGGAGGCTCATTGCCTGCGGCACCAAGGACGAGCTGGTCGCACAGTCAGGGCAAAAGGAGAAGCTGGTTATCGAGACGAATCGCATCGCTGAGGAGGCGGTAGCAGAGATTCAGCACCATCCCCGAGTAGAGGCGGTTCATGTGCTGGACAACAATCGGTTGGAGCTGTATATGCAGGAGGCAGACACGTATATGCAGGACATCCTGTTTATTCTGGGGAAGCATCATATGGGTCTGCTCAGTCTGATGAGAGATAAGCCGAATCTGGAGCGGCTGTTCCTGCAGCTCACCGGGCGAAAGCTGCGGGATTAGGAGGAGTTGCGATGCGTTATCTATTCGTTTCTTGTTACTATGAGCTCAAGCGTATACTTCGCAACCGCTTGTCGCTGCTGCTCTTGCTCGGACTTCCGTTGCTGCTGATCTTTCTGATCGGCAACGGCCTTCAACTGGCTGATGCAAAGGTACGCACCGTGGTGTATCTGGCAGATGACGGCCCGCTCGCCGCCAGCGTGCGCAGCTATCTGGAGGAGCAGGAGCGCCTGAGTGTGCACTATGCAGACTCGGCTGCCGGGGTAGAGCAGCAGATGAATCGTCAGAACGCGGATTATGGGGTTATGATCCCGGCGGGCTTCTCGCGCAGCGTTCTGGCAGGGGAGAGCGTACAATGGACCTTCTACCCCGGTCAGCTATCGACGCGCAATATGACTGCCGAAGCGGTGCTGTCAGCTTATCTGGACACGCTCAAGCAGCAGCTTGTCCTCTCGTCCTCGGCACTCTCCGGGCAGGCGACGGCGCTGCCCCATAACGAGGGGAGCACAGAGGGGGTGCACATCACCACGCTCGCGAGCAATGCCTCGGAGCTCGGCACATTGAGCACGCTGCAATACTACTCGGCGGCGTACATGATCATGTTCCTCTTCTATTCCTCTATGGGGACGATCTTCCGTCTGCTGCAGGAGAGGGATCAGCGCACACTCCACCGGCTGGCGGCCATGCCCTCATCGCTGGGAGCTGTTGTAGCTGGCAAAGCGCTTGGGATGCTCTTGTTCGCGGCCTTCCAGGCCGTCATTGTCGTGCTCGCTTCCCATTACCTGTACGGGGTAGACTGGGGTGGGGACAGTCTCCGCCTGGGGGTCGTCATTGTCCTGACGATTGCCTCTGCCGTGGCGCTGGCTGTCGTAGTTGCTTCACTCTCCAAGAGCGCCAAGACGGCTGAGACGCTCTATACACTGCTGGTCGTGGTGATGACGTTCGTCAGCGGCGGGATGATCGCCGATGTCGGCTTGCTTGCGGCTGCCGGACCCTTCACAATCAATTACTGGTCGAGCGGCAGCATCAGGATGCTCATGAGCGGAGATGCGGCAGGAGCGGCCGATATGCTCGGGGGGCTTGCCTGCATAACAGGCGTACTGCTGGTCCTGGCATTCTGGCGTATGCGAAAGGTGGTATCGTTGACATGAACAGCCTCATTATTGCCTGGATGATGGTCAGGCGCACGATTGGCAAGCCGAAGGGCGTGCTGCTCTATATTATTCTGCCGGTCATCGTCATCTCCGTCATTATCGGCTTATTTCACCCGGAGCCGTCCATCAAGCAGGTCATTCTGCTGAATAACGACAAGGGCGAGCTGGGGCAGCAGTTGTCTGCTTCGCTCGGGGGTCTGGAGGGGATCGAGCTCGCGGCTGGAGCCGATCTCACTGCAGAGCAACTGCGAGCGTTGGTAGAGAGCGGGAAGGCAGATGCGGGGATTATCGTGCCCGAGGATTATACGGCTTCATTGTATGCCCGACAGGCAGAGCCGCTGCAGCTTCTGCGCGCGAAGGAGGAGCTGTGGAATGTGTCGCTTGCGGTGAAGCTGGAGGCACAAGACGGCATGCTGCGCAAGCTGGCTGCTGCTGCGGCAGCTCAAGGTTCGGCCGAGCGGGATGCGACCGTTCGCGACTGGCTGGAGGAGATCCAGGGCAGCGGGATCGGATACGTGAAGGAGCAATCGGGTCAGGTGCTGGATGTCACGATCATGGTCATCGGAATGATGCTGCTGTTCGTCATGCTGCTGGCGAATCAGTCGATACTTACGGTTGTACAGGATAGGGAGCAGCGCACGATGCAACGCATGTTCACGGCCCCGGTCGGGGCAGGAGAGATCGCACTCGGCAATTTTCTGGGGAGCGTGCTGCTCGGCACGATGCAGCAAGTGCTGATCCTGCTGACGACGCGCTATCTCTTGGGCTTCGATATTGGCGTGTCACTGCCGCGCATGCTGCTGGTGATGGAATGCTTCCTGCTAAGCGCAGTTGGCATTGCTACAGCAGTAGCGGCAGTGGTCAAGAACATCAGTAATTTCGGCTATGTAAATAATCTGGTTGTCAGTCCCACCTGCATCCTGGGCGGTTGCTTCTGGCCTGTTGCGCTGATGCCGGAATTCATGCAGAAGCTGTCCGGCTTCACTCCGCAACGCTGGGCAATAATCGCGCTGGAGGAGAGCATTCGCGGCGCCACGGTCTACGAGTTAGCTTTGCCGCTCGGCATATTGCTGCTATTCGCCTTCGTCCTGCTCGGCTTCGGAGCGACTGTGCTGCAGCCTGCTCGTGAGGCGTCCAGATAAACTAGGGCGTGTCTGAACACTCTGAACGGAACAGATCTGGCCGAATTTTCGTTCCAGACAAGGCGCTTTTTCTTGGCGTACCGGGGGTACGCCAAGAAAAAGCAACGCAGCATGGGGCGAAAAGGCGGGGAGAAATGCCCTTGAACGGGTTTTCAGACACGACCTAGGCAAGTTATGAGTGGCGGCCCTCGTCCAGGGCGCTGGAGAGTTCCAGTTACGCTCGTCATGGGGCTGGACGGGGGGAATGGGGAGGGAATATACGCAGTCGCACTGTTGCACGAAGGACTCGTGTACTGTGCGGCTGCCTTTTTTTGCTGCGATTGAACCGGGGAGGTGAAATGAACCTGAAAAATAGTCAATAAACCAAGTTGCCATAACATATGATGAGGTATAAGATAGAAGTAAGAACAAATTGTCAGAACATTTCGTCAATATGTTCGAACAGACATCCTAGCATATCCTACAAACGTCGGGAGGGGTTGCCGTGAACAAAAGCTATGAGGTGGAATATTGTAATCTGGAGCTCCGTTTCGACCGTCGGCAAATCCAGCATTTCATCCGTGATCTCATACATGAGGGATACTCCCTGTATTGGAGCGAGTCGGAGACGCAATTTTTGATCTCGATCCGAACAGGCCGAAAGCTGGTCAAGCTCAGATTCCAACGGCTGCATAGTCGTTACCGGATTGTAGGCGATTACATCATTAAGGATGAGAAGCTGTCGGAGCTGCTGGAGAAGCTGATTAATGATACTCGGGGGCACGCCGTCGTCAAGCGCATCAAGGATCGGCAGATTATGATTGAGAGCATTATGTTTGGAGAAATTATACGACTTGTGGAGGTGTGCGGCATGGAGCACAAAATTATCTATCAACGCAAACCGTTCGTCACATTGGAGGAGATCAAGCTGGCCTTCAACTCCAGAAGGGCCGAGGAGAGGATCGCGGTGCTGCGGTATGAGCTGGATTATGAGCTGTCTGTTCTGAGCGAGGCGCTGGCTGCGGGCAGCGAGGAGGACATTGCCGCATCGAAGGAGAAGCTGAGCGGGCTGCGGATGGAGATGCTGCAACTGGAAATGTAGCCAGACGATGGAGGTTGGAAATTTGCAATTATTTATATAGGGAGGCACTAATCAAATTGAACGTTAACGTCTTGCCATCATAACGCCGCTGTTCGCCCGAATGGGAGGAGACAGCGGCTTTTTGTTTGTGTGTGCAAGAGCAAATTAGGGCGTGTCGGAACACTCTGAACGGATTAGATCTGGCCGAATGTTCGTTCCAGGCAAGACGCTTGTTCGCAGGCGTACCGGGGGTACGTCAAGAAAAGGCAACGCAGCATGGGGCGACAAGGCGATAAGAGCTGCCCCTGCACGAGTTTTCAGACACGCCCTAGAGCCCGGCTGTTGCTCAGCCGCGGGTGCTTCGGCTATACTGATCGCAGGAAGCTGTCGGTAAATGGTCTAAATGCAACGTAAATCTGGTGCGAGCGGGCTGTAACTGAGCCTACCGTTAGCTGGTGCGAATGTGAGGCTCACATAAAAACCCTGGGACATTCGCACCTCAGAATTTGTCGAAAATAGTCGCTGAATTCCCTGATGATGGATATTCGCGGGTGGCGGCAGGAAAGTACTTGCGTAATTTCATTAAAAAAGGGTATGATCAAGGAAGAAATGGCATTAAAATGCTATAATTCGCTGTCGCACCTCGTGTAGGTGCGTGGATTGAAATATTAACCAACACACACCGTTCCAAGTGATCGTAGTCGCACCTCGTGTAGGTGCGTGGATTGAAATAGCGAAATACGGATATGCGTGGGGCGATGCGGAAGGTCGCACCTCGTGTAGGTGCGTGGATTGAAATACGTGCGTTATTCTCAACAGCTAGAACTCTTCCGCGTCGCACCTCGTGTAGGTGCGTGGATTGAAATGCCGGAATACTTTGAGGATGGGTTGAAGGGCTACGTCGCACCTCGTGTAGGTGCGTGGATTGAAATTCTTGCCCAAAAAGGGGAAAAGGTGCAAGTTAATGTGCGTCGCACCTCGTGTAGGTGCGTGGATTGAAATGCTCCTGTAGGTTCTGGGAGCGTTCCATAAACAGTCGCACCTCGTGTAGGTGCGTGGATTGAAATAGCATGGTCTCTACGGCTTCCCAGGCTTCTGAATCGTCGCACCTCGTGTAGGTGCGTGGATTGAAATCATAGCTCTAATCACTACTGACTCTTCCATTCCGGTCGCACCTCGTGTAGGTGCGTGGATTGAAATTTAACCATTTTAAGAACATATGTTCCCAATGTTGGTCGCACCTCGTGTAGGTGCGTGGATTGAAATTGATCGGCGCGGCAACATTGGCGAGCGTCTTGCTCGTCGCACCTCGTGTAGGTGCGTGGATTGAAATGCAGCCGAGTGACTTGATTATCGTTGCTGCCAGGGTCGCACCTCGTGTAGGTGCGTGGATTGAAATGAGCCAATCAACAACATCCTGCCATCCTTACGACGTCGCACCTCGTGTAGGTGCGTGGATTGAAATGATGAGGAGCCTCCAGAGGACATATACCGAGAATGCGTCGCACCTCGTGTAGGTGCGTGGATTGAAATCAGTAGCATTCCTTGCATTCGCAGTTTCCGTCCCGTCGCACCTCGTGTAGGTGCGTGGATTGAAATCACACGCAGTCTGTAAGGCTGCTATAGAGGCTCTGGTCGCACCTCGTGTAGGTGCGTGGATTGAAATAGTATCTCAGGTGATCGCCGAATACTCTCGCTATCGTCGCACCTCGTGTAGGTGCGTGGATTGAAATTCTTGGAAGCCTAAAATAATCTTCACTGGCTCTTACAGTCGCACCTCGTGTAGGTGCGTGGATTGAAATCATTTGATTGGGTGACTGTACCTATCGTTGCTGACGTCGCACCTCGTGTAGGTGCGTGGATTGAAATGAGCCATGGCCTTGTCATATTCGGCATTCTGAGCCGTCGCACCTCGTGTAGGTGCGTGGATTGAAATACTGAATCGATCCCTGTGCTGCTCAATATCCTTGTCGCACCTCGTGTAGGTGCGTGGATTGAAATACTGATATATTGCAGGAAATCAACGCTGAAAATCGTCGCACCTCGTGTAGGTGCGTGGATTGAAATACTTCATCTTTTGGACACTTCACCCGGCTGCAGTGTCGCACCTCGTGTAGGTGCGTGGATTGAAATAAAGGAGGGACAAGCCATGAGTAAAGCACAGCGTGTCGCACCTCGTGTAGGTGCGTGGATTGAAATAGGTAGGACACGCCACCTACTTGAATCAGATCCCCCGTCGCACCTCGTGTAGGTGCGTGGATTGAAATGATTTAAAAGATTAATGTGAATAGATATTAGATGG